>DAOTTR010000778.1:0-37262 GCA_034437715.1 Caldilineaceae bacterium
AGCGTCGAATCAATTCGACGCCTGCTATGCCAAACCTGCTTAAGCAGGTTTTTCGTGGCAGCCGCCGGTTTCAACCGGTGGTATCCTTGTCAACCACATGGATTCCAAATGAGCCGATATTTGTTCTTTGGGCGACAAAATAGGGTATGGTGGTTCTGGTAGGTGCGGTTTGTAACCGCACAATCAGGGTGGCACCAGCGTTGTGCGGTTACAAACCGCACCTACGAATTCACAAAATTAAATCGGAATAAGGTCTAATTCTTATCCACCACGCGGTTGCAGACCGGCTTTGGCATAGACGGCATCAATCACACGCATGTTGGCGACGCCATCGCGCCCATCGGTGAGGGGTGCTATTTTACTTTGCACAGCTTGCACAAAGGCGTGCAACTGATTTATATAAGTGCTGGCGCTGGGCAACCGCTCGGTACGTTTGCCATTGGCGCTATGCACGTAAAGACGATGAAAGAGTTGGGGCAAGATGGGATTGATGACCCGTAGCTCACCTTGGTCACCGGTAACACGCGCCGTAATGCGGATCAGTTTGCGCGACAGGAAAGCACAGGTAAAGGAACCGGTCACTCCATTGGGAAAGCGCAAATCGGCGGCCATCCAGCGATCCACTTGGGGGGTGAAGCAATGGGCGTGGGCTTGTACGACTTCTGGCTCGGCGTCCAGAAGAAACCGCAGCAGCCGAATCGCATAACAGCCAAGATCCATGGTTGCGCCGCCCGCCAAATCATAGCGCAGACGAATATCCCACCAGCGCCACATCAACGTACAAAACTGCACATCGACATGCTGCACCCTGCCCAACTCGCCACTATCCATGATCGCCTTCATGCGTGCCGCCAGGGGATGATAGAGCGTGTGAAAAGCTTCCATCAAAACCAGCCCAGTCGCGTCCGCCGTCTGGGCCATACGTTCGGCTTCGGCGGCATTGGCGGCGATTGGCTTCTCACAGAGGACATGCTTGCCCGCTTGCAACGCACGAATCGTCCATTCAGCGTGCAGGTGGTTGGGCAGCGGGTTGTAGATGGCATCAATCGTGGGGTCGGCCAGCAGCGCCGCATAAGAATCATGGACACGCTGAATGTGATGGGCGGTGGCAAAGGTCTGGGCTTTTTGCGGATCGCGCGCCGCGATGGCGGCAATCTCTACCGTGTCAACGTGGCGGGCAGGGTAAATCAACGCATTGGGCGCAATCCGCGCAGCTCCCAATAGACCAATCCGCCATCTGCCGTTGCCCATCACCTACCCCTTTCGCAAAGCGGCTGGCGGTCACGTCGCCAGCCGCTATCGACTGTGCTATGCTTTACCGATTTAGGCAAGACCGTAGAAACGTTCGGCGTTGTCGTGCAACAATTTGCGCTGCTCGGCTTCGCTGCGCTCGGCAATAATTTCGCGCAAGGCAGTGACCCACTCGCGGTAGGACGCAACCAATGTACAGACAGGCCAGTCACCGCCAAAGACCACGCGATCGGGGCCAAAGGCGTTCAAACAATGATTGACGGTGGGTGCCAAGGTCGCCGCGTTCCACTTGCCAGGGGTGGCACTCGCCACAATGCCCGAAATTTTGCAGATCACATTCGGGCGGTCGGCCAGCGCTTGCATGTCATCCAGCCACTGTTGGCGCGTATGGGGTCGCCCACCCGCTGACTCGTCAGCCGCTGCGCCGGCAATGATATTGGGGTTCGCATTGCCACAGTGATCGACGACAAAGCGTGTCCCAGGACATTGCTCCACCAGCTTGACCGCGTCGGCCAGTTCGCCGGCACGTAGACAGAGATCAAAGCTCATGCCTAATTCGCCGAGCAATTGGATACTCTGGACAAAAGTCGGCTGGAGACAATAACCGGCGGGCGTTGACGGCCCATGCAAGACCTGGCGCACCCCTTTGATATAAGGACTGCCTTTAAATTGAGTAATATAGGCCGCAAACTCGTCCGAGGCAGGACGCCCAGAGATCACCGCGCCGACAGTTGGCGTGTCATCGCGTTCACATTGCTCAATAATGTAGCGCGCCTCGGCAACTTGTTGGGCAGGCGCAACATCGACCTCCATATAGACGGCTTTCACGACATTCAAGCCAGCAGTCGCCGCGGCATAGTCACTTTGTAGATAGCTTTGATTGATGGTCGGCGCGCCATCGAGCCAGGGCAGCGTAAATTCATTCAGGTCCCAGAGATGTTGGTGTGTATCAATTATGGGTAGCATGATTCCTCCTGATCGGCATCTTGAATGGCTGGGGAAACAGTGTCGCGTGTGTGGCACTGGTGTATGCTGGTATTGTAACCTGTGCATGAATGGGATGCAACTGGCGCAGAAAAGCAACAGCTTTCGGCCAAGTTGGCCCATTATAGAGAAAATTTACGCCGGCTAACGATTCAATTAACCAAGGTTAGCTATCATTATTAATCGAAGTTACGGTTCTGCCATAACCCATGTTATAGATCTACTATGGCATGACCGTACACGCGAGTAAAGAAGTAAAGGGTAATATGCTCTTGATTTCTGCGTACTATATGCCATAATAGAGTCCATTCTAGTACTACGGTAACATCCATGTGTGTGGAAGCTTTTCCACCATAGATGCACAAAGCAATGCATAGAGGGGACCTTGGTAGCATGTTGATAGAAGCGATACAAATGAGCATGGCGCTTGGCCTTTTCGCCATTGGTGTCTGGCTCTACAGCTTGACAAAACCGGCTCGACCACGCACAATCATCCGTTTGGCCACACCCGTATGGGTACGTTGGGCCAGCAGTCTGGTAATACTTACCGCCAATGTTTTTGGCAAGCGCCGACAACTGCCGGGCTGATCTCTTCTCCTGATTTCTTTTGAGGCTCAGAGACAACTATCTAAACAAAATTAAATTGAGAAGTAAAAAAGTTCGACCTCATTATAATTTGTGAGGTCGAATTTTTTTACTTCATTGGTATCTACAAACGCTACATCCAATTATTGCAGCGCCGCTACAATTGTATTCACATTATAGCGCATAAAGTCTAGATAGGTGGCCGCCGGTCCATCTGCCGCGCTGAGTGAATCGCTATAAAGGCTGACCACTTGGATACCCAGATCCTGGCCGAGCTGCTCTGCCAAACGTGGATTGACGGTGGTGCCGACAAAGATCGCCTTAACATCTTCGTCTACAATTTGATCTTGCAGGGCCGCGAGTGCTTGGGCTGACGGTTCTGCTGTGGTGCTGAGGGATGGCACCAGCGCGCCAATGATCACAAAGTCGTAGTCGCGGGCAAAGTAGCCAAAGGTATCGTGATCGGTTACCAGCTTGCGATTGGCTATTGGAATCTCCGCTATTTTTTCGCGCAATTCCCCATCGAGCGTCGCTAGTTGCTGCTGATAAGCAGCGGCAGCTGCTTGATAGGCAGCCGCGTTGGCAGGATCCAGTTGGCTTAAAGTGGATCGAACGTTTTCCGCCCACACGTTGACATTCGCCACGCTCTGCCAGGTGTGTGGATCAGCCCCCGCGTGATCATGTTCTTCGTGCGCGGCTTCACCTTCAACGGCGTGCTCATCTTCGTGTTCTGCTGGTGCTAACTCACTGAGCGTAACGCCCACGCTGACCGGTACCACAGGGACGGCGAGCGTGTCCAATAGTTCATCCAGCGCTTCCTCTAAATGCACGCCATTGATGAAAATTACGTCGGCATCGGTCAGGAGGCGCACATCTTGTGGGGTGGTTGTGTAGCTGTGCGGGTCAATGCCCGGTGCCATTAATGTATGCAGCGTAATATGATCACCACCGATCTGGGCAACAATATCGGCCACGAGATTTGTGGTAGCGACTACCTGTAATTTTTCACCGGCGGCCAGATCCACTGGGGTAAGCGCGGGGAGCACATCAACAGGTGCGGCAGCCATTTCCACCGTATGTTCTGCTTCTGTATGTTCTGCGGCTTGGGTAACACCACCCGCATTTCCCGCTGAATTGTTGGCAGTACATCCAGTAACCATAAGCAGGAAGACAATCAGAAATTGATAAAGTTTGGCAACATAGCCTAAGCGATATGCAGTTGTCATAGCCGATTCCTCTACATAATTCTTCAACAAAACAAATGAGATTTATTCTCAATTGAGCACAGAATATCATTATGCCGAAAGACTGTCAAGCGCGGGCCTATACATTCGTCATTGATCATTCACAACTATAAAGCACCTGTGCCCTACGGTTATGTCTACGGTTATCTCTACGGTTATGTCTACGGTGCGATTTTTTATGAGCAACATTGATCATGATGGTATAATAGAGGCTTGTGAAAGGTCATAGCAACGCGCAGGCCGCCCGATGTGGCGCAAAGCGATGAGCAGGAGATGAGATGAGTTACGACGGTCATACTCATACTGTACAAATTGGCGACTTGACACGCGATCTGCCGATCTTTGAAGTGGCCCCTGGGATAAAAATTGCCATTTTCAATATGCTGGGCGATACGGAAGTGGTCGAGCGGGCAGCAACCATCTTGGCGGCACATATTCCCCCAACAGCCCAAGTGTTGATTATGCCCGAAGTCAAAGCGGTGCCATTGGGTCATGCGCTTTCTGTGCAGAGTGGGTTACCCTATGTCGTTGCACGCAAGGTGCGCAAACCCTATATGGTGGATTGTCTGGAAGCCGAAGTGGTGAGCATTACCACCGGCAAGCCACAGACGCTCTACATTGACGGTAAGGATTTATCCCTCATTGTCGGGAAAAATGTTGTCATTCTGGATGATGTGATCAGCACGGGCAGCACGCTGCGTGGTCTCAAAGCGTTGGTCGAAACCGCCAATGCGACCCTTGTGGGTGAGATGGCCGTCTTTACCGAAGGCAACCCTGCGGATTGGGCCCATGTGATCGCGCTGGGTCATCTTCCTATTTTTACGCAATAATTTATTCTATAAACTTATGTCCAAACTTTACGAACAGATCGAACGAATCAATCGGCGCTTTGCAGATATCGAACAGCTATTGGCTGATCCGAATGTATTGGCGGATTACGGGCGCATGAGCGAGTTGGCCCAGGAACGTAGCGATGTCGAGGAATTGGTCATCGCCTACCGGCGCTACCGCACCGTCGAGCAACAGATGGCCGAAAACCGGCTTATGCTCGAAGAAGGCGATCCCGAATTGAGCGAATTGGCCGAGCTAGAGATCGAGGCGCTTGAGGCCGAACAGGCTGCTCTCGAAAAGCAGATGAAACAACTGCTATTGCCCAAAGATCCTAAGGATGATAAAAATGTCATCTTGGAGATTCGCGCTGGCACGGGCGGCGAAGAAGCGGGCCTCTTTGCCGGAGAACTCTATCGCATGTATCTGCGTTGGGCAGAGGATCATAAGTTTAAGACAGAAAATCTTAGCGTGAGCGAGACAGGCATTGGGGGCGTCAAAGAAGCGGTCTTTGCTATCAAAGGCAAGGGGGCCTATAGCCGCCTGAAATACGAATCCGGCGTCCATCGCGTGCAACGGGTGCCGGCCACCGAAAGCCAGGGGCGCATTCATACGAGTGCTGCTACAGTTGCCGTGTTGCCCGAAGCGGAGGAAGTCGAAGTCGATATTAATGATAACGATATTCAAATTACCGTGACGCGCGCCAGCGGGCCGGGTGGGCAGGGGGTCAACACGACGGACTCGGCGGTGCGCTTGGTACATATCCCAACCGGAATTGTGATCGAGTGCCAAGACGAACGTAGCCAGCTCCAAAATAAACTCAAGGCCATGCGCGTTTTGCGGACACGCTTGTACGATTATGAACTGCAACGGCAGCGCGATGACATGGATGCAACGCGCAAGAGCCAGGTGCGTTCGGGGGATCGCAGTGAAAAGATTCGCACCTATAACTTCCCCCAAAATCGCGTTACCGATCATCGCATTAACCTGACCCTCTATCAGTTGGATACGGTGATGAATGGTCACATCGATCCATTTATTGACGAATTGGCGCAACAGGATCAGGCCGAACGACTCAATCTCATCTCCGAGGGTAATGGCTGAGCGGCCATCGGCCACACGCCAGTTGCCGCGCAATGCGCAACCAATGCCTCACCAAGTTGTTATGATCTACGCTATTTCCTAGTTATTCGGGAATTTTTGTAGAGCGTACTGTTTACTGAGCAGCGCCATAAAGGTACATTTTTTGCCGAATAAAAATGTATTTATGTGCTGCTGCGGAGTATATATTATTGCGAACGTCTTTCCACGCAGGCTCGCATCGCTGCTCTCATCGACAAAGAAGTCGAACGCGGACAGAGTTGTTGTCTGAAAGCTATTTCCATATCACTGGGCATATAGCAAAACAACGCTCGCCGCGGCGGAGCAAAAGCTCGTTTCGGGTAACGTTCAGCAAGGTTTAGAGAAGGAGGCCATTTTGGCAATTTTGCAGGTCAATCTTCGACCAGCATTCTCGCTACAGCGTTCAGTGGATTCACAGTGTGGTGAAAAAGCTAAGACCCATGATCGATCATCCAACCATCATCCTGCTACCACACAACATGTAGCACAACACGCAACACAACAAAGTACGCCATTGCAAACCAATCAAAACGATTCTCCGGTTGCCGCGCAACCGTCTTCGATTTGGCAAAAGATCGTCTGGCGGCTCATGCCTTTGACTACCGTAGGGCGAGCGTTGATTTCTGCGCGCCAACGCATTGACGAGGCAGGCTCACCCACAGCAAGTTTGGATGCACAGGTAATTCTTGCCCATGTGCTGGGTGTAGACCGCAGTTGGCTCTTTGCGCATCACGAGTATACGCTTTCTGCCGAAGAAGCCGATGCCTATACTGAATTGATTACGCGGCGGATCTGTCATGAACCAGTCGCCTATTTGATTGGACGCAAGGAATTCTATGGCCTGGATTTTCAGGTCGATCGGCGCGTCTTAATCCCCAGACCAGAGACCGAGTTACTGGTTGATGCGGTTTTGAATTTTATAAGTGGCCATACCGAAACTTGTCGTTTGGTAGCCGATGTTGGCACGGGCAGTGGCGCGATTGGGCTAGCCATTGCCGCCAATGCGCCACAGATCAAAGTCTATGCGATTGATCTCAGCCAGGACGCGTTGGCTGTGACCCAGGCCAATATCAGCGCGCTGGATGAGCGCCAACAGGTTCAACTGCTTCATGGCGATTTGTTGACGCCACTGCCCGAAGCGGTCGATGTCATTGTGGCGAATTTACCCTACATTAGCAGCACGGTCTACCCAGAGCTAGACGCCGATGTGCGCGACTACGAGCCGAAATTGGCCCTAGAATCTGGCGCTGAAGGGCTAGACGCGATCAAACGGTTATTAGAGCAAGCCACCCACTATCTGCGCCCAGAAGGTGCGATCTTTTTGGAGATTGGCTACGATCAAGGGGAAGCGGTGATGGCGCTGGCCAACGAGCGCTTGCCCAATGCCTATCACATTTCCCTGCGCCAAGATTATCATGGGCATGATCGACTGCTAACAATCATTATTTGAAAGACTTTTCCTTTCGCTGCCAAGCCAGGTTCGCGCTGCGCGAACCTGGCTTGGCAGTACAACTTCGATAGGTATGATGCATGTCTCGATCCCTCCCATTTGATCTCGTTGTGCTGGACCTGGATGGCACCGTTCAAGATCTTTTCCACGCCGGTGTTGCCACCCCCCGCGTACGCGCCGCGATTGCCGCAGTCCAGGAAAGTGGCATTCCTCTGACCGTTGGCACGGGGCGCACGCTCGATTATGTGCGCACCAACGCGGCCTATCTGAATTTAACCCATCCTGTCATTACCGCGCATGGGGGCGTGGTCGGCGATCCGCGCACGGGGAAAATTTATGCCGAGACCAGCATTCCCATGGCAATCGCCCAAGAAATCGCTGCCTGGTTGGATGCTGCCACCGCTACCATTACAACGCTCTACATCAACGACGCCGAAGGCCATACCGGCTTATACCAAAATCGCTGGGCCGCGGATGTTGCTGACCGCACCTTTCATGATCACATTTTTGGAACACCGCGCACGCTACAGCCCCAATTCCAGCCACTCTTGCGTGCCCCCAATGCGCGACCGCCGATGAAGTTTTTGAGCGATAATAATCCTGAAATTGAAGCGGATATTTTCCCGACCTTGGTCGAACGCTTTGGCGACACCCTCTATATCACGCGCAGCCATCCGCGCCTGGTCGAGGGTATGGCGCGCGGGGTCAACAAAGGCCAAGGTCTGTTGCACCTATGTGAACTATTACAGGTGGATCCAGCGCGTGTGCTGGCGATTGGCGACAACGATAATGACATTCCGCTGTTGCAAACGGCTGGGTATGGCGTGGCAATGGGCAATGCCTCACCGGGGCTCAAAGCCATTGCGAATTGGATCGCGCCCTCGATTGAGGAGGATGGGGCAGCCGTTGCGCTTGAACAGTTACTGTTGGCGAAGCTATAAAACGATACCGATTCAAGGGGTTGTTTGTACAAACGTAACCGCGTCTTCAACGGTTAATTGATCGAGCAATACCGATTCTTGCGCTTGCTGTAAGCGTTTCGCAAAATCGGCAAAAGGGCGTCCATTGGGAATGGGGATCGCCACATCCAACTGGCGCTGTAAAAATTCATAATAGAGGGAAGCGTCCAACGCTGCCACATAGGCAGTCGTTTGGGTTGGCAATTGCCCCGTAGAACGACTCCAGGCGCTGTGAACAGCAGGTGCCAGGAGCTGCGCAATCAGATCCAGCGCCAGTTGTTGTTGTTGCGCATCTGCCGTAACCACGGCAAAGGCCCAAGTACGGGCAATCGTCAGCGTGGCACCCGTGGCCGTGGGCACAGGCGCAAAACCCAACTGATCCAACGTCTGTCGGCGCGCTAATACCAAACGGGCAGAAGTGTCGGCAAAGCCCGCATAATCGGCCTCAAAGGTTGACCATGCTGTATCCAAACTTCTAATTTCCACAATACCGTCTGGCAACATACTTTGTTGCTTGGCCTGCGCCATAAATGTAAACAACGCCGTCAGGGCGGTTGAATTGTTCACCGTACCATTTTCAGCAAGTTGCCCACCTGCGCCGATATATTGCAGCAACAGCGACTCATTGGGTTGTACGCGCTTGCCAGCGGCGAAAAGATAGGGCCTACCACTTGTCATCAGCTCCGCCCATGTGAGCGGCGCTTGTTCAATTTGTTGCGCGTGATAGACCAAATGAATGATATCGGCACTATAGGGAATGCCAAGCGTTTTTTCTTGATAACGGGCTGCGTCACGCGCAAAAGGGAAGAAATCTGGTGTGCGAGGTAAGGCTTGCCAGTCAACCCCCTGAATTAGCCCCAGATCAGCAGCTTGCCAAAGTTGCGCAGTCTCCAGCAGCACCACATCGGGTAAAATTGTAGGGGCCATGTTTTGGGCATAGCGTAAATAGTTGAACAGACTGGCGTCGCCATCCTCTGCTTTGATTTGTAAATCGAGATGCACGCCAGGGTGATTGAGCCGAAATTGTTCGTAGACATCTTCGAGTACGGCAACCGGGGTGCTTCCTGGCGGTTGAAAAAATTCTGGGACCCAGACCACCAGTTGGCGGTCGCCATTATTGATGACCCCAGACTCTTGGCCGTTACTCGCCGGTGGTGCGACAGTTGTGGCCGCGGTCGCGACGGCCACCGGCGGCAGCACAGGTGTTGCGTCTGCTTGTTGGCAACCGGCCAGGTTGAAACATACCCAGCCAATCAGCAGCCAAAACCCAACATGTCTATGCCGTTTCCCTGTGATCATTCCTGTGATCAAGGGGAACCCATCATTTAGACGATTTGTGCTGTAGCGCCGTTTGCAGGATGTGTGTGCTTTCATGCCTGCCATTATAACATGTTTGATGGCTATTTTCATCTGTGATATAATGCAGTGATGAATGATGATCCCCAATGGCCGATCGATGGTCATACAGCTGCCACCCAGTTTCTACAGCAACTCGCGCAGCCAGTCAGCGCCAATGATACGCCTCACCAGCGGGCATCCTTGCGCCATGCTTATCTCTTGTTTGGTCCGCAAGGGGTGGGCAAGCGCACGCTTGCGCGCGTCTTTGCACGCGCCGTGTTGTGTACGCACGCCCAGCAGCGGCCTTGTGGCCACTGTCGTGCCTGCCAGTTGATGGCGCGTGACAATCATCCAGATTTTCGCGTGATTCAGCCAATCGACAAAAACGGTGCAATCGATCGCATCGGGGGCATGTTGCGCGTCGAGCAAGCCGCCGAGATTATCCATGATGTTGCCCTCCGACCGATGGAGGGGCAGTATAAAGTTTTTCTCATTCAAGACATGCACATGGCGAATGATGGCTTTGCCAATAAGCTCTTAAAAACGCTGGAAGAGCCGCCCGCGTTCGCCCTCTTTTGTGTAACAGCGCTGGATCGCAATGACCTATTGCCAACGATTGTCAGTCGCTGTCAGGTACTCGAACTGCGACCGCTTGCTCCCGAAACAATTGTGGCAGCGCTCATGCAAAAATGGCAAGTTGCCGAAGTCGAAGCCACGCTGTTGGGCCGGCTGGCACGGGGTCGGTTGGGGTGGGCCGTCAACCAAGCCCAGCAGTCGGACAAGACAGATCAGCGGCTGGCCCAGTTACAAACCCTGTGGCAGTTGAGCGCGGCCGATCCAGTCGAGCGGCTGCTCTTTGCCGAAAAAAGCGCTAGCACCTTCACCAGCCGCCACCTCTTTGCGATGATCGACTTGTGGACGACTTGGTGGCGCGATGTCTTGTTGGTGCAATCGGGCTGTGTAGAGAGCTGTAGTAACATTGATCAAACGGCGGTGCTACAACGGCAGGCCGATGCCGTGCCCAGCAAAATCGTGCGCGACTATTTGCGCACGCTACAACGTATCGAAACCTATTTACAACATACGATCAATACACGCCTGGCCCTAGAAGTGTTAATCCTCAAACTGCCATTGGTAAGTGCGTAACGCAGCAATGCTCAGTCAGCAATGGCAAGCCAGAAGGACGAGAATATATGACCGCAATTTTCTCGTTCTATACCCCTCGCGCTCGCTTGAGCGTGTGGTCAACTCAGTTTGGATCAAGTGACGAGGAGTCATATAGATAATGCCCATAGTTGTTGGAATTCAATTTAATCCTGTTACCAAAATTTATCACTTTGGCGCAAATGATTTGCTGGATCTGGCAAGTGGCGAGTTTGTCATTGTCGAAACAGCCAAAGGGGCCGAAATTGCCCAGATCGTTGAAGTTCCCCATACCATCGAGGCGCGCGATGTCGTAGGCGAAATGAAAAGCATTGTGCGCCGCGCCTCGGCGTGGGATCTGGTGCAGAAGGATCTGTGGACGCACAAAGAACGCGAAGCACTGGCCGTTTGTCGCAGCAAGGCCAGAGAATATGAGTTGGATATCAAAATTGTGCGCTGCGATTATAACTATACCGGCGGGCGGCTGTTGGTCTATTTTTCTTCAGAGAATCGCGTCGATTTTCGCCTGTTGGTACGCGAATTAGCGCGCATCTTCCGCACGCGCATTGAGATGCGCCAGATTGGCGTGCGTGATGAAGCCAAATTGTTGGATGGCGTGGGCAAGTGTGGGCGCCAGCTTTGCTGCACCAGTTGGCTACGTGAATTTACACCGGTCAGCATTCGTATGGCGAAAAATCAACAACTTCCCCTGAACCCCGAAGAGATCAGCGGTGTTTGTGGTCGCCTGCTTTGCTGTTTGTCCTATGAAGATGAAGTATACAAAGAGCAAAACCGCAAAATGCCCAAATTGGGCGCGGAGGTTGTAACCCCCCAAGGCGCCGGCCGCGTCCGCCATCTGCATCCGCTCAAGGAGACCGTCACCGTGTTGCTAGAGAGCAATGCGATCGCCGAATTTCCCGTGAGCGAACTGATTTCCAGCAAAAGTAGTAGTGGCGGTGGCTGTAGCACATGTGGCGGTTGTACAGTCAAACGCCGAGCCGGTGCCGAGGAAGATAATGCACGTGTCAAACGCCAACGCGCCGCCACAGAACCGCAAGCCAACGCCCAAGAGTCAGCTAGCGAAGCGCCGTCAGGCGAAACGTCCGACCCGAACAAACCCCGTCGCCGTCGTGGCCGCCGCGCGTAGCCAAGGACTCTATTGTCGTAACGATTTAGCCGGGAACACCGCCATCCTGGCGGCAATAATGTACATGCCGCCAGGATCGGGAGCCCCTGGGCGCGTTCCAGCGTGCAAACCGCTGCCTGAATCGTTACTTATTTTTAATTGACGTTAAATTTTACTGGATGAAGGGAGTATAGCGATCTTACGCAATCGCTAGGGTAGGCGTGCCATTGCGGTGAGGGACCGCAAGGATACTCAATAGCGATTGCGGGCGTCGATAGATCGCAATGCGCACAGCGGTGCGTTCGTTCCCCTCAATTTCTACTTCCGTAAATGTCGGTGCAATTACCAGATCAATACCATCCTGCTCTAGATAGCCACGGGCAATCGCCACCGCTTTGATCGCCTGGTTGACCGCACTCGCGCCAATGGCTTGCATTTCAGCATGCTCGTTTTCGCGCATGACACCGGCAATCGCTCCCGCAACAGCCGTAGAACGTGATTGGGCAGAGACTCGAATTAGCTCAGCCATAAAGTTGCCTCCTTCAATAAGATACGTCGATGTGTGTTAGCCTGGTTACGAGTCGTTGTACCGCACCTGTCATCACTAAATTTTGCATGCAATTTATGACAGGGCTGCGGTACTGTAGATCTGAAACTACCTTACTAGCGAAAAGACCGGTCTTTTTATCTTTGGACGAAGATAGAAATCCAAAGATACGCTAGATCAAACATTGCAAGACATTTGCTATACTCTATGACGCTGCTGCTTCAAAATAAATGCTTACAGGATGCTTGCAATGCGATTGCCTTCGTAACCGAAACGTTACTGCGCAAACTGTCTTTGCTAAAACAAATTATAACCGCATTATTGAAATTTTCGCCTTACAAGTTGTTTACACTATTGGGGCAGAATAACAATAGAGATTATGCCGATTTGTTCTTTGGGCGACAAAACAAACAGGGTGTGGTGGTTCTGGTAGGTGCGGTTTGTAACCGCACAATCAGGGTGGAGTCAGCTTTGTGCGGTTTGTAACCGCACCTACGCATTCACAAAATTAAATCGGAATAAGGTCTAATGTTCGCCAGTCACGATTCAGGCTACCCTCTCCCAACCTGCGCCCTAACCTTTACCCACAAGTTGGCAGTAGGGAAGGCGTGCCGGGGACGGCCCAACAACATAGCGGAGTGCCGTCATGCCGCTGGGCCGTCCCCGGCACGCTCGCCCTCTCTGGTACCCAAAGATGTGGGTAATGGTTAGCCCATACGATAGGGAGTGGGTGCCCTCTCGGCGCGAGAGGGGTGAATCGTTACGTTCGCCAAATAAAAAAGCCGCGGCAATTGTATGCCGCGGCTTTGAAAATAAACGAAATTTTCAAGTAGAATCAGTCGTTACTTAGCATATTCAGTAGCCCGCGTCTCACGAATCACGGTCACCCGGATCTGGCCAGGGTATTGCAGATTATCTTCAATCTTCTTGGCAATTTCTTTGCTAATGGTGATCGCAGTCAAGTCATCCACATCTTCTGGGCGCACCAGCACACGTACCTCGCGGCCCGCTTGAATAGCATAGGTCTGGCTGACACCGGCAAAACTATTGCCAATATCTTCGAGCGCGGTCACGCGCTTGATATAGGTTTCCAGGCTTTCGCGGCGGGCCCCCGGGCGGGCACCGCTAATCGCATCGGCTGCGGCCACAATCACGGCTTCGATGGATTGTGGCTCGACTTCGCCATGATGGCTGGCAATACAGTTGACCACTGCCTCATTCACGCCATAGCGTTTGGCGATCTCGGCCCCGACAATCGCATGTGGGCCATCGATCTCGTGGCTGACGGCTTTGCCCAGATCATGCAGCAAGCCGCCCATGCGGGCGACGGCGACATTGGCATGCAGTTCTTGGGCAATCATACCGGCCAGGTGCGAGGTTTCGATCACATGGTAGAGTTGATTTTGCCCATAACTTGTACGGAATTTGAGCCGCCCCACAAGCCGCTGAATTTCGCGATGCAAGCCTTGCACGCCAGTTTCGAGCATAGCATATTCGCCGGCCTCGGTGATCACACGTTCGATCTCTTGCTGCGCCTTCTCTACCTCTTTCTCGATGCGCGCCGGATGAATCCGCCCATCGGTGATGAGTTTACTCAGCGTCATGCGCGCCACTTCACGCCGCACGGGATCAAAGCTGCTGATGATAATCGTTTCTGGTGTATCATCCACAATCAGATCGACGCCCAGCGCTTGTTCGATCGCACGAATGTTGCGCCCCTGCCGCCCAATGATGCGCCCCTTCATCTCGTCTGACGGCAGATCAACACTGCTCACTGTATATTCAGAAATGTGTTCACTGGCCAGGCGTTCGATGGCCATGGTAATGATACTGCGCGCCCGGCGATCGGCCTCTTCGTGGGTTTCGGCTTCGACCTCGCGGATGAGGCGCGCCATGTCGTGGCGTGCGCCTTTTTCGGCCTCGGCCAGCAGTACTTGGCGCGCTTCGTCTTGCGACATTTGCGCAATGCGTTGTAATTCGACCAAGCGTTCTTCTTCCAGGGTAACAACTTTGGCCGTGCGTTGATCGAGTTTGCTTTCGCGTTGGTTGAGTTTGCGTTCGCGGCTTTCGATCTGTTCCAATCTGCGTTCGACGTTATCCAGGCGGTTTTGCAGGCGTTCTTCGGTGCGTTCTACTTCTTTACGGCGCTTGGTTTGTTCCGCTTCCATCTCATTGCGTTGGCGTACTTCTTCTTCTTTGATCTCCAATCGCATCTGCTTGACTTGGGTTTCTGCGTCGCGTATGATGTGTGCGGCTTCTTCTTCAGCACTCTGGCGCAGCGCGGCTTGGCGTTCCTTTTCGGTGTCTATGCCGGTTTCCTTACCGCGTTTAAAGGCGAGATAGGCGGCAGCACCTGCGCTAATCATGGAGAATGCGATGAGTAGCGCAATGGTTAGAATCGTATTGCCCATAAGATCGAGTTCCTTGTAAGTAAGTTTCCTTGTCGTCTATCGCAAGTAAAAGTATAAACAAAAACGCTGTAGCCGAAGCCACAGCGCACAATAAGCGAGTTAGTCTTGGCGGTTTTCTTGCCTCGTTCTTGCTACATCAGGTGATCTAACGTAGAACGCGTGGCCCCAACCGATCTAAAACGCCTATACTCAGCACACCGCAATTTCGTGCTCGGGGTCGCACACAATAGGGTACCCGATGACAACGGCAGGTCGTAGACCCTATCCGGAACAACTGCGGTCTACTAGATACTAAATAGAACGGGATTACAACTGTACCGTGGTTAGGCACAATCGGAATCTGTCTCTTGCTTTGCTTTGGAACATATCAGCGCTTGGAGCAACCCTACCGATGGTTGATCGGCGATGACAACTGTCAAGCGGATAGCGCAAGCGTGACTACCCATCTACTGCCAAACTTTCCTGATCAAGATTGGTAGTGTTGATTGGTGTATGGCGATCATTCAGCAACACTTCTGCCGAATTACCGAGCAATCCAGCCTTGGCGCGCAACAGTTGTTCGATTTCCAAGGCAAGGTGTGGATTGGCAGTCAGATAACTCTTGCTTGCTTCGCGGCCTTGACCAATCAGCTCTTCATTATAGCGGATATAGGCCCCACGTTTTGTCAAAATATCGTACTCGACCCCAAGATCGACCAGGTCACCCATGGTGCTGATGCCTTCAGCGTACATGATATCAAACTCGGCAATCTTGAAAGGGGCGGCTACTTTATTTTTCTTAACAGTTACACGTGTGCGATTCCCAATCACCTCATTACCCTGCTTGATCGACTCGATCCGCCGGATATCTAGACGCACGCTGGCGTAGAATTTGAGCGCCATGCCACCAGTGGTTGTTTCAGGATTCCCAAACATGATCCCGATTTTTTGCCGTAGCTGGTTGGTAAAAATCATACAGGTTCCGCTAGATTTTACGGCCCCGGTGAGCTTGCGTAGGGCTTGGCTCATCAGGCGCGCCTGTAACCCCATATGACTATCCCCCATGTCGCCTTCGAGCTCAGCACGAGGAACAAGGGCCGCGACACTGTCGACGATCACCACATCCATGGCCCCCGAACGAACCAGTGCGTCGGTAATTTCTAGTGCCTGCTCACCCGTATCCGGCTGACTGACATAGAGATTGTCGACATTCACCCCAATCCGCTTCGCATAGGCCGGATCAAGCGCATGTTCCACATCAATAAAACCGCAGATACCCCCATTTTTTTGGGCTTCGGCAATGATATGTAAACAGAGGGTTGTTTTTCCAGAGCTTTCCGGCCCATAGATCTCAATAATACGCCCGCGCGGTACGCCGCCCACCCCGATCGCAATGTCGAGGCTTAGGCTGCCGGTAGGAATGGTTTCAACCTGTAGTCGGGTTGCTGTGCCCAACTTCATGACCACTCCTTCACCAAACCGCTTATTGAGGCCAGCCAGGGTTGTTTCCAAGGCTTTCTGGCGACCATCTTTGCTCATGCCATACTCCAGATGAGGCGCTGTTTCATCCATCAAACCAAGTAGCGAGGTAGGCGTCCATTGATAAGTTCCAATGCAATAGTTGCGCTATGCTGTAGTGTACTGTAGTTAGACTAATATTGCAAAAGTACCGAGAGACAGGTACTATCTGCATGGGATTGCATAGAAACAAATCAGCAAAAATTGACCAAGAAGCGAATACCCTAGTACAGTTGGGCGTAGATACCACGGCAGTTAATCAGGCACGTTACTCGTGTACATCATGGTAAAAATAGGGTACCTTATTTACGCCGGGATCTACTAGGGCCAAAGAGCAGGTGAAAACAAGCGCACAGAAATCGTCACCTGCGCGTGGCAAAATATAAAAGCGGTAGTTTTCCCAGAAAACTACCGCTTTGCACGCGATTCTGTTTATGTGGAAAACGGAATATACATTCGGTCGCGTAAAGCGGTAATGGTTTGGCGCAACTCTTCATTTTCCATTAAGTCGGCGGCCACTTTTTCAACGCCATAGCGCACGGTGCTGTGATCGCGCCCCCCCAAGTGATGGCCGATGACCGGCAAGGAGAGCGCATGTTCTTCGCGCAGCAGGAACATGGCAATTTGCCGGGCATTCGCAACCTCTTTGGTGCGTTTCCGTCCACGTAACTCTTCAGGCATCAACTTGAAATGGGCCGCCACGATGCGAATCAGCGTGTCCGGTGAACAGGGCGAGCGCTCGGGTGCCAAATTGTCGATAATCGAGGTCGCCAAATGCAAGGTCAATTGGCTGTTCATTAGGCGCGCTTGAATAATCAACCGGTTGAGCGCCCCTTCTAGCTCGCGAATATTGCTATCGACGCGCTCGGCCACCATCATGAGTACGCTGTGATCCACGGCCGCATTCATGCGATTGGCTTTAGACTGCAAAATTGCCACACGCGTTTCAAAATCTGGCTGTGCAATATCGGTCTGCAACCCCCCTTCAAAGCGGCTGCGCAGGCGATCATCCAGGGTCGCCAGGGCTTTGGGGGGGCGATCACTGCTCAGCACGACCTGTCGCCCGCCGGCATGGAGATAGTTGAAGGTATGAAAAAATTCTTCTTGGGTACTTTCTTTGCCGGCAATAAATTGAATATCGTCAATGAGTAAAATATCCACTTGGCGATACTTGTTGCGAAATTCTTCGGTATTTTGGTTACGAATCGCGCCGATCAGTTCATTGGTAAATTGTTCCGATGAACAATATAACATTTGATACCCGCTGTGCAGCGCGCGTTGCCCAATCGCATGTAATAAATGGGTTTTCCCCAGCCCCACGCCGCCATAGACAAAGAGTGGATTAAAACTTTGACCAGGCCGTTCGGCAATCGCCTCGGCGGCCGCATGGGCTAGTTTATTATGACTGCCGACAATAAATGATTCAAAGGTATAGTAGCTATTCAGTTGACTTTTGGCGGTAATCGGTTGATTTTGCGCAGGCCAGCTCGCATGATTGTTCGGTGTATTATTGGAATGATTACCTGCAAGCTGCTGTTGATGATTGCCGGATGCGGGTTGCCGCGTGGCCAGCGGCTGCGGCGCGGGCGCGGCTGAACGCGCATCTCTTTGTGGCTGAACTTTTTGTGACGGCACCTGTCCCTTGGCATCAACATCTTGGGCTGGTTGATAGAGCGGGCCATGTGTTGTGTTGGGTGAGTCGCTAATTGGATGGGGGCAGACCCGGAACTGAACCTGCACAGAACGATGAATGAGTGAACTGAGCACACGCTTGATTTTGTGGCGCAGCCGATTCTCTAGCCAGTCACGCGCATAGGCATTGGGCAAGCCAATAATAAATTCGCCATCCTCATACGCGATGACCCAAGTGTCACGTACCCAGGTGTTGTAGGTGGCCGACTGCATTTGCAGCGCCAACTCGCTGAGGAGCATTTGCCACACAACATGCGCGTCGAATTCATGGCGTTCTGCAGCCGGCGCTTGGGGCCAATCGATCGGGGATTGTGCGGCTCCATCCTCAACTTGTTTTTCTTTAGACAGACTCGGCTCGTCATCGGGCAGAGGGTGCGTAGGGATATGCGCTACACAATTTTCTTCACCATTGTCTTTGACAGAGTCGGCGGTATAAGATAATAACCGTTCTTGCTGTCTCGCTGCTCCAGATGAAGCAGTCCCAGATAAATCAGCCATAGCATAATGGTGAGAACGGGGTAGCGTTGAATGATAAGTCACAAAATTCCTCCGATGCCGAGACAGAACCGATAAATAACTCGACATATATTCGATATATATTCGATATATATTCGATATATATTAGTGCCACAGAAAGTTTGCAGCCCTACCCCTAGTGGGCGAGCTGCAATGCTTTGGATCATTTCAATAATTTTGCGCCATCCGCAAAGGATGCAGGCGTTGGATGGCTGACTTGTAAAAAAGTGGGCGTTTTATTCGTAGCAAACGCCCACTTTGGCTTACAACAACGATGAAATTATACCGACGAGTTCATAAAAAACCTCGTCGTGATAAACTACCACCGCCGAACGCACTGCGCGCGAAAGAGAGGCGGTGGCAAGACGCATAAAAATAATAAATAGGTTACGCTGTTTTATCAATCACTTTGAATTTGCACAGAATCCAAAGTGACAAAGAGGTGAATGAAAAGTCTCACTGAAATTAAGCGACAACTGTTTCTGTAGATGCTGTCTTTCTGCAGAAGCAGGCAATAAACCCACTAAATCTCAACAGTTATTCCTAGAGGCACTGCGATCTACTATGCAGAGCAAACTGGGTTACTATGATCGATCTATTAGTATAATCTAACAGACAAAATCGACTAGACAATTACGAAGTCTTCTACCAAAGTGCGCTAGCGAATAACTGTTGGTAAGTGTAGCAGACTTTTTTTCTTATGCCAATGTTTATAGAGACGCATAAAGCATGATTTTCAAGGCCAAAATCACACTTTATGGGCACGGAACACTTGTTCTACACTAAATCTAGAAGTGAAAATTTTGTTACAACCTACATAGCAAAAAATTGGCCCGAAAAAAGACACAATATCTTTAAGGTTGTGCCCAAAAACGCGCTATTTCTTTGCGCATTGGTTAAAACTTTCCCCATCGCATAGTAGGAGTTCTCCCCTGTTGACCCTGGTTACCCCCAGAGTTATCCCCAGGTAGTGAAAAAATCGGGAGTTTTGTTAATCACGGATTAACAAAATTTTGCGCTCTTTTAGTGGTCAATTGAAAAGGCAAAAATCCAGTGCTTTATAAGTTGTCATATTTATATGCATTCCGAAGAGTTTTAGCAAATAAGCGTGATTCCATCCAGCAATCTACAAGCTGCGCTTTAGCATCTATCGTTCAGTGTAATGGGCCCATTATGGGGAACTCAGTACTGGTGTAGCCGTACTGGCTACACTTGTCGGTATTCCGCTGGGCTCAGGCGGGACAGCGATGACCGGGGCTTGCGTCATTGCTTCTACTTGGGAAACGGCCAAGGTCACCAACTCGGCGCTGATCCAACTTTCTGCTGGCACGCCAAGTGGGCAGCAGATTCGCCACCAGGAGCCCGCTTCATTGCGCCCTGTGATCCGAATTTGTGTCTGCTCGCCCACCTGCCCCACCGTTGCATAGCTTGTCCCTGGGCCACTGCGTACATTGACCAGGGCACTTGTAACCGTGGCCCCGATGCCGCTGTTGTCCGTGGTAACCGGTGCCGATACGCCAGGTGTGGAATTGGTCGTTGTCGCTACAGTGGCTAGCGTTGCGGGTTGAGGTGCTATATCAATAAACTCTACCGAGATCCAACTTTGGATGCTGCTTTCGCTTGTACCCAATGGGCAACAGACCTGAAACCATTGCCCATCATTGCTGGTTTCGATAATTTGTACCTGCGTACCCTGCCTGGCTTGTCCCACTACTTCGCCGACTAAGCTGGGATAGCTCCGGATATTAACCAAATCTGTGTTAACAACCCCTGTCGTGGCCGTTGTTGACAGGGCAAGCTCGGGCACCTGTGGGGCAGACAATGCGGCCACAGATATCGCCGATGTGGCCGTAGGCGGCACTGTTTCCAGCAGATCGAGGGTAAGGGCAAACATGGTAACAGTGGGCACAAGGGGTGGGGTGGGCACGTTCACAATCGTGCTATTCGTCACCGCAACCGTAACACCACTATTATTCATAAACGAATTGAGTTGAACACTTACCAGAAAGAAGATTCCTATTGTAACTGCACTGATAAAAAAGAGCAGGATCAGGAATTGAATAAGTTTTGGTTTGGTCATAAGTAGAACGACAACTCCAGTTATATAATAGACCTTATTCCGATTTAATTTTGTGCATTCGTAGGTGCGGTTACAAACCGCACAATCAGGGTCAAACCAATTTTGTGCGGTTACAAACCGCACCTACAAGAATCACCGCACCCTGTTTTGTCGCTCAAAGAACAAATCGGAATAATCTCTAATCTAAAAAACAACACCGTTGAACTAGACGAAGGCAGACACTATCTGCCCAAGTCGGCACCCATTCGCGTGTTACAGATCTTATAGACGAACCATTGAAAAGCCATACCAATAAGCCCGGTAATGCACGCGAGCGTATAGATGACTTTTACGGATTTTACCGATTAGAAGGCAGGCGCGAGCAGCTACACCTACCAATCATGACTAATCTTACCTTACCATATTCTCAGGTAATGTAATCGAGATAGAATTGTGACCCATCTCATAAACAATCGGTGATCAAGGAGGTATAATGAATCGTGTGGTTCCTCAACAAAAACTCACCGCGCTTGTCTGGTGAGTAGAAATGCACGTATATTGAGCAATGCCATAGATGATAAAAATTTGCAGCCATTTGCCCTGGTAATGCATTATTATCTATGAGCTATTGCGGTATATCCTGGTGCCAAGTGATGCAGGAACAACACGATTAGGCCATTGCAAAGAAATAATGGCTCAATGGGATCGCATGTGGTACTCGTTGCGATCGGGTACACACTGGGTGGCGTCGCAATGCCGGTTGGGCGCGCTGCGTCCCATGTGACCACATGCGATGCACAACTTCGTGGATCTTTCAATTTTGAAATGGCTTTACACTGAGTTCACTTTGAAAACCGGCGTTCAGCGCTAGCGTGCCGAGGACTGACCAAGCGTAGATCTGCACTGCGAACGTTTCCTGGTCAGTCCCAGGCACGCTGATCATGGCTGCATCAAACACCGGTTTTCATGCTGATTCCAGTATAAATCGTTAATCAATTTACCAAAGGTGATACCTGGCCAATCTTCCTAAAAAATGGGTTGTCATAGCGTCAATCATTGGGTATAATGATAGGCATAAGCTTGAAATTTCAAATGGGGGGGAAAGCATGAATCTTCTCGAAAATTTGCCTGGCGGCATTGTTGTCGTTGTCCTATTGCTGGTAGTTCTGCGCTCAGCGATCAAGATTGTCAATGAATATGAGCGTGGCGTTGTTTTTCGGCTAGGTCGGGTGATCGCGGCCAAAGGGCCAGGTCTCTTTTTCGTTATTCCTGTAATAGACCAGATGACGCGTGTAGACCTGCGTGTGGTTACATTGGATATCCCCACGCAAGAAATGATTACGATGGATAATGTGACGGTCAAGGTCAATGCCGTTTGCTACTTCCGCGTGATCGATCCGGTGGCCGCGGTCGTTAATATTTCCAATTATTTATTGGCCACCCAGCAGATCGCCCAAACCACCTTGCGCTCTGTATTGGGCCAAAGTGAATTGGATGAGTTGCTTTCCAAGCGCGATGATATCAATCGCCGTCTACAGCAGATTATCGACGAACAGACCGAAAATTGGGGGATCAAAGTCAGCATTGTCGAAATCAAGGATTTAGAGCTACCCCAGGCCATGCAGCGCGCCATGGCCCGCCAGGCCGAAGCTGAACGCGAAAAACGCGCCAAGGTGATTCATGCTGTAGGTGAATTGCAAGCTTCGCGCGAGTTGGCAGAGGCGGCACGCATCATGGCAACTGAACAGGGTGCCTTGCAATTACGCTATTTGCAGACTTTGTCTGAAATTGCCGTCGAAAATAATAGTACGATTATTTTTCCATTACCGATTGAGCTATTCCAAGGTCTATTAATGGGGAAACATACTGCACCCGCCGGGAGCCCACCCCAGGGCAATCCAGCCCAACGCAATGTTGAAGAAATTAAAAATCCAGCGCCGAACAACGCAGGTCAGTGAAATGAATCTCTTATGACGATCCAAAAGCCCCGTGATATTGCAATCGATCGCGCTGCCAGTCAGCTAACTATCACTTGGGCCGATAACCATCGCAGCGAGTATGCCCTGCGTTGGCTGCGCGCCAACTGCCCTTGCGCCACCTGTCGCGAAGAACGGCGTACTGCGGCATTGGAAACCGATTTTTTAAAATTAGCTTCTGGACCACTGCCCAGCACCCAAATTGCCGGAGCCGAATTAGTCGGCAATTATGCCATTCGCTTGCGCTGGACAGACAATCATGATACAGGCATTTATACATTTGTCCTGTTACGCGCGAGCTGTCCCTGTCCACAATGTCATCCAGAAGGGGTCGTCCCCCTTCTCCCCGACGAATAGATGGCGACGAATAGATGGCGACGAATAGATGGCTGGGGAATAGCGCCCCGAAAAATAGAACCGGAGGGTATAGAATTCCGGAGAATAGAACAAGGAGTAGATGTGGGAACCTCAATAACATTATTCAAACTATTTGGCATTGAAGTCCGTGTGCATTGGTCGTTTGTGTTGATTTTGGCCTATGGGGCCTTTGCCTATAGTTCTGGCACAACCAACTGGCTGAACGGTGCGCTCTATGGCATTTTGGTTATTTTGCTGCTTTTTGTCTGTGTCACGCTGCATGAATTTGGCCACGCATTGGTTGCCAAACGCTTCAAGATCAATGTTCCCCACATTACCCTGCTGCCGATTGGCGGTGTGGCCAGCCTGGAGCGCATGCCAGACAAGCCCATGCAAGAATTTCTGATTGCAATTGCTGGGCCACTGGTCAATTTTGTGATCGCCGGGTTGCTCTTGCCGCTCTTGTTGGTGGTGCGTGGGACGCAGAATGGGGTGCTCGGTTTTGACAATGCGAATGAGTTTCTCAGTCAAATGCAATCGCCCGGCTTAGCGAGCTTGTTGCTCTATCTCGTCATTACCAATCTGGGATTGGGAATTTTCAACTTATTGCCAGCGTTTCCTATGGATGGTGGGCGGATTCTGCGGGCACTGTTGGCAATGGGATTGCCCTATGTCGATGCCACTCGTATCGCCGTCTTTGTTGGGCGGATTATGGCCGCGCTCTTTGCCCTGTGGGGCATTCTCAACGGCAATATTTTTCTGCTGCTAATCGCCTTTTTCATCTATGTCGGCGGTGGCTCCGAGCGCGAGGCAGTCGAAAGTCGCGCCGTCCTACGCAACATTTTGGCTGACAAGGCGCTACCCGCAAATTCGGTCAGCTTGTATACCAGTGAACGGGTAGACCGCGCTGTAGATTTGATCATGAATAGCTACCAAACCGATTACCCTGTGATGGATTTGTCGGGTAAATTTGTGGGGGTGTTGACGAGGGCGCGTTTAATTTATGCGCTCAAGGAGGTCGGGCCAGATGCACGGGTTGTCGATGTCATGCTCAAGGCCGAAGATATTCCCATCGGCAAGCCCAATCAAGATTTATCTATGATCTGGGAAACAATGGTTTCGGGCGGCAGTCGCGTTGTGGCGATCAAGAATGGCGCACAGTTCTTAGGGCTCTTGACATTGGACGATATTTCCGAAGTTTTCCAGATCTATGGCGCAAAAATGCAAGGGCCTGGTCAGGATCCCCCGCCACTGAGCAATGCACTACAGACCAAACCGGGGGCATTGGATGCCTGAGTTTGTAACGGCAACGGGGACGATCTTCTACGAAATTATCGAAGCCGAACAACCTACGGCACAACCCCAGACCCTTACACTCTTGCATAATTTTATGAGCACAGGTCGCAGCGCGTGGGGGCCCCTCCTAGAAAAATTGGCAAAGCGCTTTCGGCTCCTGCTGCCAGATCTGCCAGGGCATGGCCGATCTCTGGGCTATCCAGCAGATTTTCACTATGGCATCATCGCCGAACAGCTTGCGGCCTTGATGGGTGCTGAAGATGCGTTGTCGGGGCATCTGGCTGGCTGTAGTGCAGGCGGCATGATCGCCCAACGGTTGGTGCAGCAAAAGCTTGTCCAACCGGCCAGCCTCACGCTGGTCAGCACCACCTACAGCACAAACTCGGCGGTTACGGGGCAGGAACAAGGTCTAAAACCAGAAAACTTTCGCGCCGGCCCGCGCTGGATGGAAACGACAGCCCAACTGCACGATCCGCACCACTATCCGGGCTACTATGCAGAAATTCTGTTAGCCGAATTTCGCCGCCTAGCGCCAGCGTCAATCATCGATCTGCCCCTTGCCGCCTTGCGTACATGGCAGATGCCCGTCTGTCTGATCCACGGGGCGAGCGATGAATTCTTTCCACCGTTGATTGTGGAAAGCATGGCGGCTGTGCTGCCCAATGCAGAAGTGCATATTGTGCCCGATCAGCCACATGCATTGATCTTTCGCCAGCCGTGGAAAGTTGCTGAATTAATGACAACATTTTTCGATCATATTGCTGAATAGTGCAAAATAGCTTTGGTAGTAAAGACTTTAGGCCATTGCAAAGAAATAAGTATGCAGTAGGGGCGGCTTGCCGCCGCCCGTTCGCAGCGAGCCAAACGCGGGGCGGCTGCGCAGCCGCCCCTACGCATGATTTTGTTGGGCAAGCGCTGGATACTTATTTCTTTGAAAGCGCCTTAGTCTTTCTCTGAATCAAACAAAGACTCAAGTCTTTACTACCTATTTGCGAACGACTCTACTAATGCTTTATGGCGCGAAACGAAACTTTACCCAGAGCGTAGCAATACGACCACACAAACAAAGCTGGAAAGTGAGTAGCGGATATGAGACTACAGCGGCCAGTAAAACTCTCACCATCGATCCTAACTGCCGATTGGGGTCACTTGCATGACAGTATCCGCGCCGCCGAAGCTGGCGGTGCCGATACGATCCATCTCGATGTCATGGATGGCATGTTTGTGCCCAATATCACCTTTGGACCCTTGGTAATCGCTGCTGTACGCCAAGCCACATCGTTGCCGCTTGATGTCCATCTGATGGTGCAAGAGCCGGACCGCTACCTGGCCGATTATGTGGAAGCCGGGGCCAATCATCTGACTGTGCATGTGGAAGCCTGTCTGCACCTCAATCGCACCGTGCAACGGATTAACGAGCTGGGGTGCAGTGTGGGTGTGGCGCTCAACCCGGCAACGGCGGTTGAATCGGTGCGCGAAATCTTGCCGTTTGTCGATCTGGTATTGGTGATGAGTGTCAATCCGGGCTTTGGTAGTCAACGCTTTATTGAGACGACCACGAGCAAGTTGCGCCGTATGCGCCGCTTGCAGGAAGAGCTGAATCCGATTTGCGATCTACAGGTGGATGGCGGCATCAACGAGCATAATATCAATGATGTTGTGCGCTCTGGGGCGAATATTGTCGTGGCGGGCAGTGCTGTCTATAACCAACAAGCAACCCCAGCCGAGAATTTAGCCAAACTGCGCCGAGCAATTGACGCGTAGAACCGACAGAAACGTAGCAGATATTTTCAAGAGGCGATTCAAGCGGAACGCGTAAGCCAGAAGGCAACCTGATAGACATACGGCAGGACAAAAAGCGCACTGTCGAGACGATCCAACATCCCCCCATGCCCTGGGAAAAATCTACCCGAATCTTTCACCCCAACCTGACGCTTCAGCACACTAATTGCCAGATCACCCAGCAACCCGAGTACCCCACCACTGGCACCCAACGCAATCCCTTGCCAAACAGTGAGCGGTAGCGGCAACAGATAAGTGCTGATGCCGCCGAGTGCCGCTGCACAGAGCCAACCCCCGATCGTCCCTTCCCACGTTTTGTTGGGGCTTAGGCGGGGCCATAGCTTATTGCGCCCTAGGGTGACACCCACAAAATAGGCAGCCGTGTCATTGCTCCACGTAATGAGCAGCCCCAGCCCCAGCCACCAGAAGCCGTTGGGCAAATGGCGTAGGGCCACCATCTGTCCCATCATAAAGCCCAGGTAAAGCGCGCCGGCACAGGTCGCGATCCAAATGCCAATCGGTTCTTTCTGTTGAAAAAAAACATAAACGTATGTGGCGATCAAACCTAACGTGAGGACGGGAGAAAGCAGGGGCATCCCTGGTTGCAAGCCCGTAAAGACAAGCGCGGTCATCCAAAGCAGACCGATCGGCGTCGCTGGGTGATAGCCACCCGTGTGCAGCAATGCGTAAAGTTCCAACCCACCGGCCAATGCAATGACGAGTGCTAAGAGCGCAAACCAAAAGCCGCCGAACCAAATCGGCAACAAAACGAGTGGCAGGGCAATCAGCGCGACAATAATACGTGTAATCACAGCATGGGCTCAGACCAATTATATGAACATTTGTGACACTAGGGCTTTTGTTTTTCCAATACCCGTCCAAAACGACGTTCACGGCGGGCATATTCGGTCAACGCTTTATCCAACTCGGTTTCGTCAAAATCTGGCCAATAGGTGGGCGTTGTATAATATTCGGCGTAGGCGGCTTGCCAGATGAGAAAATTGCTCAGACGCCATTCACCACCCGTACGAATAATCAAATCAGGATCGGGCAAATTGCCTGTATAGAGATACTGGCTGAATATCTCTTCGGTCAACTCATTTGGGTTAACGCCAGCGGCTAACGCATGGCGTAGCGCATCCAGAATCTCAGCTCGTCCGCCATAATTAAAGGCGACATTGAGAACCACCCGATCGTTGTGTTGGGTCACGTCAATCGCACGGCGGATTTGGGTTTGGAGATGATGATTAATCCCCTCCAACTGCCCACTGTGTAAGACGCGCACACCATTTTTGTGCAGATCGTTGAGTTCACGCTGAATTGTCAGCCCTAACAGCCGCATCAGGCCATTGACTTCATCGAGCGGGCGTTGCCAGTTTTCTGTGGAAAAGGCATAGATGGTCAACACTTTAATGCCATATTCGGCAGATTGCTTCAAAATGCGTCGCACATTTTCGACGCCAGCATGGTGCCCAGCAATACGCGGCAGGCCGCGTTCGGTAGCCCAACGGCCATTGCCATCCATGATAATACCAATATGGTTGGGCATAGGGGAGGGCAGCGATCGGCTTGACTGAGCTTCAAGTCCCGTCAGGGCGCTATTTTTCTCGGTATGACCATTTACCTGTTCAATCTGCGCTGGCATGTTAATTCCCTAGTGAACCAAAATAATAAACTGTGATCGTCACGAAAAATAAGGGGTGAGCGCCGACTCACCCCCTAGTAGTTACGCAAAGCAGACCATCGCTATGTGATTGCATTCTGGGCAAATTTGAAGTTGAATGCAATCCACCGGATTGGTGGCAACACCTAAACCGTCATAATCTCTTCTTCTTTTTCGCGAATTACATCATCAACCTTCTTGATAAAGGCATTGGTTTTTTCTTGAACGCGTTCCTGGCCGCGGCGCGACTCATCTTCCGAGACCATACTTTCCTTTTGCAATTCACGCAAATCATTAATGGCATCCCGGCGTACATTGCGTACCGCAACGCGTGCTTCTTCGCCCCGCTTTGCCACCAATTTGTTCAGGTCGCGCCGTCTTTCTTCGTTTAATTGGGGAATAACGATGCGAATATTTTGCCCATCATTGTTAGGCGTTAAATTCAGATCGGATTTCGCAATCGCCCGCTCAATCGCCCCAATATCACCGGCGCTATATGGGCGGATATTTAGAAGCTGGGCCTCGGGCACCGAAATCGTCGCGACCTGTTGAATTGGCGTTGGCATGCCATAGTAGTCTACCATGATGCGATCCAACAAGGCGGGGGACGCCCGTCCTGTGCGAATCGACGTTAAGTCTGTTCGTAATGATTCGACCGCTTTTTGCATACGGTCATCTGTATCGGCTAAGACTTCGTTGATCATTCCCGATTCTCCTTTTGGGAAATAGGGCTATTTACTACAGCGGTATGCCCAACATCGATTATACCGGCTATCATTCCAGGCCAATCTTCCCTATTGTAGCAAATTATTTGATAAGATGAAAAAAGCTTGTAGGGTGTATACGCCAATCAGCAATGAAATATGGCTAAGAATTAAGCTGTAATTAACGTGCCAATTGCTTCGCCAGCCACCACACGCTCCAGCGAGCCTTCTTCCCAAAGGTTTAGTACGCAGATTGGCAGATCATTATCCATACACATTGCCATGGCCGTACTATCCATCACCCCAACGCGCATGTTCAGTGCATCAATATAGGTCAACCGATCAAAGCGGCGCGCGCCAGCGTTCTTTTTGGGATCGCTGTCGTAAACTGCATCGACCTTGGTCGCTTTGATCAGAATCTCAGCATCAATTTCCATGGCGCGCAGCGAAGCAGCCGTATCGGTTGTGAAATAGGGATTGCCCGTGCCGGCGCCAAAAATGACGGCACGTCCCTTTTCCAGGTGGCGCACGGCTCGTCGTTGAATATAAGGTTCGGCCACGGCGCGTACCTCAATGCCTGTCATGACGCGTGTTGGCACGCCATGTCGTTCCAAGGCATCTTGCAAGGCAAGGGAATTCATCACTGTCGCCAACATGCCCATGTGATCTGCCGTGACGCGCTGCATACCATGATCCAGGCCATCTTGTTTGCCACGCCAGATATTGCCGCCGCCAATCACGATGGCTACTTGCACGCCCAGGTTGATGATGCTAACTACTTTGCGGGCCAGAAATTCAGCTTGTTGAGGGTTAATACCAAAGCCACCTTCACCACCCAATGCTTCACCACCAAGCTTGAGCAAAATGCGTCGGTATTTCAACTCTGCCATAATTTATCTCTCCTCCACAGACCCATCACACGAACCAATAATCTTGTATTCATTTGGCTAAACCCACGTTTCAATGGGCGCACATAGAAAAATACCCAGCCGTTTGGCTGGGTATTTTTAGTTATTCACCAATCGCGATTCTTGCAAATCGGTTAATTTTAATGTTTTCGCCTAATTTGGCAATTGCGTCGGTCAACAAGGCTTGGATAGTCGTATCGGGATTCTTAATAAAGGCTTGTTCCAACAAACAAACTTCTGAAAACCACTTATCCAGCTTACCTTCACTGATCTTCTCTAGCACGCTGGCCGGCTTGCCGCTATTGGCCATCTGTTCCTTATAAATATCTTTTTCGCGAGCGACCATATCGGCTGGCACATCTTCACGGCGCAGATAGGTAGGATTGGCCGCCACGACATGCATCGCCAAATCGCGCGCCAATGCTTGAAATTGCTCGGTGCGCGCCACAAAATCTGTCTCACAATTCACTTCAACCAAGCTCGCCATCTTGCTGCCAGCATGAATATAGTGACCGACAATGCCTTCATTGGTTTCACGGCTTGCCTTCTTGGCCGCGCTCGAAAGACCTTTTTTGCGCAAAATCTCGACTGCTTGATCAAAATCGCCATTGACTTCCGTCAAGGCTTTCTTACAATCAAGAATGCCAGCACTGGTGGCCTCGCGCAATTCTTTAACCAGTTGTGCACTAATCTCTGCCATAAATTTTTACTCCTGGTTTCTTGTGCTAAAACACGTAATCGTCAATAGTATCGCATATTTGCGCGGTTTTTCGTTCATCATGCTGAAAGTTCAGCATGATGAACGAAAAACCGCATTTTCAAGTAAAACTCTCACTGCATCGAAAAAGCGATTACAGGGTTATTCTTCGTCTTCGGGGAATTCCACCGCGCTAAACGCACCGGCGTCAGCTTGCTCGAATTCGTACTCTTCATAATCTTCGCCCTCATCGTCGATCGCAACGGCATATTCTGCCTCGTCGCCTTCAAAGGATTCGAAATCTTCTACGGTTGCTTTCAATTTGGCAAGCGTGCTTGGTCCCAAGTATTGTTCTTGCTCGGCCAAAGCGGCGCGGCTAACCTGGCCCAGATCGGCCATATCGACTTCGCGAATGCGTGCGCCTTCTTCAACGGCATCGGCGATTGCGCCCACAATTAACTTAACGGCGCGAATGGCATCGTCATTGCTCGGAATGACATACTCGACCAGATCGGGGTTGCTGTTCGTATCGACCATAGCAATCGTGGGGATACGCAGCTTGTTGGCTTCCATGACAGCCAGATCTTCTGTGTTAATGTCCACAATGAAAATCAGTTCTGGTAGACGGCGCATGGTCTTTAGACCACCGATGCGGCGATTCAGCTTCTCAATTTCCCGTTGAATGCCCAGTTGTTCTTTTTTCGACAGGGTGCGGAATTCACCAGCGTCGAAGCGGCGCTCGATCTGCAACAGGTAATCAATCCGCTGCTTAATCGTCACCCAGTTTGTCAAGGTACCACCCAACCAGCGCTGATTGATATAGGGCATACCGCAACGGTCGGCCTCTTGTTGGACGGTCGCTTGGGCTTGGCGCTTGGTGCCTACAAACAAAACCGTGCCACCTTTGGCCGAGATCTCACGAATCATGGTAATATACTCATTCAGGCGCAACATGGTTTGCTGCAGATCGATAATGTGAATCCCGCTGCGCTCGGTAAAGATAAAGGGGCGCATTTTAGGATTCCAGCGGCGGGTGCGATGACCAAAATGGACACCGGCCTCTAGCAGTTCTTTCATGGAAACAGTTGGCATGTACGACTCCTTGTCATGGGTTAAACTTCCGTTCCGTTCATCCCTCAAGCCAACGTTAGATCAGTAGCGCTTGCCAGCATTTGCTCGATCAACGCACCCAGCTTGTTGGTCCCGGAACGTGTTCACTGAAATTAAAAACAATTGGTGCCGATTCGACACCAATTGCTAATTATATCATACAAAGTGAGAGTTTGACAAAAATTACAGCAATGCATTTAAAAAACGAACCGCTTATTCATCCTGCTTAAAGTCCACAAAGCGATAGCCCAGGCCACGCTCGGTGAAAATGTATTGGGGATCCGCCGGATCGATCTCAATTTTTTTGCGCAAATAGGTAATATAGAGGCGCAGCAAATGGTTATCATTAATATATTCGTGGCCCCACACTTTGGTTAAAAGCGTTTCATGGGGCACCACCCAGCCGGCATTTTGGATGAGATGATAGAGCAAGCGGTATTCGGTGGGGCGCAAACTCATGCGCTCGCCTTCGACGATCACATCGCGGCGCTGGAGGTCGATTTGCAAGCGTGTGTCAATTGTAATGATCTGCTTATCTGGGCGACTCGAGGGCTCAATGCGGCGCAATACAGCGCGGATGCGGCTCGATAGCTCGCGCGGGCTAAAGGGCTTTGTGACATAATCATCCGCCCCCAAATCCAGCCCCTTGATACGGTCATCCTCATCGGAGCGCACCGTGACCATGATCACCGCCGCATCGCTGATTTCGCGGATACGCTTGAGGGTCTCGAAGCCATCCATCCCCGGCATCTCGACATCCAACAACACCAAATCAGGATTATGATCGCGCACCTTTTCCAATGCTTGGATGCCATTATTGGCTTCCAGCGTCATATACCCTTCCAGGTCAAGATTCATTTTGACAAAACGCACCATACGCGTTTCATCATCAACAACAAGAATGGTCGTTTTGGGTTGAGTGGACATAGGTTTTTATTGCTGATTTATGTTGTCAGGTCTGATCTGCATCGATTGCACCCAATAATGAATAACACCGAGTAATGATAACAATGAACGTTATCATCATAATAGGAATTGGTCATTGTGTAAAGAAATTCAACTTGCAGGGGTACATTTCAATTTGAGGGCAAATTTTAGAACGCGCGCGCAACGTGTGCCGGGGACGCGCGGGGTGCCGTTTGTCAAACCGCTCTGGTTGTCGCGCGTCCCCGGCACACTGCCCAAAAAGTGAAATGCACCCAACTTGCAGCGATGAAGCTTGTCTAGCGCGCCATCATCTTTGGGTAATGGTGTTGCAAGCAGACAAAACAAACCGCCGAATCACCGATTTCGGCGGTTTGTCGATTCTGGACGGTTTCTTTGGAGACTTATTGGCTATCCGCAGGCAGAGCCAAGGCAGGGTAGACCAAGTTTTGAAGATCCGTAACCTTACCCGCCTCAATGGTAATGACCAAACTATTTGCTGGATTTTCTGGCTCCGTGATCAAAATTTGGGCCATGACATAATCCAGGATCAGACCATAGCGACCCGGCGGCACATCTTCAATCACAAAGGTGCCATCATCGCGAATATCCGCACGCGGTGCGGCCGCCGCGTCATAGCCAGCCGCACGTTCGATGCCATCATCGCCAGTAATCACCGCGGCCAGCGCGACAATCAGATGATGAACCGGGCGAAACCCTTGCTCATTCTGGATAAAAATGCGCCCCGTTGCCGCACCGGTTGTTGCGGTCGTCTTGGGATCTACGGGTGGTCCAGCCGCGGGAATCACATCCACCGTCTCGGCAACCGTGGTTGGAATCACGGTTGCGGTCACTGCGGCGGGTGTCGTCAGTGGTGAATCACCAGGCGCAGCCAATGGCGAAACCGCAGAATCGAGTGGCGACACAGGTTGTGCGGCGGGGACCTCGGTGGCTGCGGCCGTGGTAGCCGTGGGGGCAACGGTTGGGGCCGGTGTGGGCTCATCATCGGAACAAGCAGCCAGCACAAGGCAGAGGCAGAGCGTAATCAGTAGTGGGCGTAAAATCCGATAGAACATAGATGTCTTCATTGTTTTTTTGAAAAGTGGCTTATAAAAGAGATGACACCGGGCTTCCCCGATGTCACCCTTTCATTGATTTATAAAAGCGCTACAAAACTTAGCTTACTGAGCAGAAACGCCTTCGTAGACCAACAGTTGGTCCGCCGCGGCATTGGCACCAAGTTCGTTGACAACACCCACGATTTGGCCACCAGCGGCTGCTGTACAAGTGCCGGAACCGACATAGCCATTGGCAAGCTTACCACTCTGCAAGTCGGCCAACGCCTGATCTGGTTGCAGCGTTGTGGCAGGAACGGTATAGGCATTGTTCGTAAAGGTGCAGCTGACAGTTGTGGCAGCGGTACCCACATTTTGGATGCTGAAACCGGTGAAGTAGCCACTGTTGCGATCCATGATCAACGGCATTACCACTTTGGTGGTCGCTTCGGCAACGCTGAAGGAGCCATAAGCTTCGCCATTGCGGCCAGGCAACAGTTGGTTGCCAATCCCGACGAGGGGTTGGTTGCCGGTGTTACCCGTAACTTTGGCCGAACCAACGAATTGAGCACCAGGGGCACAGGTCGAATTGGCACCATTGGCAAAGGCGAAGAGGGCAAAGGTGTTAGAAGCGCCAGCCGCAATGGTCTGGGTTTCCGTGCAGTCAGTACCAGCCAAGGACTTCTTGTAGGTAACCGTTACGTCAGTTGGTGCATTGCCAGCATTCTGAATCTGGAGACCAGAAATATAGCCAGAGTTGTTGGCATTGACCAAGGGGAAGACCGGGGTTGGTGTGCCCGCGCCGGTGAAACCGGTGTAGGCAAACATTACCGAAGTACTTTCCTGAATGACAGCAGCCACCAAGGGTTGATTGTTGGTACTAGTCACCGTACCGGCAAAGACGGTCGCGCTGTGGGTTTCATTGGCTTGGTAGAAGACCTGGGCCGCGCCGGGCTGAATCGTTGCGCTGGCGTTTGTGCCATCACTATAGGCAACGCTGACGGTAGCCGCGGCTGTGCCAGCATTTTGTACGCTGAACCAGGTGTTGAAGCCCGAGTTACCCTTATTCAACAGCGGCAGACGGACAGTCGTGGCGCCCGCATCGCGACCGACATAAGAAGCGCCGGCTTTGAAGTCCGAGGACAAAATGTTGGAAATGGCAGCAATCTTCTTGCTTGAAGAAACGACAATCGAGCCATTGAAGCCACTGGAAACGTTGGCAATTGGGAAGTAGGTCTTGGAACCATTGGCATCAATGGTGTCACTCAATGGGGAGCCGTTGGTTGTGCCGTCTTGGTTATAGGCGGTCAACGTAATCTGAGCCGCTGTCGCTTCCAAGTTGGCAACCTGCACACCAGAAGTGTAAGCCGTAAATGCACCTTGGGCGGATACTGCTGCACTCTCTGCACCAATCAATGTGGCCATGAGAGCGAGCAAGAGTAGTAAGCGTACTGCTACCTTGTTCATTTTCTACCTCTTCTTACTGATTAAGACTCTTGATAACTTTTTTGAATTGCAACTATCGATTCAGACATTCAGTATAGCAACCGTAGCGTGCATAGATGAACTGAGCTATGTCGTTGGAACCATTGTGCCTGAATTCTTCACCATTGACAATACCTTTTATGGTGTATTGTTCAACCTTTATTTGCAAGATTTTGCCTAGAAAAATAGATCAATTTTGATAACCCGAATGGGGTACTACCACCTGTAACAGGGCATTGAGCAGGTCAAAAGTGATAGATAGGCTCAAAAATATTTTTACTGACTTTTTGCTGGGAGCGCCGCCATCCTGGCGGCAAGCGCATTATGGTCGGGCCGAAAATCGATACCCAAATTGTTATGCTTTTTTAATGATACGTGTGAAGCAACGCGTTAGCAGGATGAGCACAGGAATACCAACCAATTCGCAGATCAACAAAAAAATCCGATTCGCAACCGCAATAATTACGGCCAATGATGAAGGAATCACATTGGCGAGCAGCAAGCTCAGGCCAACTTCGGTAAAGCCCAAATTGCTTGGCAAAAAAAAGACGAGGATCGAGAGGGTACCCACCAAACTCCAACTGCCAATAAAGTAGGCCAGTTGTGATAGCGGAATGGCGATGACACTATTACTCACCAAAAAGAAGACCGTGCCACCACTGATCCAAATCAGGCAATAGCAGGCTACCCACCCCAACAGATGCAGATAGTGCAAGCGCGGGGTGTCAACAATTTTGAATTTTCGCAGCAGGTAATGCAGGGGCGCGGGATGCAGGAAAAGTAGCCCCATACCCGACAAGCCCAGCCAGCCCCACAAAGGCAAGGCCGTTTGTTCGGCAAGCGAATAGCCCGCAAAAACCAGGCTGGTCAGGCTGCCCGCTAAAATGGTGATGAATAATTCAATGCTGCTGGCAAAGGTGACCAAGCGCAACGATTCGCCGGATTGTTTGTATAGATAGGTGCGCCCTGCCAGATACCAGAGCGTACCGGGCAAGCGTTTAGCCAATTGGGATAGACAATAATAATCAACATGGGTGGCATAGGACAAACGGCTGCCCATGCGCGCCATGAGGCTGGCCCAGGTTAGGGTAGCGATCACAAGGCCCGCAAAAAAAACAAGAAAGGCAATACCAATCAGCAGTGGGTTGAAGTGCCACTCAAATTGTAAGAGTAAGGCACGTTCGCGATAGAGCAACACGCCCAGCACAACACAAGAAAACGCCAACGTACCGACGGCCAACAGAATTTGTGAAAGCGGCAGCGCGGCCAGGCGTTTCACCAGCTTTGGGCCCACATGGGATAGGGCTCGTTCGTGGGCGATTGGGGGGCGCGCCGACAGAGAAAGACCAACTGATTGGCAAAGTTCGCGGGCACAAAGGTTGCTAGCATGGAACGCACGATCCGCTGTGGCCGTTGCGCCAGCCAGAACCAGTCGGGCAGGGTACGGGGCAGATTCACTTCGCTGTACGGTACCAGCCGCTCTACCTGTAGTCCACCCCGTTCGAGCAGGGTTTGCCACGCATGACGGGTAGCATAGCGTTGCAACGGTTGTCCATCATCGTACACTTCGCCGGTTGCCAACACATGTTGAATATTGCCAAAGAGGCCAAAAGCGTTCGGCAGCAAAATACAGGCGCGTCCCCCTGGTTTCAAGAGACGTGCAATCTCTTTCACCCCTTGTAGCGGATGTTGATAGTGTTCCAAACTGCCAATATTCATAATACAGTCTACCGAAGCATTGGCAATCGGCAAGGATTCACCATCGGCCAATAACCACTTGGCATTGGGCGTGCGCTGGGCATTTTCCAGCATGCCAACATGTGAAAAATCCACCCCAGTGACATTAATCCCCTGTTGGGCGGCAAACTGGACCAAGCGTCCCGTGCCACAGGCCACATCTAGTAAACTTTCGCCGGGTTGCGTGGCAATCAGTTCCAGCAACCATAAGTAAAAGGAATCGCGCAACGAAAAACCGCGTTCGTGATAAAATTGATCGTACGCGCTTTGTGTCGATAGTCCTTGGCGGACAGCCAGATGACGAATTTCGATCATAGCAGCTTCCTATGCTTTACGGGCAACCGTGACCAATAGCGGGCCACGCAGTGTTAAACTAACCAAGTAGAAAAATGGCACTGTAATCAAACGTGCCACTGGATGATAGAGCATGCGGCTAATGCGCTCTTTGGTTGCGGCGGCGGTACCGCGTGCGGTCAGCCAAAAGCGAATGCTCAGCACGAAGGTCATGTAGCTGCCAATCGCGCAGCTATGATCTACCACTCGAAAGCCCGCCTTTTCGAGCAGCGCGCTGAGTATTTCCGGGGTAAAGATATATAGATGGCGGGGTGCATCCAAGCCAGCCCACCGGCTCCCAAAAAGTTTGGCATCCCAGCTCGCCAAATTGGGCACACGGATCACGACCACACCATCGCTGCGAAGAATGCGATGAATTTCTTGCAAGCCATGCCGCGGATCATGGAGATGCTCCAACACATCCCACAGCGTCACCGCGTCGAAGCTGGCATCCGGATAGGCGGCTTCTTCCAACGTGCCAGG
>DAOTTR010000779.1:0-5049 GCA_034437715.1 Caldilineaceae bacterium
GAAATTGCAATTATGCTCGAGGGCCAACATGGCCTCACCTGGCCGCGCTGGCAACGGATGGTACGTGCGGTAGAGGATCTAGGCTTTGTCGGGCTGTATCGCTCCGACCATTTTACCAATGCCGAAGCGCCCGATCTGGATTCTTTGGAGCTTTGGACATCCTTCACGTGGCTGGCCAGCCATACCAGTCGTATTGAATTTGGGCCCATGGTGTCGCCAATCTCCTTTCGCCACCCCGTCTTTACGGCGCGCATTGCCAAAGATATCGATGATCTCTCCGGTGGCCGTCTCACATTGGGGGTGGGCGCGGGCTGGCAAGTGCGCGAACATACCAACTTTGGCTTTGATCTGCTGGAAATTCCGGCACGCTTTGCCCGTTTTGAAGAAGGGCTGGAAGTGATCACACGGCTGCTGGGCAGTGATACGCCGGTCGATTTCAGCGGCGACTACTATCACCTGCAAGATGCCATTCTGCTGCCCCGCCCCCAACGCCCCGCCGGGCCACCCCTGTTGATCGGTGGCAATGGCGAAAAGCGGACGCTGCCGCTGGTGGCGCGCTATGCCAATGAGTGGAATGGCGTTTTTCTACCCGCGGCGCGCTACCGTGAATTGAGCCAACAGTTGGATGGTTTGTTACAGGCGGCCGGGCGGCAACCGAGCAGTGTACGCCGCTCGTTGATGACACGCGTGATCTTTGGCCGCACCGATAGCGAAGTCCAGGCACAACTGGGCGAAACCAAGCAGAGCGCCGAAGCATTGCGCAGCCGCGGCCTGGTAGTGGGGACGGCCAACCAAGTGGTCGATCAGTTGGGCACAATTGGCGAAGCCGGCGCGCAACGGGTGATGTTGCAGTGGATGGATCTAGATGATTTGGATGGCTTGGCCGCGCTGGCCGCGGCCGTTCTCTAACCACTAAACTAACCACGGATTGCGCGAATTGCACGGAGAAACCATAATCTGTAGAATTCACGCAATCCGTGGTTGCTCATCACCGTTGGTAGATAAAGCGCCAGCCACCCCCCAGGTAGCGAATCCGCTCGTAGGCGGGCGTAGTGCGCACCAGCAGTACCCCCCATTGATAGCTGCCCGGCTCTAGCCGCTCCCCTAACACATCATCCAGCGTGGCCAGATCAACCGTAGCCCGATCGCCGGTTGTCGGCGCAGCCAAGCCAAAGCCATTGCGCATGGGATCCTGATCGGGCCGCCAGAAGATCAGTTCAAAGGCATAATCGGCACCCGGCGTAAAATCGGCTGCCCACTGAAACAGCTTGCGATTGCCCCCGGCTTCGTTATCGAGTGGCGTCACCAGTGCTACGCTGCCAATCACAGGCGTAGCTGTAGCGGTAGGCCGTGGCGTTGCCGTCGCGGTCGCGGTCTTTGTGGGCAAGGGGGTCGCAGTCGGCAGTGGTGTATCTGTGGGCGGCGGCGTTTCTGTTGGTAAAGGCGTATCCGTTGGCAAGGGCGTGGGTGAAGTGGTGGCGGTCGCGGTTGCGGATGCGGTCGGTGTGGCCGTTGGCAGCGCGGTGGGCGTGCTTGTGATCGATACCGTGGTCGTAATTGGGGTGGCGAAGACCGTCAGCTTCGCCGCCAGAGCCGCCTTGGGCACAACTGTCATTGCTGCCGGCGCAGCAGAGTCGGGCGGGGCATCCGTTGTGTTATCAGCCGCGGACCAGCCCCAGGCGACAAATTGTGTACGGACAGGCGCGAATAGTCCGGTCAACCAACTGGTAACGCCACCGATGGCGGGCAGACTCACATCGGCGACGGGTTGGGCCACCTGAGTCAAGCGTGTCAGATCGAGTGTGCCAGCTTGCACTTGCCCCATCCCCCACCACGCAAGAAACCCAATATTGACGACCAGCAGCAATGACGCCGCAACGATGCCAATCGGAAAGGCCGGTTCGTCGTCCTCATCATCCCCGGCAAACTCGGGCGTGTCCCAGCCATCCTGGACACCGGCGATCACAAGCTCGAGCACGCGAAACAGAAAGTAGCAAGCCAGCAACCCCCAGACCACGGCCAAACTCAGTGCGACAAAATGACCAGCGGCAAAAGCGTGCAGCGCCAATCCAATCACAAACAGGCCCAGCGATCCATAGAGCGGGGCCAGCGTGCGCGGCACCTGCGAAGTGTAACCCAAGCGCCACCAATGCTTGTGGCGATATTGCGCCATATAGACCAATGCAAAGAGCGCGCCAAACAGCCCGGCCATCCACACAAGATTGATCAGTAACAAAAAAAACTTGTCGTCAAACACTGATTCATTCCTCTTTTCACACAAGCAAAGGTAGGGCGATGGCCACGATTTGCGCCAAGGCCGCTACGATTTTCTGCTCACACTTCAGCCCATTTTTTGCTGCTGTGTCAGCGGTGCAACCAGCGCCGCTTTTGTTTCATAGTACATGACAATGATCCACAAGCCGATGGCTAGCGCGGGAATGCCGCCGAGAATAGCCACGGCGCAGCCAGCGACACCGCGATACCACCCCATGCTCAGGAGCACACCAATCAACGCCAGGCCCGCATAGAGCAGGGTTACGGTGCGATGACTATGGCCGGCAATCACCAGCCGTTGATAGAGATGGGAGCGATGGGCCACAAAAATATTCTCACCCCGGCTCCAGCGCCGCACAACTGTAAAGAGCGTATCAAAGACAAACGGCCAGACAATCAGCAGCGCAATGCACGCCATGCGCGGATGTTGCTGACTTGCCAAGACGCCCAACACGGCAAAGCTGTAACCCAGAAAGGCGCTGCCCACGTCGCCCATAAAGATGCGCGCCGGCGGCCAATTGTAGCCCAGAAAGCCGAGGCTGCTGGCCGACAAAACCAGCCCCAACGCCATAATCATCTCATTCTCCAGCCAATAGCCAAACAGAGACCAGGCCAGGCCAGCAATAACGGCTTGACTACCGGCCATGCCATCAATGCCATCCATAAAATTATAGGCATTGATCATGCCCACAATCCAGACCAGGGTGATGGCAAAGCCCAGCCAGCCCAGGGAAACTTCGCCCAAAAGTGGCAATGCTACGCGCCCCATCATGCCAATGCCCACGACAACCAAGAGCGCGCTCGCCAGATGAATGGCAAAGCGGGTGCGATTGGCAATTGTATAGAGATCATCCATCCAACTGATGCCAGCCACCCCCAACCCGCCCAGCAGCAGGATCCACAACTCCGGCGATAGCTGATTGCGCAGCAGCGCAAAGATCATGACGCCAAAGAGGGCGGGCAAGACAATTGCTGCACCGCCGCCACTGGGCGTGGGCATGGTATGGGAGCTGCGTTCATTGGGCAGCGCCAGCAAACGGCGTTCTGCCCAATGACGGAGATTGCCGACACTGGTATAGGCAATCAACAATGTGTAGAGGCTAATACTGACAAGTTCTGTGCTCATGTTACTCCAACTTCTTCTGTCACGAATCACGCAAATTTCACGAAGAGATCTATTCGTGTCATCGGCAACGTTCGAGCAATTCGTACCATTCGTGACAAAACTTTCATTTTCTCATCCACAGGGATAGCGTTATTACGTGATAGAACAAATCAGTAGGGTGCCCAGCAAGGTGCAATGAAAGCATGAGGCGGGGGCAGCAGATTTGTCAGCAGTGTATGGTTGTTCCCCAGAAGTTACGTCCGCCACCCCTGTTCTGCCATGCCCAATTCCTGAATCAGCTCGGCCCAACCGGCGGCCAGGGTATAGCGTGGGACAAAGCCTAATTCCTGTTGCATTCGGCTACCATCTACCGTAATTTCTGCGAGATATTTATCCAGGGTCGCCCGGCCCAGCGGGGCGTTACGGCCCACCAAGGCACAGCCATCTTCCAGTAGCGCCATTGCGCCGCGCACCGGCGCAATGGGCACATAGGCACACGGTGGCCGCCGCCCCAACGCGCCACAGATGGCGGCCATAATGGCTTGCAAGGTATGTACCGTGCCATCGGTGACATGATAGATAGAGCCTGCGGCAGCCGGATGTTGCAAGGCCAATAATGCCGCCGCCGCCAGATCGCGATCATAGACCAGGGTGCGCCGGTTGGTGCCTTTGCCAATCGGCAGAAAGCGCCCACGCGCCAGCGCGTACAGCAGCCGTTGATAGTTGCCTTTGACCCGCGTCCCATAGACGGCAGCGGGCCGCAACACCACGCCGAGCGCCTCGCCAGTGGCGCGCCGGGCGGCCAAGACATGTGCTTCGGCGGCCAACTTGGTCGCGCCATAAGGTGTATCGGGCAAGGGCGTTGCCGCTTCGGTCAACCAACCGGTACAAGCACGGCCAAAGACGCTGATCGAGCTAAAAAAGAGCACCCGCTGCACACCCTGCGCTACGGCGGCTTGCAATACATTGACCGTGCCCGCTACGTTGATCGCTGCATAGTCACGCGCCAGGGCGGCACTGGGCATGTTGATGTGCAGCAAAGCAGCCATGTGGATCACGCCGGCACAGCCATCCATAGCCCGACAGAGCGCGGCCACATCGGTAATATTGCCCACGCGTTGTTCCACGGTTGCCGGCCAGAGACCGGGCGCAGCTGGCTGGCGCACCAGCACGCGCACCCGATGACCGGCGGCCAAGAGCGCTTCCACCACGCGCGGCCCCACCGCGCCGGTGGCCCCGGTGACCAATACTTGCATCGCATCTCTTTGCTTGGTTAATTGTCCTTGGTTATTGGTCATTAGACCTTATTCCGATTTAATTTTGTGCATTCGTAGGTGCGGTTACAAACCGCACCTACCAGAACAAGCGCGGTCGATGCCGACTTGTGCGGTTACAAACCGCACCTACTTGCATCGCATCTCTTTCGTTAGTCATTAGTCATTGATTATTGATTATTTGTATTAGGCGCTTTCAAATAACTAACTCATGTTACGCAGGAGTAATGACAAGCTGCGTAGGGGCATGCGGTGGGCGGCGGATCAACCTTTGGTAAAGACCCGTGACTTGATTCGCCGCCGACCGCGTGCCCGTCCTTGCCCAATGATCTAGATCAAGACGGGCACGCGGGAGTGGTGGCGAAGAAAATTACGGGAAAAACGTAAGTTTTATCC
>DAOTTR010000780.1:0-3565 GCA_034437715.1 Caldilineaceae bacterium
CGCTCAAGTTGCTCTCCAGCAGTGCTCTATCCTCCATCCAAGTACTATAGATTCTATCATATTTTCCCTTCCACCTTATTTTTGTCACTTTGTGGTCTTGACATTGGGGGGCAGTATAGACCAGCACCCTCTTTGGCGATTCAATAACTTCATCATATCCTGATCGGCCCATTTCTGACGGTGGTCAGTTTTGAAATGTTGGCCATGATTTTCTACGAAACGGGCCTAGGGTTTCTTGGCTTGAGCGTACCGGCCAGTGTACCCAGTTGGGGCAATATGCTCGAAGCGGGCCGCCAACATCTTCAGCGCTATTGGTGGATTGCTACCTTCTCCGGCTTGGCCATTATGATCTCGTCGCTGGGGATGAATCTCTTGGGCGATTGGCTGCGCGATGCTCTTGATCGGCGGCTGCGCCGCATAAAGAAATGAAGCAAGCGCTAAACTATAAAGTACCGTAGTCAATGGGGCGCTTGTGCTTTCGCCTGCCATTCGACTAGGGTGTTGGCTAGTCTGACGCTGCGCTCACAACCAACGGGGCTGTGCCCTGCCAGGGTGGCGTGAAGGCACTGCTGGGCAAGCCCAGGTAGCGTTCGGCAATGTGCATGGCCGCCAGCGTGCCCGATTCTAGGGCCGCATGTACCGTGCCATAGTGATAGACATGGGTCGCTTCACCGGCAAAGTAGACGCGCTCGCCCACTGTTTCTGCGTAGGTTAAGCGATCCTGACTGCTATTACCTACGGCAGGATAGGAATAGCTGCCGCGTGCCCACTCGTCACTTAGCCAGCGCGTAAAGATAAAATCAGTCGGGTCGGGGATCTTGCCGCCAAACATGCGCAGCAAGATCAGCATGGCTTGCTTGAGCACTTCCTCATCGGAGACGCTGCGGTCCAGGTGCGCGCCATTGTGGCCATTGGTAAAGGACATTAGGATCGGCGTTTGCACCATCGGTTCCAGGCTGATCCACGAAGAAAAAAGACCGCGCTGGCTCGGTTCGTTAAGCAACGACAAAAAGCGGTTACGCGCTTCGGGCCAGAAGGCAGTGGGAAAGCGCAGCACCAGTTTGTTTAATGCACCCATGCCCCCATAGCCAATGCGCGCAATTGCCGCCGTTTTGGCAGCGGGCAACGGCGGCTCGAACTGTAAGTTGCCTGTTTTTAAAACGCCCAGTGGTACGGTGACCAATACCACGTCGCCCTGATAAACTCCGCCAGTGGTGGTTACAGTGACGCCGAGGGCATCATAATGAATACGCGTAACCGGTTGATTCAAGTGGACTTGCAACCCTTGGGCTGCGTCCTCGATCAGTTGCGTATAGCCACCACGCGGCAGCGCATTGATCATCTCTGTCTCTTTGGGAAACCACTCGCGCAGATCCAGTTGATCGGCCGGCGCGCCCTGGACGGCCTCTGCTGTGGAAACGCGCCAAGCCAAAACGCGGCGGTCAATCGGACGCAGGCGACGCCCCAGGAGCAGCGGTTCCAGGGCATCGGCTAGCGAAGTATGGGGTACCCGGCCGGCGGCAATGTCGCGTTGCAGCCGCGCTGTATGCTGCTTAATCGCTCGATTGGCATACAATCGGCTGCGCCATGCCCGTCGATTCACCTGCGCTTCCTCTTGCTGCTGCCCATTGGCAAAGAAGAAACGGGTCTCCTCCGAAGTTACCCGTAGCTCAATCCCCAGCGCCTGGCACCAATTGCTCAGTGGATTGTTGTCTGCGCCATGCACCCAAGACGCGCCCAGGTCGCAAGGCACCCCCAGCCGCTGATCGGTCCAGATCCTGCCGCCCAGCCGGTTGCGTGCTTCCAGCACGGTGACATTGCAGCCGCTGTCATGCAGCAGGCGCGCCGCCACCAGCCCGGCCATCCCCGCCCCGATCACGATCACATTGGGTGGCGACTGATTGGCCGACGGTTGCACGACGAAATGCGCCCACTTCTCTGAATTTCTCTTCATCTTGCACCTAATTGATTTTGCACCAAAGCGTAAGTTGTTCTATTCTACCCTAATTCGATGAAATTTGACAGCGATCTGTTACAAAAAGGATGTGCCGATGAGTAGAAGGAGCGCACGATTGAAAAAACCAATGATGGCATTTTGTACGAGTCTCTTGCTCGTCATCTTGCTGATCAGTGCTTGTAGCACTGGCATGACCGATGATGAAAAAGCGATTGCGATTGCAATCGCGTTGACCCAAACGGCTGCGGCCCCGGCGGAATCGGCTCCCGTAGCTGCAGCGACAATCGCGCCCGCCACCGAACCCACTGTTACCGTAGCTGCCACCCCGACGACAACGCTTGGCAATGACCCGCCTGCACTGCCCAATCCACCGGCAGCTAGTGACACACCAGTTGCTGCGTCAACCGTGGTACAAGCGGCGGCTCCAACGCCGGCTGTACAAGCAGCCGCGCCAGGCAGCAGCGAGCCCCTGCCCATTACCCAGCCGGCGGCAAAAGTCCGCACGCTGCTGGTGGCCCCTGGCGAACCCGGCGCGCTCTATGCGTTGCTGACCGATCAGATCGACGATAACGCGCCGATTGCCAATGCCCAATTTTTGCTCAGCCGCGATTTTGGTGTCACTTGGGCACCGGCCCCCAGTGGTTTGCCCGCCGTCGATGGGGACTGTCTCTATAACATGAGCATGGATTATTATGGGGCCACGGCGCTCTTTGCCAGCACTTGTGACGGGCTCTACCACTGGTCCGAAGCGCAACCAAACTGGACGTTACTTTCGGATCAGCCCACGGGCCTCGTTTCCGTCGCCTATGGCAACGCCGACCTGATCTGGGCCACGCGCCCCTTTACACCCACTGAACCACCCCTGTTGCGCAGCCAAGATGGCGGCGCAACGTGGGCCACAGTCGAGCTAACCCATACGACCGGCGTTGCTAATATCGGCATCAACCCACGTGACGGCCAAACCGGCTACGCCATTATCTGGCCAGATGAAGAAGCTGGCAGCGACCTACGCCGCGGCACGCTCTTTACAGATTGGCAGATCATGCCCACGCCCAATGGCAATCAGGCGATCAATACGGGCATGACGATTGACGGCGGTACGGGTAATCTCTATGTCACGACGCGCGATGCCGCCGACGCAAAGCTCTGGCGCAGCACCAATCCCGATGTGGCGAATATTAGCAATGTGCAGTGGAGCGAGGTCTACGCCGCGGTGCCGGGCGTCAACCTTGAATTGCTCTCCTCCGGCTGGAGCCCCGAGGATGATCAATTGTCGATCTATGCCAATTTTACCCAACTAGTCGATAATCGGTTGGTCTATGCCCTCTACCGCTCGCTCGACAGCGGCCTTACCTGGGCTCCTGTGATCATTGCCGAGTAAATGTCGAACGGCATGGCGTTGTTCGGCATGAATTTTAGGCCGAACAACGCCACGTGAACGGGGCTGCATCGGCAAGTATGCCCCTCACCTTACCGTGCTAGCACCGGCCCATCCAGGCAGAGCACCTTGCCCTCATGTTCACAGGCACCACAGATGCCAATGCCACAGCGCATGTAAGATTCCCAACTCAATTGTGTGGGCGTTGCATAGCGTTGGCCCAATGTTTC
>DAOTTR010000781.1:0-5243 GCA_034437715.1 Caldilineaceae bacterium
GGAAAGACGCGCGCCAAGTTCAAGCCGTCGATGGGGCTGCTGCGTTGGGCGCTCTCATAGGCCGGCATGTTACAGACGGGGACCATGACCAGCGTGCCCGCTAACGCGTCCGGCTCGACCTGCTGAAAGACCAGCGGAATCGTCGCTACGCCCTCGTATTCATCGCCATGCACCGCCCCGGTGACGATCAGGGTGGGGCCGGGCTTGGCCCCCGTGACGTAGAGCACCGGCAATTGCCAGAGCGTGCCATCTGCACGCGTCGCCACGGGCAGCCAATCGGTCGCTTTGGTAGCTCTGGGCAGATCAGCGATCACAAAATCGCGCATAGTTGTTTCCTTGGTATGATTTGCGCTGTTCGTTAGTTGTGTTGCTAATGCACGATTAACAGAGTCTGTTTGCAATCTTCCAGGAAGCTCTGAAGCTTCCTGGAAGATTGCAAAATAGCTTGGTTAAAATTCCACTAGTAGATCCCGGCGTAAATAAGGTACCCTATTTTTACCATGATGTACACGAGTAACGTGCCTGATTAACTGCCGTGGTATCTACGCCCAACTGTACTAGGGTTAAAGACCGAATCGTATGCGGGCACAGGTGGCCTGCTTTGCATTGGTGCGCGGGGTGAGATTATTGTAGGATATGCCATTCGGTTGTGTCAAGTGCGATCAAAATAGCGGACATAGGGGTGTATTGCACCTTAAAATGGCTGCGCCGCGGCATTCGCTGCTTAGGCAATCATCTTGATCGCCCTCGATCGCTTTGATCCACGGACGGCTTGTGATATGCTTGGCTAGCGACCCCGTGTATGTCTAGGTGAGAACTTACGCACTGACCAGACCTTTAGGGTCTGGCAGACCCTAAAGGTCTCCGGCGGCGCAATCAATTTATGTACGTTCTATAGGGTATAGATCGGCTTGTCATGGCTACGATTCGTCTGCTGAATGTCAACAAAACGTTTGCCCGCCCGCTACAAACTGTCAATCCGAGCGATGCGCAAGTGATCAAAGCGCTTGATCAAGTCAATCTCACCATTCCCGATGGCGAAACGCTGACGGTAGTTGGCCCGTCAGGCTGTGGCAAGAGTACGCTGTTACGCGTCATCGCCGGGCTGGATACCGACTACACCGGCCAGGTCTTCTACGATGACCAGGAGATGAGCAATCTGCCGCCCAAAGACCGCTATATTGGCATGGTCTTTCAAAATTATGCGCTCTATCCGCATCTGGAAGGGCATGGCAATCTCTCGTTTTTCTTTCGCTTGCGCAAGATTTCCGATGCCGAAACCGAGGAGCGCATCCGCATCACTTCGGAGATCATGGGGATCGGCTTCAACCAGTTGCTCTATCGCAAGCCCGGCACACTCTCTGGCGGCCAGCAACAGCGTGTGGCGATTGCACGCGCCATTGTCCGCAACCCGCGTCTCTTTCTCTTTGATGAACCACTCTCCAATCTGGATGCCAAGTTGCGTATGCAGACGCGCGTAGAGATCAAACGGCTGCTGCAACGCTTTGCGATCACGGCGATCTATGTCACCCATGATCAGATCGAGGCCATGGCGCTGGGCGATCAGGTGGCAGTCATGCGCGCCGGGTGCATTGAGCAGCTTGGCCCTTTTCACCAGGTGGTGCAGCAACCGGCCAATGTCTTTGTCGCCAGCTTTCTAGGCTCGCCACCCATGAATCTCTTTGCGGGTGGCACTGTGGCCGAGGGCATGGTCCACTTTCCCGATTTTGCGGTGCCGCTGCCCGATCAGGTGAAAGATCGAGTGATGGCTGGGCAATCGCTCACAGTGGGGGTGCGGCCAGAAGCGTTGCGGCTGGTGGATGGCACCGTTGCCGCGCCCGCCACAATGCCCGGTGCAGTAATCCTGCGCGGCGTGGCCGAAGTGGTGGAGCCGGACTTTGGTCGCCAGAGCCAGCTGGTCTATACGGCCAACGAGCAGCTGCGCTTTGTAGCGCTGGGCGATCTCCAGATTCCCATGTTTGCTGGTCATCCCGTCAGCGCGCGGCTGGACAGTGATCGTCTGCACTTTTTTGATACAGCCAGCGAACAGCGAATTGGCTAGAGGGACACTATTCAAGGTCACTCCCTCCCAGCTTGGGGAAGAAGCCATAACGGTTCCCTCCGCCAGGCTGCTAACCTTTACCCACATCTTTGGGGGTGTATTTCAATTTGAGGGTAAATTTTAGAACGCGCGCAACGTATGCCGGGGACGCGCGACAACCACAGCGGTTTGACAAACGGCACCCCGCTCGTCCCCGGCACACTTCCCAAAAAGTGCAATGCACCCCATCTTTTGGGTAGCAGGGAGGGCAGTAAGGAAGGGGGAATCGTTACAAGAGGATACTATGATTCAACCGTTTCAGACCGATGATGCGTTATTGCACGATATTCAGAACACAGCCAGCCAACAGCCAAACGCGCTCCATCTTTGGTGGCTGGGCCAGAGTGGCTATCTGGTGCAGTGGCAAGGACAACACTTGTTGCTCGACCCCTATCTCTCCGACGCGCTGACCCATAAATATGCCAATACACCCAAACCCCATGTGCGCATGACCGAGATACCCATCGCCCCGCAACGGCTCGATTTTATTGATGTGGTCACCAGTAGCCACAACCACACCGATCATCTGGACGGCGCGACATTAATTCCCTTGCTACACGCCAACCCAGCCATGAGCATCATCACCTCGGCCGCCAACCAAACTTTTGCCGCCGAACGCGTACAGGTTGCGCCAGCACGCGTGACTGGTATCACACTGGCAACACCAATTACGGTTGGCGCGTTTACCTTGCACGCCATCCCCGCCGCACATGAAGCGCTGGAGCAAGATGAGCAGGGTCACTATCGCTGCATCGGCTTGATCGTCGAAGTGGGGCCGTGGACGCTCTATCACAGTGGCGACACATTGCGCTATGCAAATATGGTTGATTATCTGCGCCGCTGGTCGATCGATGTGGCCTTTTTGCCGATCAACGGGCGCGATCCACAGCGCGGGGTGGCGGGCAATCTATCTGGCCTAGAAGCGGCGCATTTGGGGCGCGACGCGGGGATTGGGCTGGTCATTCCCTGTCACTATGACATGTTTACCTTTAACACCGCGCCGCCGGATGCGTTTGTGCAGGCAGCGGCAACACTAGGCCAACCCCAACGCGTCTTGCGGTGTGGCGAACGGCTCACCTTATAGATAAAACCCTTAAAAGTCATAGATACTGTCTCGTGTATTACCAAGCTTATTTGTATGACTTTTAAATGGTTCGTCTATTAGGCCAATGCAAAGAAGTGAAGTAACTGTCCGGACCTTGTCACAAATTAAACGAATTTCTCGAATTATCCTGGATGGGGAAGCACGCCTTTTTCTTTGTGTTATCAATTAGGCTGCTCTGTGCGGCGTGGGGTGCAATGGTCAAGGTACACACTGCTAATTGTCAGCCTATGGGTTTCATAAAAGTCGTCTACAATACGCTTTACAAATCTATCCTACCCACAACCAAAGGAGACGCAAATGGCAGATAGCACTTGGTTTACGCATGACCGTTTTGGCCTGTTTATTCACTGGGGCATCTATGCCGCGCCTGCCCGTCACGAGTGGATCAAAAACCGCGAGCTGATTGCGGATGCAGCGTATCAGAAGTATTTTGATCACTTCGACCCCGATCTCTACAACCCCTCCACCTGGGCACAAGAGGCGAAGAACGCGGGGATGAAATATTTCGTGGTGACGACCAAGCATCACGACGGTTTCTGTCTCTGGGATTCGGCGCTGACCGATTACAAAGCCACCAACACGCCCGCCAAGCGCGACCTGATCCAACCGCTGATCCAAGCCTTTCGCAGTGAAGGGCTGAAAAGTGGCTTCTATCATTCGGTCATCGATTGGCATCACCCAGAATTCCCCGTGGACGGGTTGCACCCTATGCGCGAAAATCTGGCCTACCGCGCGGCGAATCAGCAGCGTGATATTGCCAAATATCGCGAATATCTGCATGGCCAGACGCGCGAACTGCTCACGCGCTTTGGCAAAATTGACGTAATGTGGTTCGACTTTTCCTATGCCTATATGGACTGGGGTTGGTCCAAAGGCAAAGGCAAAGCCGACTGGGATTCCGAACGTTTGATGGCTATGGTGCGCGAGCTACAGCCGGGGATTCTAGTCAATGATCGCTTGGGCGTCGGAGGCGATCTCAAGACACCGGAGCAATATCAACCGGCGGGCAGGATGGTGATCGATGGCAAGCCCGTGCTCTGGGAAGCGTGCCAGACGCTCAACGGCAGTTGGGGCTATCACCGCGACAACCTGGATTGGAAGTCGGGCGATATGTTGATTCGCATGTTGGTGGATGGCGTGTCCAAGGACGGCAATCTGTTGCTCAATGTGGGGCCCAACGCGCGTGGCGAATTTGAGCCAAAGGCCATCGACCGGCTGCGCGAGATCGGGGCGTGGATGCGCTTGCACAGTCGCTCGATCTATGGCTGTGGGGCCAGCGACTTTACGCCGCCATCCGATTGCCGCTATACCCAAACCAGCCCTGAACGCAGCCGAAGGGATGGTAATCGCCTCTACCTGCACATCTTTGACTGGCCCTTCCGCCATCTGCACTTGGCCGATTTGGGGGATCGGGTTGAATATGCCCAGTTGCTCAACGACGCCAGCGAGGTCAAATTCAGCGTGATCGATCCGCACCAACAGGCGCAGAACATGACAATCGGCGGGCTAGCGGCCAACACCTTGACGGTAGAACTGCCGGTGCAAAAGCCACCCGTCAGCGTGCCGGTGATCGAGTTGTTCTTGAAGAGCTGAGGTCGTCTACCTGTTTGCTCGTCCATAAATTGGACGAGCAAACAGTCTTTACGCGCTTTACTCGGCTCTGGGGCTAACCAGCGCGGCCAGCAGTTGATCGGCTTGTTCCACCGAAAGTTTGCCTTCGCTGACCATGCGCAGAATCATGCGCCGTTCTTCGTCGTTGGGGGGCGTGGGTGCCTTGGGGGCACGCGGCGGCTGGGGTGGCGTCACGGGGCGCCACGGGGCCGCCGTGTGGGGAGAGCGGGGGGCATGATTGCGTTCATTGGCCCGTTGTTCTGCCTCGCGGATGCGCTGCTCGGTGTGGCGCATGGCCTCGGCGATGCGCTCTTCGGCTTTGCGCATGGCGTTCTGCACACGCTCTTGCACGCGGCCCGCAATCTCGTCGCTGGTGCCAAAGTGGGCCAGTTTTTCATCCAGGTGGCGCGTTAGGTGATCCATTTG
>DAOTTR010000782.1:0-1701 GCA_034437715.1 Caldilineaceae bacterium
CCTTGTATAATAGGAGCGCCTATTACTTGTGAGTTATACCCGATCACGAAGAACCCAATCAAAGTGACAAATACCAACCACCAATTTTTGGTTAACATAGGGGGATTCCTTTCCATCTAGTCTACTACTGATATCGAACTAACGTAGCACAATTTGAGAAGTGAAAATTGTATGTAGATGCAGTGGATGTAGGCGAAGTGATTCAGGTATAATTGTAGTCCTGCTTCAGGAAAATGTAAAGCTGAGCGAGAAATAGATTATCCCCTCGAAGCTCTTCGGTAGAATGTCATGAACCCTTCACTAACAGACAAGCCGCGCGATGATATTCGCTGACGGCAACATCGGGCGGATCAACGGTTTGACAGATCGCCATGGCTACTGGACAGCGTGGGTGAAAGCGACAGCCGGTAGGCAGATGAATGGGATCCGGCGTTTCACCTTGTAAAATAATCCGTTTGCGGCGCAGGCGCGGGTTGGGCGCGGGCGCAACCGAAAGCAGCGCCTTGGTATAAGGGTGTTGCGGATCTTGCAACACGTCGATGGTGGGGCCCAATTCTACAATCCGCCCCAGATACATGACAGCAATGCGGTCGGCCAACGCAGCTACGGTATTGAGATCATGGGTGATGAAGATGATCGAAATGCCGCGTGTGCGCCGTAGATCAGCCAGCAGATTGATGATTTCGGCGCGGACGCTAACATCGAGCATCGAAACCGGCTCGTCGGCCAGGAGCAACACCGGCTCTAGCACCAACGCGCTGGCAATCGCCACGCGTTGCCGCTGCCCGCCCGATAGCTCATGCGGGCGACGATTGATAAAGCTAGCCGCCGGTTTGAGGCCAGCATCTTCTAGCGCTTTGATGACCCGTTGGCGGCGCTCGGTTTTATCCGTCGCCAAGCTATGAACTTGGAGGGGCTCGGCCACGGTTTCGCCAATTGTCAATAGGGGATTGAGCGATTCATAGGGATCTTGAAAGATCATCTGCACATGGCGGCGCATCGCTTTGAGCCCAGCCGCGTTCAATTGGGTGACCTCTTTGCCTTCAAAGCGAATGCTGCCCGCGGTCACGCTTTCCATGCCCAAGAGTGTGAGGGCCAGTGTGCTTTTGCCACAGCCACTTTCGCCCACCAGCGCTAAGACTTCGCCACGCCCAATCGTCAGGCTAACGTCATCGACGGCGTGGACAAATTCGCTAGGCTTGCGAAAGATGCCCGTATTCCCAATCGGAAAAATTTTGCGCAGATGATCAATTTGTAAGAGAGATGGTTCGCTCATTCGTGTTCCACGCTCTCCAGGCTTGGCAAATTCATAAAAGCTTCACCCGCGTATGCAGTTGGCTGCATGAATTCCAGTGGCGTGTTCTCCACCAGATAACAACTGGCGCGATGGCCTAGCGCGAGTTGATAGGGCGGTGGCTGGCTGGTGTGGCAGCGGGCAAAGACGGCTGGACAGCGCGGCGCAAAGCGACAGCCCGGCGGCAGTGCATCCAGGCGTGGTGGTGAGCCAGGAATTGAAATCAAGCGTTCGGTCGGGCGGGTGAGATCGGGAAATGCCTTGAGCAACTCCTGCGTATAGGGATGGCGGGGCGCGTTGTAGATGGTGTCCACATCGCTCTGTTCTGCCACGATGCCGCCATACATCACCAGCACCGTGTCGCAGATCTCGGCGACAACGCCCAAGTCGTGGGTGACAAAGAGCAC
>DAOTTR010000783.1:0-10661 GCA_034437715.1 Caldilineaceae bacterium
ATAAGGCGCTTTCAAAGAAATAAATATCCAGCGCTTGCCAAACAAGATCATGCGTAGGGGCGGCCGCGCAGCCGCCCCGCGTTTGGCTCGCTGCGAACGGGCGGCGGCAAGCCGCCCCTACTGCATACTTATTTCTTTCTACTGTCCTAAGTCTGTCCAGAAATAAAATAGTGAATTTACGTGATGTTACCCAAGTAAATCTGTCTAAAATCATCCATGTTATTCTTGGACAGACACTAAGGTCTATTATATTCCTATCGCAACGAATTCACGCGAGCACACAGGCCGATTACGCTTTGCCCAACACAGCAGCCAGCAGCGCCATGCGGATAAACATGCCGTTGCGCATCTGTCGAAAATAGGCAGCCCGCGGATCATTATCAATGGCATAACTAATTTCATGCAAGCGGGGCAGCGGATGCATGAGTACCATACGCTCCTTGGCATGGCTCATCAACGCCTCGTCCACCACATATTGATCCTTGACGCGGTCATATTCAGCCAGATCGGTAAAGCGTTCTTTCTGTACGCGCGTCACGTAGAGGACATCAACATCCTTGACCACGGCGTGGACATCTTGGGTAGCGTGGAAAGCCAAGCCTTTATCTTGTATCACCTGTAATACATCTGTCGGCATGGGCAAAATATCCGGGCTGACAAAGACAAATTCGACATTTGTATAATTGGCTAACAGCTTGGTAAGGCTGTGGACAGTACGCCCATATTTTAGATCGCCCACCATGGCAATGCGCAGGCCATCCAGGTGATCAAGCTCTTGCAAAATGGTAAAAATGTCGAGCAATGCTTGGGTCGGATGTTCCCCCACGCCATCGCCAGCATTGATAATCGGCTTGGCGGCATAATGTGCGGCGGTGGCCGCCGCGCCCACTTCGGGATGGCGCAGCACGATCACATCGGCATAACATTCGAGCGTGCGCACCGTATCGGGCAAACTCTCGCCCTTGGTGACTGAACTATATTGGACATTGTTAATCGGAATCACCTGGCCGCCCAAACGCAACATGGCCGCCATAAAGCTGGAACTGGTGCGCGTGCTCGGTTCGTAGAAGAGATTGGCCAGAATTTTGCCTTGCAGCAGATCGGCACTGCCAAAGCGCTCCACCAGCATTTGCATCTCGCGCGCCACACCCAAAATATAGTCCAGATTGTCACGGCTGAACTGGCTGACGCTGAGGATATCTTGCCCATAAAAGCCGTTGGAGACATGATCAGCCGGCATGGCGCCGGTACGATTTAGCGGATTTGCGCCCAGATTTACAGGTGTATTGGTTGACATAGTCAATTAGCCTCCTGAAAAAGCACGCGGCCCGTCGCCGGTGCAGCTAGAATTTTACCGCCAGCAAAGAGCTCGCGGCCCCGCAAGATCACTCGTTCGACACGACCCAAAACCGTTTTACCCGCAAACGGCGTCCACCCGACGCGGGTGTGCATGGCTTCGTTGCGCAGCGTGTAGGGCGTGTCCACCTCCACTTCGATCCAGGTGTCGGGTTGGGCAGGAATGCCATAGACGCGCTGCGGGCCGGTGACACAGCGTTCCACAATATCCTCGATGGTCAAACGCCCTTCATGTACCGCGGTTAAGAGCAGCGGCAACAGGGTCTCCACCCCTGGCACACCGGGTGGTGGATTGTGGGGCGCGACCGGCACACCAATGCCTTTTTCGGCCAGGGTATGGGGCGCATGATCCGTGGCAAAAATATCAAACACGGATAGGTGCTCCCACATGGCCGCCACATCATCGGGCGGGGCCAAACGCGGGCGCATATCGCCCAACGGGCCAAGCCGCGCGGCATCTTCCGTGGTGAGAAAAAGGTGATGGGGGGTCACTTCACAGGTGACAGGATAGCCGCGCTCCTTGGCACGGCGGATCAACTCGATCTCGCTACGGCGCGTGACGTGGACAATGTGCAAGGGTACGGCGTAGAGGTGGCTCAGCGCCAGACAGACAGGCAGCATCAATTCTTCGGCATGCACGGCAATCGGCCCAATACCCTTCGGATTGGCGGCGGAACGATAGCCTAGCACATTGCCCTGTTCCCCCCAGCCACGAAAGAAGCGGTGCAACAAACTCAGCTCTTCAATGCGCAGGTTGCCAAAGGTGTCGCTCACATAAATCTTTAGGCCACAGGCCGCCGCGGCCACGGGCAGATAGGCATCGAGCGCCGTGGTCGTGGCACCAACAAAGATGCCTACATCACAGTGTGCTTTGGCTTGGGCAAGCTGCACTTTGGCATGAAATTGTGCGGGTGTGTCTGTGGGCGGCTGGGTGTTGGGCATATCGAGCATTACAGTGACACCGCCAGCCAATGCCGCCGCCGTGCCACTGCCAAAATCTTCTTTGTGTTCATACCCTGGCTCACGTAGATGGACGTGGGCATCGATCAAACCGGGCAGGCGGATGAGGGCCATGCATTTTCTTCACTTTCCGCTTCGTGGTCATGCTTGAAATTTAGGCGACGACCACTATAATGATAATATTAATGATAATATATGAATTCTACGATTGTCACAATCGCCCCAACACATCAAGACAAAGGTCAATCGACAACTAACCTATTGTAAGCTAGTGTTAGAGGTGCGACAAATTTCTCATAAAACCAAGCTCTGTTTGCCGCGCGTGGGGTGGCTTTCACCTGAATATTTGATCTAGTACAGTTGGGCGTAGATACCACGGCAGTTAATCAGGCACGTTACTCGTGTACATCATGGTAAAAATAGGGTACCTTATTTACGCTGGGATCTACTAGCCATCACATTTTGCCTTTTTATCCAGCCGTCCTTTAGCCGAGGTACAGACAGAACAGAAAGAAAGGAAGCTCATGCAAAATTTAGGGAAAACTGCCGGATCAAGCCGTGGTCTGATTTTTCTGATCATTGTTTTGGTCATCGTATTTGTGCTATACAGCTTTTCGAGCCAATTCTTCTACTTCTTTCAACGCGTGGAAGAACAAGAAGTTGGCGTCAAATTCAAAAGTGGTCGGATTACCGATATTGTTGGGCCAGGGGTCTATAGCGATGCCGGTCTCTTTGTCGAGTTGCGGCTTGTCTCTAGCGAAGCGGTGCCCTTTCGCGTCACCGATGAAGAGTTGATCACCAAAGACAAGCAGCGGATTGGCCTGGTGGTCACGGGCGATGTTTTTCGTCCTGGCTTGGTGGATCGGGAACGCTTGCGTACCTTGTGGGCGCAATACAAAGAACATTACCTCAACGATGATATCGCGCGGCAGGCGATTGAAGATCGGGCGCGCCAGGCCATGAAGGTCTGTGTCGGTGATCGCAATTTTGATGATGCCGTCATTGGCACGGCACGCGATGAACTGCGCGACTGTATTGACATCGAGTTGGATGAATTGGCCAAGAACTACGGTCTCAATGTACAAAATGTCACCGTGCCAGACGTGATCTTGTTGCCCGATGCCCAAGCGCGCTTGGATGAGATCGTACAAAGCCGGCTGCAAACCGAAAAGGCCCAGCAGGACGAGCTGCGCGCCAAGGCCGAATCCGCCGCGGAACAAGCGCGTCAAGAAGGTGAGATCCGGGTTGAGCAAAGCCGTATTCAAGAAGAGGCACGCCAACAAAAAATCCTGGCCGACCTAGAACGGCAAAAAATCGAATCGCAAAAAGCGGTGATCGAAGCCGAGCGCGCCAATGAGCTAACACGCGTCGAAGCTGAATTGGCGATTATCCAGGCCGAGAAAAACAACGAGTTGATCGCGGCCCAGCTTGATCTAGAGATTCAAGCGGCGCGCGCCAAGGCCGCCATCGAACAGGCCAAAGCCGATCTGGCCACCGAGAGCGCCAAAGCCGCGCTCTATGCCAACAATCCTGGCTATTTACAACACCAGATCGCCCAGGCCAATGCCAGCGCCTTGAATCCGAATGATAAGATCATCTTCACACCAGAGGGCACTTCGCCCACGATTGTGCTACCGGGCCCGGGCATTATGCCGACGATCAATGTGGACGAGGCGGCACAGACCAGTGAAACAGAATAAATAGGCGATAACAGGTGCGTCTACCCTCATTAGCTTATCCTCTGATAGGCGCGCCTGTTATTTGTGATAATTTTGACAATCGCGCCCCGGTGTGCTATAGTCGCCAGTAGAAAATAGTACCTTTGCAATGGAATATCCTATAAGAAATCGAAACTGCTTTTAACAAACACCCAACACGCCCAATGTCACAGAAATATCAAGGGACTGTCAAGGAGTAGCGCAAAGTTAGTTGGGTAAATTTGCAAGTGAAATTATAAATTGTGAAATATTACACTAGCTTACTTTACATGGTAGAATTATGTGGTATCATGTAGCACACCGACCATGAGAGCAAGGCGAAATGAACATTTTGTTTGACCGGAAACAAGGCCAAAGGAGACCGGACCGAGATGGCGACAATTTTTGAATTAACCGGTGATGATCGCGAAAAGAGAATTGCAGAACTCAAGCAAAAAATGCACGCAGTGTATGCCAAAAACAAAGCTGCGCACGACAGTGGCGGCGCGGCAGCCCAGGCTGAACCAGTTGCCGTCGCGATTGCAACGGTGGAAGAACCCGAAGCTGTAGCAGTTGCCACACCAGTGGCAGCAACAGTTGTCGAAACCGCAGCCCCTGTGGAAAATGGCGCAGCCATTGCCGCGCCCAAGCCAGCCGCAGCGCCCAAGCCAGCCGCGCCAAAACCGAAAGCGGAAGACGCGACGCCGACCCTGACCAATGCCGACATGACGCGGCGCGAGTTTATGAGCTATGCCTGGGGCGCAGCGTTGGGGCTGTTGACCGCAGAAGTTGGCTTGATGAGCTACTTCTTCATGTACCCCCGCTTCCGCGCAGGTGAGTTCGGGGGTAAGTTCTTCCTACCCGAAACCGAATTGCCACCCAGCGATGCCACCCCGGTTGGCTACACAGCCGGTAAGTTTTGGCTGGTTACAACCGCAGAAGGCCCCAAAGCCATTTACATGGTTTGTACCCACCTGGGCTGTCTGTACAAGTGGGAACCTTCAAGCACGCGCTTTGAATGCCCGTGTCATGGCTCCAAGTTTAGCCATGATGGCTTCTATATCGAAGGGCCAGCACCACGGTCATTAGACTATTTCACCGTCAACTTAGCGAATGGCCAGCTAGAGGTGGATACGGGCAAGAAGATCGTCGGCTCACCTAGTGGCGAGTCACCAGCCCGTGCCGCGGCGGTATAAGTAGGGTTTAGTAGGCAATCACTGTTTGCCCGATTTTCATCCTGGCACATACCCGTTTTCGTTGCGCTGAAGGCTGATTAGGGAGTCAAGCAGTTATCGTTACGAATTACGAAGATTTGTCCATGTAACACTGATTGTACAAGATCCTGACGTACAAGTATCTGGTGTACAAGAGGAGAGCGGAATGGCTGCCCAACCTGAAGTCAAAAACAAGAGTTTACTGAATACAGTGCTAGACCTGGCGGATGATACCTTTACGCGCATCACCGCAGGGATCAGTGCCGGAGAATTTCGTCGCATGTTGCGTGGCGAGGCGCCGGGCCGGCCCAACCCACGGCTAAAACCACACTCAGAAGCGTTTCTGTTACATATCAAGCCCACCTATTATCATGAAAGCGTCACCCGTTTTACCCATACATTTCGGCTTGGTTTGCTTTCCACCTATTTATTCTTTATTGAGACCATCACCGGCATCTATTTGATGATCTGGTATGCGCCTTCGCCGGAACGGGCCTATCCAGATATGATTCGGCTGCTCAGCAACATTCCCTTTGGCCAGTTCATGCGCGATCTGCATCGCCTGGGTGCCGAGGCAATGGTGGTGATGGTGACAGCCCACATGGTGCGTACATACCTAACCGGTAGTTATAAGCCGCCACGACAATTTACCTGGTTCACTGGCGTGATTTTGTTGGTACTTACGCTCTTCCTGAGCTTTTCTGGCTATCTATTGCCGTGGGATCAACTGGCCTTCTGGGCGGTGACGATTGGTACTTCCATGGCCGAAGCGGTGCCGCCGCAAGTGGTCGGTGAGACAGTCAACATGTTGGCGCGCGGTGCGCCCGATATTGGGGCCAATGGTCTGTTGCGCTTCTACTTACTGCATGTGCTCTTCCTGCCGCTGATTCTGATTCTGTTCTTCTTTGTACACTACTATAAAGTTGTCCATTTTGGCATCAGCTTGCCGGCCAACGAAGAAGAAGTCGGCCAGGATACAGCCAACAAGGTGCCAGCTGATCGCCGTGTCTACTTTCTGCCCGATATCTTCATTGATGAAACAGTATTCCTGATTGCCTTCACTGCGCTGCTGATCTTTATCATTACCTTCTTTTTCCAGGCACCGCTGGAGTCGATTGCCAATCCGCAATCCACGCCCATGCATACAGTTGCGCCCTGGTATTTCTACTGGTTGCAAGGCTTACTCAAGATCGCCGACAAGATGATCGCCGGTGTGATTTTACCGGGTATCTTGCTGGTGCTGTTGATGGCCATTCCCTACTTAGACCCCAACCCCAGCCGCCGTGTACGCGACCGCAAGATCGCGATTATCAGCGGGATCGTGGCTGGCTTCGTCATGATCGTCTGGAGCTGGATGGGTACCCCTCAATATGCTGTGCAGGGTGCGCCTTCGGTGGAAGTGGTGCAAGAATTGATGCCCGAAGAAGGTGCAGGCCATGTCCGCGAGGTCGGCTACAAACATCTACCAACCGGCTCCTACCTGACCCTGACCACCGAGGAACTCAAGAAGCGTGTCGGTGACGAACGTGCGCAAGCCTTGCTCGATCGGGGTGTCATTCCTTTTGAAGCGATTCATGCCAATGAAGATGCCGAATTCGCCGAGATCATGCACGAATTTGAAGCCGGTACGCGCGCCTGGGAAATAAAGGTTGTCGATTTTAATAAACCCTATGGCATTCTTAATATTACGCAAGATCAGCCCTCATTGAAACGCCTGAACTGGGAAGTTCATTGGCTCAGTGGCGAGGGTATAGAGGAAAATTTTGAGCGCAACTTCTGGCTGCACGAAAATTCACTATACTGGGAACAGTATGGCCGCAAAGACTTAAGCTTCGCCAATCAGTCAGGTGAAGGGGAATAAAGGGCCCATGCGTAAACCTTGGTATCACATACTATATACTCGCTCGCCCCTTGCCAAAATCATTTGGGGCATCATAGGGGTTATGATTTCGGTGGTGCTGATAATCTTTCAGTTTACGCTGGAAGAACCGCGCATGGCAGCCCAAGCCGGCAACTGGTCGGGGCGCAGCATTGAAAAAGGGGCCGAACTCTATGCCAACAACTGTGCCAACTGTCATGGTGGCGATGGGAAGGGGTTGCAGAATGTAGCACCTGCGCTCAATAGCAAATACTTCTTTACCCAACGACTTACCGATGTGGGATGGGCGGGCACCATGGGTGACTATATTGGCTTAACACTCGTCTCTGGTCGCCCGAGTAAAGTCAGTATGCAATGGCCGCAAGTCATGCCCACCTGGAGTAGTCGCTTTGGTGGACCGCTGCGCGAAGATCAGATTGATCAACTGGTAACTTTTGTATTGAACTGGGAAGGCGATGCTGTGGAACAGACTGCGGAAGCTGATCCCTTCCAATGTTATATCGGCGTGCCAACCAAGCCACAGGCCGATGAAACCAAATCACCCAATGCACTGGGCGTGAAGACTTGTGCTGAGGACGGCCGATCCCGCCTGCCAGACGAGCCAGCGTTGGCCGAAGTCGCGCCAGCCGCCCCGATCGGGCCACGGCCACCCCAGGAACTCTTTGTGTCGATGGGTTGCTCTGGCTGTCACCAGCTAGGTCAGGAACAGACGGACGCCAATCAAGGTCAACCAGGGCCGCATATTGGCAACCTGCCAGAGACCGCTGGCACACGCGTCGCAGGGCAAGACGCGGCAACCTACGTCCATAATAGCATTGTTGCGCCGAATGACTTCGTCAATCCAGGCTATATTGCGGGCATTATGCCCCAGACCTTTGCCGAACAGATGTCAGAAGAAGAGATTACCAGCCTTGTCACCTGGCTACTAGACCCTAATCGCATGCAATAGACAAGTCGGATAGCCGGTTGGTTCGCTACCCACCAACTTGAAATTTACCAAGAGAAGCGCTCACCAATTGATGAGCGCTTCTTTTTTTCGCTGACCCCGACAAAATGATATAATTGTAAAGTTGATAATTTTTTTGATCACTGTTGATTACCTGTCGATTATCATGGATTATCTATGAATCGCTCCTATAGCTTAGTAAACGACCCGCTCTTCTATGTTACCATTGGCTTCTTTGCGCTGTTGACAACTGGCTTGCCAGTCGCGATTGGTCAGCCAAATTTTCTGCCCATCATCCAAACAATAACACTTTTTGTTTTTCTACTCATTCCCCTGCGCAAAGGCTTGGTTCCCCAGGCGCTGCTTGTTCTCGGTATCTGGCTGGTGCTGCAATTTGCTCTGGTCGCCACGCTGACATGGTTAATGCAAGGCCGCGTTGAACGCGCCTTTCATGATGGCTTTCAATACCGCATGGATACCATTGCCTGGTTCTACGGCGTAGAAAACACAGTGCGGCCCGATAGCTTTGCCGCCCAGCCCGTGGCGCGCACAATTGAACTCCTGGGCATTGTATTCGGTAGCTTGATCAGCGCTGGGCTGGTTGGCATCTGGTTTTTGGTAAAAGCCGCCAACCTGGCCGCATATAGCATGGGCATCCTGCTCGTAGCCCTCGGCAATGGGCTTAGCATTATCGGCACAGTTCCGCCTTGGTCGCTCTGCCGCATTGCTGGCTATGCAGGGCTGGTTGCCCTGTTTAGCCAACCCGCCATCAACGGCACCTGGCGACCACAATTTTACTGGCAAACCCAGCGGCGCTTGATTGTCACCGCGTTTGGCTTGGTAGCGCTTGGTCTGCTCTTGGAACTGTTCCTTCCCAACCTCTGGCGCACACTCTTCCGCCCCCTGCTGCCATAGCTATGTTTATCAAACGCGTCGCGATTCAGGGTTTCAAAACCTTCGCCAAACGAACTGAAAAAGACTGAAGAATTTGTGAAATGATAGGTGGCAGGCCAAGGCGATTGGATCGCAAATCGGAGGCAAGATGGCAACGTTCAAACGTGTGACCCGATATCTCTTTGGCACGCTCTTTATTGGCGCGGGCATTGGTCACTTTCTCATTCCCCAATTTTTTGTAGACATTGTGCCCCCCGCCCTACCCTGGCCGCGCACGCTCGTCTATCTCAGCGGCATCGCCGAGATAGGCCTGGGGGCGCTCCTGTTCTTTCGTCGCTGGCAGACACTGGCCGGCTGGGGATTGGTTGCGCTCTCGATCGCCGTCTTCCCCGCCAACCTCTACATGGCCCAACACCCCGAACGCTTTCCCGAAATTCCCAAGACGGCACTCCTGATCAGGCTGCCGCTGCAAGCGGTGTTGATCGCCTGGGCGTATTGGTATACGCGCGGGAAGCAATCTTAATTGAAGTGGTAGAGCGTTAGGGTCTGTGAGACCCTAACGCTCTAGGGTTATGATCCTTCTACTGTTCGCTTTCATTATTAACAATTCATCTAAAAATCTCCACCTTATACACTATGAAATTGCAAAAAAATTGGTTGACAACCCAAGCAAGGGCAAGTATACTGGCAACCATTCATTAGTGTTTCCGCTCCAACCTAATTTAGCCGTGATATGCCTAAAATACCATCATATGACCAATTGATGAATCCAACCTTGCAAGCTTTGCGCTCGCTGGGTGGCTCTGGAACTATCGAAGAGATCTATACCAAGGTCACCGAACTTGTGGGGCTGACAAATGAACAGCTCGAAGTGCTTCATGATCCAGAGCAGGGTGGACAAACTGAGATAGAGTACCGGTTAGCATGGTCCCGCACCTATCTCAAAAAGTACGGCATTTTGGAGAATTCCAGTCGTGGGGTCTGGGCATTGACAGCTACAGGCCGACAGCTTGAAAAGGTTGATGTGCCAACCGTCAAACGGTTTGTACAGGATGAGTTGAAGCAACGTAAAAATTCTCCTGCTGTCAATGAATTGCCGGAACCAGTCATCACAGAATTAGCTTGGCAGGACGCGCTATTGGGAATTCTCCGCAACATGGACGCCAAAGCCTTCGAGCGGCTTATCCAACGACTGCTGCGCGAGTCTGGTTTTATTCAGGTAGAAGTGACTGGACAAAGTGGTGACGGTGGGATCGATGGCAAAGGAATTATGCGACTCGGTGGATTGCTGAGTTTTCATGTCATCTTCCAGTGTAAACGCTATAGTGGTTCAGTTACGGCAAGCCAAGTCCGGGATTTTCGTGGTGCCATGGTTGGGCGGGCAGACAAAGGGCTATTTGTAACAACAGGTAATTTTACCAAAGATGCTGTCAAAGAAGCCACAAGAGACGGGGCACCGGCCATTGACTTGGTAGATGGTGATCAGTTAGTCAATAAGCTAAAAGATCTGAGTCTTGGTGTGCAAACAAAGAAAGTTGAGATCGAACAGATTGTGCTCGATCCAAATTGGTTTGCAACCATTTAGACAAGTATAAAAGCGGTATTTTGAAATGGGCAAAGGATGGCCTGTCTTTTCAATATGAGGGTGCATTGCACTTTTTGGGAAGTGTGCTGGGGACGCGCGGGGTGCAGTTTGTCAAACCGGTGTAGTTGTC
>DAOTTR010000784.1:0-25417 GCA_034437715.1 Caldilineaceae bacterium
TTGCCGATTGCCAGCAAACACGATTCGATGGATCTCTGCTTCATCTTCGATGACGATTACCGCCGTTTTCTGCGCGATTGGACGGTCGATGCCATGCGTCCTGGCCCGATTGTGGATCAACAGGGGCGCAGCTATGGCGCACATACGGGGCTGCCCAGCTATACGATTGGTCAGCGCAAAGGATTGGGCATCCACGGGGCCAGCGAACCCATGTATGTGCTCAAGCTTGACCACCCTACTAATACCTTGGTGGTGGGCACGCTGGCCGAGCTAGGCTGTACGCACCTGGTGGCGACACGCGTGAATTGGACGCTTGACCCGCCCGTTGCGGGTATGCGCGCCCAATGTAAGATTCGTTATCGCGCGCAAGCGATTGATTGTACCCTGGAACCCTTGCCCAATGGCGATGTGCAGGTGCAATTTGATGAACCGCTGCGCGATATTACGCCGGGCCAGGGTGCCGTATTTTATGTGGATGACCTCTGTATTGGGGGAGGAATTATTGCCCGATGATGTCAGGTGTGCCACCTGCGTTTGTGCTGGGCATATGCTTTTGTATCGGCTATGCCGCGTTGCTGCATCTTTGGGCAGGTCGCCATCTCCGTGACCTCCTGATCAGTTTGTTGATGTCATTTATCGGCTTTGGGTTTGGGCAAGTCGTGGGGCTGTTGATCCAGTCACCGCTGTTTGCGATTGGGGAACTGCATCTGCTAGAGGCATCGCTGGGCGCCTGGCTGTTGATGCTGGTGGCGCGCTTGATTGCGCCCTAAGCCGGTTTTACCCTTATAACCGCGTGCAGTCTATGCTGCGTATCGTGCGAGGAATTTATGATTGCGGCTACGATTCGAGATATTGCGATAATTATTATTGCGCTCCAAAGTATTGTGATTGGTGTGTTGCTTGGCGTGTTGATCTGGCAGGTGTGGCGTCTGATCAAAATGGTACAGAACGAAATTAAACCGATTTTGACCGATGCGCGCGAGACCGTCCAGACCGTGCGCGGCACAACAACCTTTGTCAGCGACACCGTTGTCGAACCGATGGTGAGAACCAGTAGTACGCTGGTCGGCTTTCGGCGCACCATGCAGTCACTGACGGCGGATCTAAGGCCCAAGCGGCGCTGATCTCTGCGGTATAGAACGTACCATTACCCAGCAGTGATCGTTACCCGCGGCGTGCCAGGGACGGGGCCCCGTAAGCATTCGGTCTGACAAGATAGTGGTGGGCCGTTTCTAGCGTGCTAGCCATCACTGGTGTAGGTAAGGGCAGAAGGGTATATCGCTAGAACTTGCTCTGTGTATAGCTTCGCTTGCATCGCGGCGACGGAGAGAAACAAAATTGAGCACCTATCACGCTATGCAAATTCTGATTCTTCTCTCTGAATTTCGGGACGCACATCAGGTTGCAGATTTTTGTGAAACCCATAATTTGCGCTACTGGCTGGCGGAAAATCTGATCCAGGTGCAATCCCTCCTCGCCGAGCAACCGCTTGATGTAGTTTTTCTTGACCTCGCACTGCCCACGGCCACTTGGCAAAGGCTCGTCCGAGCCATTCACCAACAACATCCCCAGGCAAAAATCATCGGCGTGACTGACTCCGCAGCAATCACGGAAATTCAGCTTCAGCACCAAGGCATTCACTTTATCTTGCACAAGCCGCTGAGTGCCGAACGCATTGAGCAGACACTGCTGCGTTTGCCCAGCTACCAAGCGCAAACCATGGGGCTGAATGCGCCAGTATTGCGGCCTAGCAATCTGCGCTTTCCGATCCGCTTCAAGATTATTCTACCCTATCTCTTGCTGTCCGCCGTGATCTTGGCCATTGGCTTGCTGCTCATGAACCGGCTGGTGGTGGCAACCATCGAAGAGCGCTTTCAACGTCAATTGGTTGATGCTGGGCTGATGACGGCCGATTATATTGTGAAAGAGGAACAGGCCCTCTTGGCGACTTGGCGCGCCATCGCCTTTACGGCCCAAGTCCCGCAATTCTTGGCGCAAGGTGATGCCGAAGCACTGCGCACGTTGATTTTACCGAACGTGATCAACGATGCCGTGGATGCCGTAGATTTTATCGCGGCAGACAGCGATCGCACGCTGCTTTCCCTGCGCCAAACCGAGCAGGCCAACGTCTATAATGCGCTGCGCGATGTTTCCTTTGCCCATGTCCCCTTTGTGCAAGATGCGCTCCAACAACAGGCGACGGCGCGCGCCGCGCAAAGCTACCATAAATATGCAGGACTCTTCCGCGAACAGGGGCGCGACGTTCTCTATGTTGCGGGTCCACTCCTGGATCAACAACTGCAAGCCGACGGCCTGCTTTTGATCGGCATCGATCTGGCGCGGTTGGCCGGGGCGATGAAACAAGGGGTTCTGGCCAATATCACCTTTTATGATCAACAAGGCCAGGTGGTCGATTCCACCTTGTCCCCGATTGAAATGCCATCGTCGCTGGATCCGGCACAGGTGGCGCTGATTATGCAGAATCAAGCGCAAGCCAGTTTGGTGCGCAAGGTCGCGTCGGGCAGCAGTGACTATCACGAAATTCTCGGCGTGTGGCGTACGGGGCGGGGCGACGTGCTGGGTTTTTATGGGGTTGCCTTGACGCGCGCCTTGTTCATCCGCATTGCCACGGATCAGCGCTTTCAACTGGCGCTGTGGGTGATTTTGGTCTTCTTGATCGTAACGATTCTGGGCCTCTACCTGGCCAATCGCATTACCACGCCACTGATTCACTTGATCCGTGCATCCAGTGCCGTGGCCAGTGGCAATTTGGATGTGCAAGTGGAGCGTACGGGGGCCGATGAAATTGGCCTCTTAGTCGCCTCGTTTAACCGTATGGTGCATCAATTGCGCGAGAGTGTTATCTATCGCGATCTGCTGGGGCGCGCCGTCTCGCTGCCGGTGCGCGAACAGTTGCGCCAATCCTTTCATGCTGGCGAGCTGCAGTTGTCGGGCCAAAATGTGAGGACGACGGTGTTGATGAGTGATATTCGCAATTTCACCGGGCTTTCTGAACATGCCGATTCGACGACCGTGCTGCGCTGGCTGAATGAATATTTTAGCGACCTAGTGCCGGTAATCAGTAGCAACAGCGGCGTGATCAGCTCCTTTGCTGGGGATTCACTGGTCGCCTTTTTTGGTGTTCTGCCCAAGCCACTTTCCGAAGCAGAAGGCACCTATCAAGCCTGTTGCGCCGCCACCCAAATGTGTGCGCTGATCGAGCGTCTCAATCAGCGACGCCATACGCGCGGCGAACCGCCGCTGGTGACTGGCATTGCACTGCATTCGGGCATCGTGACTGCCGGTAGCCTGGGGTCCACCGAGCGTTTGCAATATACGATTGTGGGCGACACAGTCAATGCCACCAATCGACTGGGTGAATTTACCAAAAGTTTTAACGACAATGTGATCCTGGTCAGTCAGCAGACGGTAGACGCGCTGGGCGAACGACGCCATAACTTTACGCTGGAACCGCTGGGCAACTATGCGTTGCGTGGCAAATCAACGCCTATGGTGATCTATCGGCTGAGCACCGGCGCTCCCCAATATCAAACGGCCCCAACGGCTGACCTGCGCTGGAGCGTTTTGCAATGAGGGCCGCAGGTCAGCCCTGGCTACGCCGGTTACAGGCTACGATAATCCAAGAAACCAAGTTTTTGCCAAAGCGGCTAGTTCTGTTCACACTGCTATTACTCACGATCTATGGTGGGCTGCTATTACGGACAGAATTACATGCGCGTGGCATCAACCCAGGCTTGATCGAAGTCGCCTTAAAATCAAAACTCGTGGCCGATTACGCCTTGTCCGATCAAGCGGTGATGGCCTTTGCCCCTTTGTCCTTTGCATTGGTGGAAGCAAAAATCCGCGATGAAAATCCCTATTTGCCCGAAGCAGAGATGAACGCCCTCGTGGAAACAGTGATCGCAGCCGCCTATCAACCGATTATTGCGGCCACGCCTACGGCCAGTCTGCGCCAGGCGGCTGTGATTCAATCGGCACGTGTGATCACCGATCCTGGATTAACAGCAGAACCCACACAATCAAACGACCGGGCATGGATCACCCCTGCGGCGACACCCACGCCTGCCAATCGCAATGCGCCGACATCAACCCCGATCGCCAGCCTGCCCCCCGCGGTTGTGGCACTGCCCACGCCTATCATTTCGGCGCCTGCGACACCAGAAAGTGGCTCAACGCCAGTAGCAGTGCTGGCACCAGCGCAAATCGTTGATACACCCACAGGTATTGCTACGGTGGTATCGACGCTATTTACACCTACTTTACCCCCAGCGGTGACGAACACGCCATCAATGCCATCTCTGACACCGACATCGCAACCTTCGGCAACCTGGACGCCCATCCCAACCGCCACCCCATCACCAGGCGTAATCGCAACCACTCTTGCCACCGAGACCGCGGTGAGCAGCACAGCTTTAGTGGCAGCACCGACTGCCACGCCCACGGCGATCAGCTTTTTGCTGTTATCCGCAAATTCGACAGCACTGCCCACAGCAACACCGCCAGCAACACCGCCAGCAACACCGACGGTGTTACCATCAGCGACCAGCACACAGACCAACATACCATCGCCGTCCCCGACCCCACAGCCAACGGCCACAGCATTGCCGACGCCAACACTTGTGATCGGAACGCCGCCCGCCGTACTCAACGTAAAGGCGCGGGTGGAAGATGATCAAGTCTACCTGGAATGGACGCCTATCTTGTCAACAGGCCTCGTGGGATATAACATCTATCGATCGCACACCGCGCCGGTAGCATTGGGTATGCTCGTCAATCGCGCGTTGTTGACCGACACAGCCTACGTAGACACCATTACGCGCGATGGTAGCCAAAGTTTTTATGTCGTTACGGCTGTCAATCAGTTACAACAAGAATCGCTCCCCAGCCTGGCTGTAACGGTGAATACGCCGGATCTGATCCCGCCCAGCACACCGGCGAATTTCACTTTACACCTGACCGGCAACTTGCTACAGATCGCGTGGCAGGCCAATCAAGAAGCAGATTTGGCAGGGTATAACATCTACCGCAGCAACGATTTGCCAGTCGATCGAACGGTCGGGCCGTTGAATGGAACCACACTTTTACCTACGCCGGCCTACCAGGATACGATTATCCAAAACGGCCAGACCTATTATTATGTCTTTACCGCGGTAGATTTGGCTGGCAACGAATCTTTGCCAAGCATCGAAGCGCAGATTCCTACCATGAATTGGGAAGCTGCAACGCCGTAACGATGCTGATGCAGCCGGCTTCAGCGGGCGCTGTTGACTAGCCCGGCGGCTTCCGTGCCGGGCGGGCGCGCCGCCGACACAGCACGCGTGGTGGCCAGGGCCGACGCCGTGAGCAGCACCAAGGCAATCCACAACAAATCCGCCACCAACAGATGAATCACCTGCATCGCCACGGGTGCCTTGAGCGCCACATTGATCGCGCCAAGCAGCAGTTCCAACCCAAACAAACCAAGCAAACTCCGTCCCCACCGTTGTGTTTCTGGGCCAGGTCGCCGCGCCATCACAACCCACGCGCTGTAGGCGAGGATAAGGCCCACCCCAATCGCCAGCAATGGATGATAAATGCGCAGCGCCACCAGTTGCGCCACCATGACCGATTCTGCCGGCGAAATCCCACCGGTCAAGGCCAATGTGTCGCCCAATGCGGTAATGCCGCCACTGACACCGAGCACCAAGAGTAAGATCAACGACAGTGTCAACAGCCAGCCCACCAAGCCTTGACCCTGCCATTGCAACGCTGGATAGCCGGATGCCCACCAAGCCGTCAGCGTTAACGCCGCCAAGAGCAGGAAGGTGTTCAGCAAATGGCCGGCCATCCAATATGCCCGCGCAAGCGACTCGTCAAAGGCCACATATTCCAAGAGCACAAGTCCAGCCCCGATCAACGCCTCGATAATGATCAGGATCATAGAAGCCATCGCACCCTTGCGTATCACATGGCCGGCGGGAAATGCGCGGCGCGCCCAAACGAGCAGGATCACGACACTGATCAAGGCCAAGCCACTGGTAAGGCGATGCGAAAGTTCGATCAGGGTTTCAATGGCCGGCGCGCGCACAATCAACTCACCATTACAGAGCGGCCAATGGCTGCCGCAGCCCGCACCCGACCCCGTCGCCCGCACCACCGCGCCCCACAGAATGACGAGCAGATTATAACCTAAAACGCCCCACGCAAAGGCGGCGAATCGTTTGTTTAGCATAGACTGTTTTCCTTATCTCCATCCCCCTAGCCAAGCGCATAGGATGACGCTTTTTGATGATTGTTCATTTTACCACAAAAGCGCGCAACCATGCGCCGCGCCTTTTGTGCAAATGATTTTTATACGTGCTACTGCGGGTAGCTTTCCCTAGCACATTCAATGGTACACCGGCTATGGTACAGATCTGGCCCTTGCGTTGTGCGCCTGTTGTGTCATGCTAGGTGACAGCAAGCAGTTCAAGCATGATAAAGAAAGAATAAAGAAAATGAAGGAAACTAGCATGAAAACAGCTACCAAGTACCAACATGCAGCACACACGTTCTTGCTTATCGCAATGCTGCTCCTGAGCGCCTGTGCGACCGCGCTGCCCGCGCCGTCTGGTGGTATGGCTGCGCCCGCGTCGGGGAGGGGTGAAGAGCGTACCGCGGAAAGCATCGAAGCCAGCGCGCCCGCGGCCAGCAGTGCCGAGCGTGACGCAGCCGCAGCCACCAACAATGACCAACAGGGTACGGTCACCGCCGGCGTAACCGATGACAATGCCGAGTGGGGGGCATATCTGGATTACTTGGCGCGCAACCGGCATATCTATGCCAACCAGCGCGAGGTCAGCGAACGCTATCGCATTCAGGTTGTCGACGAAGCCGCCCGTCCCGTGCATGATGCCACGGTTGAGATCTATGGGAACGATGCACGCCTCTTCAGCGGGCGTACCGATACCGGCGGTCAACTTTTCTTTCAGCCCTTGGCGCTAGACAATAACCAACAAGCACAGCCGGTTTACGAATATCGCGTCAAGGCCAGCAAGGGCTTTGTGGCCAGCAGCCAACGCTTTTCCCGCACTGGCGATGAACCGTGGCGCATTACGTTGACTGAGCCGGCGCGGCCGGCTGTGGCCCAACTGGATCTGCTCTTCCTGATCGACGCCACCGGCTCCATGGGCGACGAGATCGACAAGCTCAAGGGTTCAATGGCGGATATTGCTGATCAGATCGCAACGCTGCCCGCAGCGCCGGATGTGCGCTATGGCTTGGTGGCCTACCGTGACCGGGGTGATGACTTTGTCGTGCGTAGCTATGACTTCACGCCCGATCTGCGCGCTTTTCAACGCACCCTGGCCGCGCTGCATGCCGATGGTGGCGGCGATGAACCCGAAGCGCTCAACGAGGCGCTCCATCGCTCCTTGCATGAACTAAACTGGCGCGCCGAAGAGACTGTGCGCCTGGTGATTCTTGTGGCCGATGCGCCGCCCCATCTGGACTACCGCTGGGAAGATTTTAGCTATGACCGCGACATGATCGAAGCTGTGCGTCTGGGCATCAAGATTTTTCCGGTGGGGGCCAGTAATCTAAATGCCAGCGGCGAATACATCTTCCGCCAACTGGCGCAATTTACAGGAGGCAAGTTTGTCTTTCTCACCTATGCCGACGGCAGTGACCCCAGCAGCGGCCCCGGCACCGAAACCGACCATGATGTGGATGTCTATTCGGTCGATACCCTGGATCGGCTGGTAGTGCGCCTGGTACGCGAGGAATTGGCGCAGTTGTCGAGCGTAATCGACGCCACGCAGCCGGTCGCCAGCCTACCGTCACCGGTCCCCACAGCGCAAGTGCGCCAACCCATTTCCTGCACCATCGATTTGCGCAGTGGGTGGGATGACTGTGTGGGGCTTATCGGTATCCAACCATGGGAGCAAGGCCCAGGCACGACAGTTCTACGACTGACATTGAATACTCAAGCCACTGGCTATGCGCGTGCTCGGTTTGACATTACCTATGCTGGCGTGCCCAGCGGCTGGACGGTTAATCTCCGGGAGGGGGAGGGGGCGCAAAGTCATGGTGCCGAAGTGCAAATTGTTGACAACGGGCTGTTGATCTATGGCAATGCGGATACAGCGGCGAGTGCAACCATCGGCGGTGACCGGCAGATCTTTGCTTTGGAAGATGTAGCGCGTAGCGGCGAGACGCTCTCGCTTGAAGTTGCCCAGGGGCGATTGGGCATCAATTATGGCGGCGGAATCGAAGTCGTGGATTCGCCCTACCTTTTTGGTCCCAATCCGATTCTCTATGTTGCTTTCAATCGCACGATTGATGGCAACGGTGCCGGTGCTGGGATTAGTCAGGTGGTGATCACCCTTTCCCCGGCGCGCTAACCAGTAGACGGGCGCGTTAGGGTCTACAAGACCCTAACGCGCTGGCAAAGAAATAGTGCCCTGCACCGCCCTGGGCTAAAGCCGCAGGGCTAGGGAACAACGCCCCGTGAACGGGACTGTATCGGCCGCCATAGCCCGCGCAAGCGGGCAGGGGTAAATCTTTTGAAAATTGTGCAATGGTCTACCCCGCTGGCTTTCAATAGAGACTCATCAATCCTTCGGCCCCCGGAATTGGTTTTTGCTCATAGGTTTCGCTGATCCAGCGGGCGTGGGAGGGGCGACCGGGGTTGCGATAGGCATAGACCACGGCCCAGCGCGTTGGGCTATCCGGCAGGCGCGGGTTGACGGCATGGGCGGCGTGCGTCCACATCAAGATCACCGTGGCGGGCGGGACAGCAAGCGCCGCAATTTGCAAGGGTTCCCCCGTCAGCGCATGGCGCTTGCCCGCCAGCCAACCGGTCTGGAGATCGGCATCCGTCTCCGCGCTGATCGTCTGATCGCGATAGAGATGACTCCCTGGCACCGCCTTCAGATTGCCATTCCCCAACTCGAAGCCATTGACATAAAAGAAGATGCGCAGAAAGCCCAAACGCCGATCGTCCTCGGCATACTCATGGCTATGCCAACGCACGCCACCATTACCACTGGGCCGATTGAGCGTGACACAATGATCAAAACGGATGTTGTCGCCCAACGCCTGGCGCGCCAGCGTCAACAATTGGGGATGGGCGATTAGGCTTTCCAGATAGCTGTCATATTCGGCAGCATTGCGGTTGGGCAGCGGATCTTTGATGCCTACTGCGACAAGCGCTTCGATGGTAGATAAGGCGTGGGTTAAACGTTCACAGGTTTGTGGCAGCAGGAGGCCGGGCAGCACAAAATGGCCGTCCCGGTCGAGCTTTTCCTTCTCCTGCACGCCGAATTCATAGGGACGGAAGATGGGTGCTTGTTCCATCAGAAAATCAACCCTTTCTCCTGCAAAACAGGTTGCAGATTACCGATAGTTGTTGATTGGAATGACGCGAGTCTACGGCAAACAGGCGGCTTTGTCAATTCGATTTTGCGCAACACGCCAGAGGCTGATAGAGTAGGGGTTGGTCAATTGGTCAAGTGGTCGATTGGTCTTTATCGAACCTAGCCTGACACGAAAGGAGGTTGCCGTGAAGATTTCCGCTTGTCTGCTCGCCCTGATCACAGCGTTGATAATGGGATTGGGCGCGGTTGCTCCTGGGCTTGGCCAAGCCAGCCGTAATGGTCTCACGATCGAGGTGCTTGTCCTGCGCAATGCCAATCTGCGTATTGGGCCGGGCCTCGATCAGGCCGTGATTGGCGCGGCCAAAGCTGGCCAGTGGGTAGTCGTGACCGATCAGGCAGGGGATTGGTACCAACTCAGCACCGGCCAATGGATCGCGACCTTCTTGGTCGCGCCGACATGGGATAGCCGAGTGGTGGCCTTTGGCAGCAAAGTCAGGCCAAGGCCGGTTGCGACACCAACCGGTGCGACCATTTATCATGTCGCCAATCTGCGCAGCGGGCCGGGCACCACCTATCCCATTATGGGCCAGGCACAACCGGGGCAGACGCTCGACCTGATTGGGCGCGACCAGACGGGGGAATGGTTTATCTTGCGCGACGGCATGTGGATTGCAGCATTCTTGGTCAGTGGCGCGCCCACTGCGTTGCCGGTGATGGAGCCGGGCTCGATCACGCCGACACCCACGCCTACCCCCACCGAGCCCAGGGCAACACCCACCGCCGTCTTTCTGATTCCGCCGGTTACGCCCGCCGCGTTGCGTGGCACGAGCGGTGTTGTGATCGAGGAAGTATTTGCCGTGGGGCAGGTCTCTGTGGTCGAGAGCGACGAATATGCGGTGATCGCGAATAGGGGCGTGGCAGCGATCAACATCGGTGGCTGGCGACTCAATGCTGGCAACGCGGGGCAAGATTTCATCTTCTCGAATTTTACCCTTGCACCTGGTCAGCGCATACGTGTCTACACAAATGAAATCCACCCGGAGAGTGGTGGCTTCAGCTTTGGGAATGGCATCCCACTCTGGAACAATGACAGCGATTGTGGCTTTCTCTTTGAGGCCACCGGTACGCAGGTGGCGAGTTTTTGTTATTGACCGCTTCGCCTGCTGGCTAGTAAACCAGCCTTGTCTGCTATCGCTTTGACGACAGCAGACAAGGCTGGTTTTTATGGGAGGTCTACCAGAATAGGGATACGCCCGCGGCGCAAAGGTCTAAGGGCAAGATGCGCCTAGGTATTCAATCGTCATCCAATCAACAGAAGCATAGATCCCCGTGCTCTGCACAATGGTTTCAAATCCATAGCCATTGCTGGCACGGCCTTGCCAACAAAAGGTAAAACTGCCCGGCAGTTCAAACTGAAATTGGCCAAAGGTAAAAAATTCACCGGTAATACCATAGTCAGTGGCTCCGGCGCGCACGGGACCTGTCCCATATAGCGTGACGCGATACAAACCCGGTTGGATGTAGGGATAGTCACCCTCGCGACAGTAGGGTCCCCAGACCAAGCGGTAATTGCGCGCACAGCCAGCAAAGTTGCATTCTGATTCAAAGCCACTACAAAACGTTTGATTGATGCCACGCCGATTGTTGCGCGGATCGTCATTAAACAGAACCCCTTGGCTGGGCGCGCCCGGTGTCGCCGTTGCGGCGGGCGCTGAGCCTTCTAGCTTGGTCCAGCGTAAATTAACCAAGGCTTCTCCGGCGTCTTCAAAGTAATCTAGCCGGATCGTGTGTTCGCCGCCACTCACCGGGTAATCCACGCTGAGCGTACGCCGTGACCCGACCCGCCAACTTTCCAGGATCAATAAATTGTCCAGGTAGAGGCGTGCGCCGTCATCCATTTCAATGGTGAAGCGGTAGACACCACTTTCAAAGGTCGCAGCGCGCTGCCAACTAACACTGAAGTCATCGGCAGGCAAGAGAGGATCCGGGCTGTTGCTGCCCCAGTAGAAGTGAAGCGCAGGATCCGTGCGGACGAGCACGGGCTCATTGCGGATATCGGGATTATCATAGTAACGAGCCTGCCAGCCTGACGTACTAACCGCTGTCGGCGTGGGTGCCATATAATCAAAGGTGGCACTGGCACGCACGGTAAAATCATCCGTTGCGATCAGGAGAGCTAGTGTACCGCTTTGGATCGGGTTACCATCTGGCCAAGCGCTAGGCATCGGAAAGGTCATGCTGTAGTTGCCCGCGCGATCCGTTGTTGTATCGGCATAGCTAGTGGGTGCTGCACCGGCGGCACTTGCACTAACCAAGCCAGACAAATAAAGCCGAACGCGGCTATTATTCGGAAAGCCGCCACCGCGAATGGTCACCTGTGTATTGGCACTGCCCGACGAGGGTTGCACTTCGGCATAGGGATTGATCTCTGGGGTTGGGGTGGGCGCAACGTACTCGAAGATCGCGCTGGCTTGCTTGGCAAAATCGTTTGTCGCTACGAGCAGTAAAAGTCTACCGGGGGCAACCGATGTGCCATCTGTCCACGTGGCAGGCATCGTAAACGAAACAGTAAAATTACCGCTACCATCGGTGAGGGTCGCGCCATAGCGCTGTGGTGCGCCCCCGCCACCAAACTGGGCATCAAAGGTACCCAAGTGGACATTTACATTGGTATTGGCTGGAAAGCCACCGCCGCGCAGCGTCACCTGCGCGCCAGCACCGCCGACCGGCGGCGTCACCTCGGCAAATGGATTGCGGGCCGGGGTTGGTGTAGCCGTCGGCGGTAAAGCCGATGTTGCTCTGGCTGTCGCCGTTGGCAGTGAAACCGAAGTGGGGGTAGCAGCGGATGCGATGTACTCGAATGATACATTGGCGCGGGTCGCAAAATCCTCGGTGGCGACCAACACAGCCACCATGCCTGCCTCAATCGGCGTTCGATTGGGCCAAGTCGCGGGCATAGTAAATACTAGACTGTAGTTACCATCCGGATCGGTATTCGTAGTGGCATAGCTTTGCGGCGTAGAGCCGCCACTGGCCGCGCCTACCACCCCTGCCAGATAAACATTGACCCGGACATTGGCCGGAAAGCCGCTCCCCCGCATAGTCACGGGGGTATTGACGGCCCCTGTTGCGGGCACAATCTCAGCCGAAGGTCCTTCAGTCAATAATGGGGCTTGCGCTGTAGGTTGCGCGCCGCCCGCCGCGCTGATTGCGCCCTCGGTTGCCGTCCCCTGTACGGTCTCCAGCGCCGCCTGCAAAGCAGCTTGGACTGTGCTATCTGCCAGCGCGGCCGCATCATTGCTATTGGTCGTTGAAGTGGTCTGCCCCTGATCGGCTTGGGGGTCATTCCTGGAAAGCCCGCCATCTGTCGAATCAGCTTGACCCGCACAAGCCGTCGTGAGCAACACAAGAAAAATCGTTAACCCAAGCAAATGGATTAGTCGGTCGAATCGATGGCACATATGCATCCCTTTCAACTTGATTGAGTATACCCCAGCAATCCATCCTTTTCAGCAACATGGATGACGCCACTGACAGGTCAGCTCGTGTTGTACCCAGTAGGGCAACGTAGACTTGCTAGTAGATCCCGGCGTAAATAAGGTACCCTATTTTTACCATGATGTACACGAGTAACGTGCCTGATTAACTGCCGTGGTATCTACGCCCAACTGTACTAGGCACAAATCCAGCTTGATTTCTACAATCCCCGAGCATTGTAGTGGATCCGCACGAGGTACAATGTTATTTAGCTAACGATTCAAGAATTCGGGCAATGCGTGATCATGGCGTACAACTAAAGCAGCGTGTATGATATTCCCCGCTGCACGTTCCCGCTTGCCCAGGCTAGCCGGATCCAGTACAATAGAGCGTGGGAGGGGATGTATCCCGGTGGATGCCCCAGTCTTCAAAATTGGTGGCAGGTGGCGCAAAGCCGGCTGCGGTGGGTTCGACTCCCATGCCTTCCCGCCAATCGCACCTGAAACGCCACAGCATAACGTGATGATTATCTATGATGGTCTGGGCCATGACCGTTACAGAGTCATGCTATGCGCCATTGTACCCTGGATAATGCTTACAAACTATTCTGCCTAGATCAACAGGCCCGGCGACTATCGAACAACGCGGACTTACGCCCGCTTAAGCGGGCGTTGTTTCTCTAGCCCGGTGGCTTTAGCCCTGGGCGGTTACCCGTATACCTTTTTGACGCGTGCCCGATAATCATCATAACAATCATCAAAGCGTTGGGTGGCGGCGTCCGCGCCGATAAAGTAGCTGCTGGTGAGCACCAAGGGCGGCTTACCCAAAGCTGTCAACCCTTCGGCAATGGCGCATTTGAGCATGTTGGTCACCGTGGCCGCGCCAATCGTCGAACCAGGGCCAACCGGATCCGCCAGCCCGTCGATCGCTACCATAGCATCGCCCCCTGGCACACAATTGTCAATGGTGACATCGGCTACATCAGCCAGCCGCTTGCCCGACGAATGGCGCGGCTTCGACGCCAGACAATGTTCCAGCGAGACCACAGCGATCACGGGCAAGTTGCGCGCCTTGGCCTCCAACGCCACTTCGACCACCACCTCGTTAACCCCACTGTTGGAAAAGACGATCATGCTGTCCGGCGGCCCCATAACAAAGTTGCGCATAATTGTCTTGCCCAAGCCCTCCACCTTTTCCAGAAACATGGCTTGACGCTGCCCATTCGAGCCGACTACCTGATTGTGAAAGGTGAGCGACAGTTCGACCATGGAATGAAAGCCAGGAAAGCTGCCGTGGCGCGGAAACATCTCTTCCACAAACATGCGCGAATGACCGGTACCAAAGAGATGCACCAAGCCATCGCCGGCAATCGATTGCATACAGATTTCCGCTGCCGCTTCAATGTTGGCAAGCTGGGTCGTGCGAATGCGCGCCAGAATGTCCTGGGCAGCATCGAGATAATCAAGAGCAGCATGACGAGCCATCGCTTCGTTTTCCTATTCACCTGAGAAAATTTTGAGAATTGATTGGCCCATCATGCCATAAAGGGACATTTCTTGCAATGAAATTGGCTTTCTGGATGCCACCCTACACCGCCACCCCAGAAAAGAGTAGCGTGAAATGGCGCGTGTTGGTAGAATAAAAAAGGGTTGAACCCGGATTTCCGTCGCTTTTCGCGTCGCTTTTTACAAGGAGCAGTCGGTGTCTACATTAGTCTTGGGAATGGGCATCATTGCCCTTGTTTTATTGGTGACTGCCTTAGCCTCCGGCCTGATTGAGCGCGCACCGATTTCGTTTCCGATCATCTTTCTGGGGCTGGGGTTTTTATTTGGCCAAGGTGGCTTGGGTTGGCTGAACATTGGTCTGCATGACCCCATGCTCGAAGCCGTAGCCGTTGTCAGTCTTTCCCTCGTACTTTTTCTAGATGCCGTCAACTTACAGATCGACGAATTGCGCGCCGACTGGTATGTGCCCGTCTTGACGCTGGGGCCAGGCACGCTCTTTGTCATTTTGGGGGTCGCCGGGGTCGCCTACTGGTTGATCGATACCAGCCCGATCCAGTCGCTGCTGCTGGGTGCCATCCTCGCCTCGACTGACCCGGTGGTGCTGCGCGACATTGTGCGCGATGAACGGATTCCGCGCTCGGTGCGGCGTGCGCTGAGTGTGGAAGCGGGTATGAACGACATTGTTGTGCTGCCCATTGTGCTGATCTTGATTGCACTGCTGCGCACAGAGGGCAGCGGCGAGATGAACTGGGCGCTCTTTTTGTTCAAGATTCTCATACTCAGTCCAGCGGTTGGCTTGGCCGTTGGTGGGTTGGGTGCGGCGCTAATGGGGCGGGCTGATGCGCGCTGGGGCATTCGGCGCGAATATCAAGCGCTCTATGGCATTGGCCTGGTGTTGGCCGCCTTCGCCGCCAGCCAGATGTTGAACGGTGACGGCTTTCTCGCTTCCTTTTTTGCGGGGCTGGCGATTACACTTTTCAATGTGTCGCTGTGCGATTGTTTTCTAGAATATGGCGAAGTGACGGCCGAAGTGATGATGTTGCTGGCCTTCGTCTTGTTTGGTGCGGTGCTGTCAACACTCATCACAACCATTGCCGTGCTACCGGCGTTGATCCTGGCCTTCATTGCGCTGGTCTTGATTCGGCCGCTTGGTTTGGGCTTGGTGCTGTTGCGGGCGCGCATGAGTCCGCTGGCACGGCTCTTTATGGGCTGGTTTGGGCCGCGCGGGCTCAATTCGTTGCTGCTCGCGCTGTTAGCCGTCCAAGCCGAGATCCCTGGTGCCGAGGGCTTGCTGGCCGTCACGGGGGTTGTCGTCGTGGTTTCAGTGGTGGCGCATGGCATTTCGGCCACGCCGCTTTCTGCTTGGTATGCCCGCCGCGTGGCGCGCGCACAGCAGACCTTTGCCGAGGAACGGGCCAGCGATTTTCCCGATTTGTTTGAGCCAGAAGCGACCGAGATTACGCGCATCAAGCCTGTCGAGTTGGCGGCCCAATTAGACGGCCCCCCAGCCGCCGCTGGTGCTGGATGTCCGCTCACGCGCCCACTATGAAAACGACGAAGGCCAGATCCCAGGCAGCATTCGGGTACTCCCCGATCAAATGGCCGACTGGGCCGTCAACCAGCCCAAGGAGCGCCCGATCGTTACCTATTGCCATTGTCCAGATGAAGCCAGCAGTGGACGGGCCGCCCGGCTCTTACAAGGACTGGGCTTTCAAGCAGTTGCCCTGCAAGGTGGCTATCAGGCGTGGGCGAGTCAATATCCCGTAGAGCCTAAAGAACAGCTGCCCGTACATGCTTAATGTAGCGTCAGCGAAATTTTGAGAAGTTCAAACGTAGTAAAGACTTTAGTCTTTGTCCGATTTAGGGCAAGACTAAAGCCTTGCCTACACAGCAAAACTTACGCAATCGCCAGCGCTAGTTCGCGTTCCGATGTGGGTGGCGTGGAGGGGGCATTACGCCGTGCGATCTCCTGGCGCACCACCGGGGCCACCTGGGTGCCGAGCAATTCAATCGCCCGCAGCATTTTGGCGTGCTCAATCGTGCCAAGGCCCAATTGCAGCAGCAGCCGCTGATGACCGAAAAGCTCATGCTGAAAGAGTATCTTCTCGATGATGTCAGCGGGGCTGCCCACAAAATCGGCTCCGCGCAACGTTTTCGAGGCTTCCATCTGTTGGCGCGTCGCCGGCGACCAACCGCGCTCACGCCCGATCTTGTTCATCATCAGCGTCGCCGTCGGATAGTAATCATCCGCCGCCTGTTGGGCGCTGTCGGCGATAAAGCCATGGGAGTTAATACTCACGGGCAACTGGGCCACAGCGTGGCCAGCCCGCGTGGCCGCTTCGCGGTAGAGCTTCACAAATGGCACAAAGCGTTCGGGCATCCCCCCAATGATCGCCAGCGCCATGGGCAACCCCAGCGTACCAGCCCGCACCACCGATTCTGGCGTGCCACCCACGGCAATCCACACCGGCAATTTCTCCTGGAACGGGCGTGGGTAAACGCCCTGTCCCTGTAATGCTGGCCGGTGTGTGCCAGACCACGTGACTTTCTCCGCTTCGCGCAGCTTTAGCAGTAAATCCAGCTTCTCGGCAAAAAGCGCGTTGTAATCTTGCAAGTCGTAGCCAAAGAGCGGGAACGATTCGGTAAAAGAACCGCGCCCGGCCATGATCTCGGCGCGCCCGTGTGACAACAGATCCAACGTGGCAAAGTCTTGGAAAACCCGTACCGGATCATCCGAACTCAGCACCGTCACCGCGGTCGATAGGCGAATGTGCTTGGTACGCGCCGCCGCGGCAGCCAGCATGATCGCCGGTGCCGAAGCCAAGAACTCGGATCGGTGATGCTCGCCAATGCCAAAGACATCCAGGCCCACTTGGTCGGCAAGCTCAATGGTTTCGAGCAGATTGGCCAGACGCTGGGCTGGGCTCTCCTGCTTGCCGGTTGCGCTATCAGGCGTCAGCTCCACAAAGGAATAGATACCCACTTCGAATGCCCCATGGCTGGGTTGGCGCACGGAAACGGGTGTACTAGGTTGGATAGACATACAACACTCCTCTTACGTAATAAAAAGCATTCCATCGCTGCTGTTGATCTTCATTGATCGCCACGCTTCAACAGCCTTATTGATTTTACTGCGCAGCCACTGCCGGTTTAGATTGACCCAGCAATGCCACCGCAACCCCGATCACAACCGCGGCCAAACCACCCCAGAGCGCCAGGGGTTGGGGCAGGGCAATGTTCAGCACCGCGTCCAGCGCATAAGCACCAGGCCCGATCAAGGCAATGACGAGGGCGACGACAAGATAAGTCAGTGGCAACTCACTACCATTATTCGAGGCCCACAAACCTTTGCCCCAATGGCCTTTGATGATTGCCATGATCATAGCAGCGATGATGCCCAACGACCCCAACGGATTTAAGAAGCCAAGCGCCAAGAGCAGCCCACCACCAAATTCGGAAAGCCCCGCCATAAAGGCCCAGAAGCCAGCCGGTCGCATACCGGTAGAGGCGAGCCAACCCGTGATCCCAGCCAATCCTGGCCCGCCAAACCAACCGAACAATTTTTGCGCGCCATGCCCCGCCAGCAAAAGACCAACCACCACGCGTAAAATTAAAATTGCGATATCGTAACTCATTGCATTAAGCCTCTTTCATTTTTGGACAATAATATTCATAACTAGACAGTACACAAATGAACAATTTGGGCAAAAAAATTTAGCCACGTACTGCGTCAAAGCCACCCAGGCGCGCCAGCAGCCGTTGTAACAAGACTCGTTCTGCGGGCGAATAATCCTCTAGCAACTGGCGCTCAAACTCCTGGACAATCGTTTGCCCGGCGGCATGAGCAAGCCGTCCCTCGGCTGTCAATTCGGCCAGAATGCTGCGCCGATCCGCCGGATCTGGCACACGGCGCACCAAGTGATCGGCGGCCAGGCGATCAACCAATTGGGTGGCATTGGACTTCACACACGACAGTCGGCTGGCAAGCTGGCCCAAGGGCAACTGCCCCTCCGCGGCCATCAGGTGACGCAACACGCTCCATTTGGCCGCGGACAAGCCCGCGGTTGCCAACGCGGCATCCAATTGTGTCTCGGTATATTTGCCGCTCTGCATCAACGCTTCAATTAAGCGATAGGCATCGCAGCTTTCGACACTATGGTTTTCCGCGCTATGACTTTCTGTGGCGTGACTTTCTACACCCTGATTATTGTTCATGTATGAATAGTACATCCAAGAACTTGTTTTGTCAAGTAACCAGAACGCTGAATTACAGAATGACTGGCTCTATGACTACCCAGCTATCTACCTAATGTTTATAAATGGTATTGACAGTTGTCAATACCATTTATAAGTTGAATGTATCCTTTAACCAATCTACAGATAGTCGAGTGGTAACGCTACAGGGACCGGAGTTGGTGCTACTTCATATAGAGTGGGTCGGGGAATTATAGTTAAGTCTATCACTTGACCATCACGCTGCACTTGAAGTTGGTGAGGTGTATTTTCCCACTCTTCCCCTGCAGCTAATCTTTCATAGGCAGCCTCGCCATCCGGCGGGGTGGCCCACAAAAGTTGTCTTATCTCTTCTTTATCAGTTGTAAAACTGATACCATCAACAGAGATTAGCACATCACCTTTGTGAATATCAGCTACCTCTGCAGCACTGTTAGAATCGATATCAATTACAGTCATCTGCTCATCAATTACTACCCCAAGTACAGGACTATCCCAGAGAATATTTGTGCTTGTAATAAAATCCGTCTCTGCCAGGATTTCTGGTGTTAAGATGGTAATAGATCCAGTCTGTTGCTTTGATTGTACTGATGGGCCACAACTAGTACAGTTGGGCGTAGATACCACGGCAGTTAATCAGGCACGTTACTCGTGTACATCATGGTAAAAATAGGGTACCTTATTTACGCTGGGATCTACTAGTGAGTAGTATTACTAAGATTAATAGTCTTATATATATCATGATAACCTCATTACGGAAAAACCTGAAAACTGTCTACGTCAATGTAATACCCACTAGAACTGCTATGCTTTTGTCCAGAAACTGAGACATGGATGGTGTGAATGCCTGCGCCCAGGCTGGGATAATTTGTAGTCTGTTGCCATGCCGTAGTAGATGAATAAAGGTCAACTAAACCATAGTCAACGCCATCAATTGTGATAGCAGCCTTACCCCGATTGGCAGCCTTCGTATACTTATATACAACACGACTTCCATAGAAAGTAAACGAGGCAGCATCCTCTGTTGTGGCCGTAAAGCTAAGTGAACTACTGTATGCAGATGGCCAGCCTGAACTATTATGCGTCCAACCTGATCCGATGAACTGCGGAGGTGAGCCAAAAAAATTGTCGTAGGTGCCAGTACTCACATAACCAATGTCAATAATAAATGCGTCCAAATCGATAGGGTGTGATTCAAATGAGATAAAGCGCCTTAGGGTCTGTCCAGAAATAAAATAGTGAATTTACGTGATGTTACCCAAATAAATCTGTCTAAAATCATCCATGTTATTCTTGGACAGGCCCTAAGGCAATGAGACAGTAGGACAGTGAGTCAGTGGCTGTCTACTGTCTCATTGTCCTACCATTGGTCTATTTATAGTTATTGCCAAATATTGACAACCTTGCCTTGAAAGATTTCCTTGAAACGCTGATTCATCACCTGCACTTACAGCATCCCTTTCGCTTGGAGAATCTGTTGCACTTCGACCAAAAAGCGCGCCAAGGTTATGGCCTGGCTACCTTCTGACGAGAAGTCATGTGTCTCCGGCGCGTGATGGGGGTGGCGATGCCAGACACCGCCCTCGCAATCGCGCCCATAGATACGCGCTCGATTTACCACCAGGGTGAAACTGATCAACCCTTTTTGCACATTGGCATAGGCTTGGACGAAACATTCTGCATCCACATGCAAGCGCAGCTTGACCGCGTAATCGGTTCTGTCTACGCTAACAATCCACTGAATAAAGGCCCACTGCGTGGCCTCCTGCTGCACAGTGCGTTCAAACTCCGCCGCGGTCACCCTGTGCCTCGCAACGCTGTTAACTGGCGCTCAATCGTGCGGATGCCATCTGCCGCCAAGTCCCAATCCTGATGGTCACTTTCTACTTCAAAGGAGTAATTTAGCTGCTTGACCAACTCGCGCGCTTCAAATTCGGCCAAAGACATGCCATACTTCTCACAGAAAAGGCGGTCGCGCAGTTGATAGCGCGCCAGGCGGCGGTGCAATTCCCCTTCGGCCAGACGCGCGATCTGCGTCTCGACCGTGACGTCCGGCTCCAATGCGTCAAGAACGCCAAGCACGCGTTCAGAAATGGCAACTTGCCCCATGATGCCCTCCGCCTTTCTTGGTCCATCTATCACAAGCCATTTGTCCATGATTATACCATAGCTTCGCGGTCGCATTGGTAATGGAGCGGGCGCAAGTGGCCGAGCCGCTTGCGCGATACCTTACGCCTCAACTACGACGCATGCAGATCTGATAATCTTCTCCGACTTCCAACTGGGCCTCTTCGTTTAGCACACCAAAGGCGAAGCCCTTGATTGCCATGAGTTCGCTATGCGATGTTGCCAATAACTTGTCTACACTACCGAATTTATCGAGAAGCTCTTTGGCTAATGGAGCTACATCCCGTCGCGGAATCGCATAGGTTAATAGAAGCTCGACGCGTTCAGTCTCAGATAGCTTAGATGGAGTAGCTAGAAATCGCTTACGCAATCTTTCTCGATGTCCGGACATGCTTTTTTCTTGCGAATTAGATTTCATAAATAAGTATGTACAACTTTTTTATCCATTAATCCATTATATTAATATTATGTGTAGGAAAATCGAAAGATAAACGGCAAAATAGTTGACTCTTTATGACAAGTTTCGTCCGCCTGCCTTGGTCGCCACGACGATCTGCTGGCGATTACCGCGTGCCTTCAACCAGCGCCCGATCACTTCTTCGCTAACGCCGCCCGCATTGCCCGGTGCCCAGCTACTATACAACATCGGCGGTGTCCAAAAAGTTGCCGCCTGCTTCGACAAAGGCGTCCATAATAGCGAAGCTGGTCGCTTCGTCGGCGGTCCAGCCCTATTGCATGGTGCCCAGACACAGGGCCGAGACTTGCAGGCCCGTACGGCCCAAGTTGCGATAGTGCATTATTTTCGCTCCTTTGTGCTGCTTGGCAACGCCAATTAATTCACGTCCCCGTGGCCACGCCAGAAACGCCACACTTGCTTTTGCAAGGCCGGATTGGTATGTAGATCGGGGTCTTGGTCAAAGAGGGTTTTGGCCGCTTCCCGCGCCAGCGCGAGCGTCGCCACGTCGCTTAAGTGGGCGATGCGCAACTCGGGCAAACCACTCTGTTTGATGCCCAAAAACTCGCCAGGGCCGCGCAATTCTAGATCTTTTTCGGCCAGGACAAAGCCATCGTTGGTCTCTTCCAGGGCGCGCAACCGTTCACCGGCAGCTTCGCTTTCGGCTTTGCTCACCAGGGCGCAGTAGCTCTGGTGTTGGCCACGACCCACCCGGCCACGGAATTGATGCAACTGGGCCAGCCCAAAGCGTTCGGCATCTTCGATCACCATCAGCGAGGCATTCGGGATATCGATGCCTACCTCGATCACGCTGGTGCTGACCAAGATGTTATAGTCACCCGCGGCAAAGGCGCGCATGGTCTCATCCTTTTCGCTGCCACTCATGCGGCCATGCAGCAGTGCCAGCCGCAGATCGGGGAAGATCTCGGTGCTGAGCCGTTTGTGTTCTTCCACGGCGGCACCAACGTCCAGTTTTTCGCTCTCTTCGACCAAGGGATAGACAATAAAGCCTTGGCGACCGGCTTCTACCTCGCGCCGCAAGAAGCCGTAGAGCCGTTCACGCTCGCGCGGGCGGAACAGTTTGGTCTTGATTTCGATGCGTCCGGGCGGCATTTCGTCGATCACACTTACATCCAGATCACCATAAATGGTCAGTGCCAAACTGCGCGGAATCGGTGTAGCGCTCATCACCAATAGATGGGGTTGCTTGGCACTCTTAGTGCGCAATGCCCCGCGCTGTTCCACGCCAAAGCGATGTTGTTCATCAACGACGATAAAGCCCAGGTTGTTGAATTCCACCTGTTCTTGGATCAACGCGGTGGTGCCCACCACAATGTCAATTGCGCCGCTGCGCAGCCCAGCCAAGATGCGTTCACGTTCATTGCCGATGACGCGCCCGGTGAGCAATTCGATCACTAGTGGCTGCCCATCGGGGCGAGTGAGGCCAGCCATCAAGTTACTGATGCCGCGATAATGTTGTTCGGCCAGAATTTGGGTGGGGGCCAACATGGCCGATTGCACGCGGTTGGCACTGGCGATCCACATGGCCCCCGCGGCGACTGCAGTTTTGCCGCTGCCCACATCGCCCTGGACGAGGCGCGTCATGGGGACCGTGCGCTGAATATCGTTGGCAATTTCGCCGAGGACGCGCGCTTGGGCCCCGGTGAGGGCAAAGGGCAGACGTTCGGTAAATTGTTGCAGCAAGGCGGCATCATTGGGCAAGGCGGGCGCTTGGTGGCGTTGCAATTCATGCCGCCGTTGCAAGACACCCAGTTGAATGTAGAGAAATTCTTCAAAGGCTAGCCGTTTACTGGCCTGCGTCAATTCTTCCTGGTTTTCCGGGAAATGGATCTGTTGCAGCGCCGTGGCCAGATCGGGCAGCGCATAGGTTTCGCGCAGGTCGGCGGGCAGTGGATCTGCCATGAAATGGGCGAACTCTTCCAGCGCCTGCCGGATCAAGTCGCGCACGCGTTTTTGGCTCAACCCTTCGGTCAGCCCATAAACGGGCGCAAGCCGACCGGTGGCGATCATGTCGGTATCGGCGTCTTCAAAGAGCGGGTTGTCCAGGGTTTTCTGCCCCATGTAGAGGCCAACCTTGCCACTGAAGCGCATGGTCGTGCCCGGTGTCAACTGTTTGGTCACATATTTGTTCCACCAGGTGGCGTGCAGGGTACCTGTGCCATCGGCGACAATGCCTTGCACCATCTCGCGCTTCATGCTGATTTTGCGGGTTTTGACCTCCCACAAATTGGCAATGATCGTGACCTGTTCACCCGGCTGCAATTGATCGATGGTGCGCAACTGGCTATAATCTTCGTGGCGCGCCGGCAGGTGCCAGAGCAGATCGACCACTTTTTCAATGCCCAAGCGACTGAGACTTTCGGCGGTTGCTTCCCCCACGCCGCTGAGAATCGTGGGCGATGCTTGTAGGTCATGCGGTGTGCGACTGCTACGCTCTTGTTGGCGCTGCTGGCGGCGCACCCGTTCGCGTGCAACGTGGGTCGGATCGGGCGGCGGATAGGCCGCATAGGCGCCATGTTCATCTTCCACCACTTCGACTTCCGCTTCATTCCAATCGGCGGTGGCTACGCTTGTCTCATTGTTGGGCGCAGTTACCGGGGTCGCGCTGCTTTTGGCGGTTGCCTTATCACCCAGCAACTCATCTAACAAAGCATCGAGATCTTCGATCTCGCCCTGCAAGACGGCGCGGATTTTGTCGGCCACTGCGGGACGTAGCTGTTGGTTGACGGTTTCATAGTGTGCCATGAGCGCGACCACCACTTGGACCTGATTGGCATCCAAATTTTCAGTGGCGGCATCTTCTTGCCAGCGCTCGCCCATCGCCAGTAAGCCGCCGATTACCGAACGATTGCGCCAGCCTTGTTTTGCTTCCAGATCGAGTACACGTAATAGACGGATAATGACTGTGTTTGTCACCGGTATTTTCCTTCCGGTCAAATTGAGATAGTCGATTGGTCGTTTAGTCGTTTAGTCGCAAGGTCTTTTGTCGACTCCACGACCCTGCGACTCCACGACTCCAACCTACCTACATTCCTTCGAGAACAACGACCCCCATCATATTGGGGCCCACATGCACTGCCAGACTGGGTGGATATTCTAGCCGGCTCACGGTTGCATGGGGGAGTGTTTCTTGGAGCCGCTCGATCAGTTGCTCACTGGGTTGCGCATAGGCATGGTGCATGATGCCTATGCGTTCGACATTGGCAAACTCGATCACAAATTCATGAAGCTTTTCTATGACTTCTTCATAGGTCTGCACTTTTTCCAGCGGCATCAGCTTGCCCTCTTCCATCATCAACAGCGCTTTGATGCCCAACATCGAGCCCAACACACTTTGCGAAGGACTGAGTTGCGCGCTGCGTTCAAGATAGTGCAGGCTTTCGGCAAAGAGCGCCACATAGAGATGGGGAATTGCGCCATTGACAATGCGCGCAATTTCATGAATATTCGCGCCGGCGTCGGCCGCGATGGCTGCTTTTTCCACCAGCAGTCCCAGCCCATACGAAGTGCTGAGACTATCAAAGACACGAATGGTGTAGCGGCCTTTGAGCATTTCGGCGGCGCGGCGTGCCTGTTGCCACATCTGGCTTAGTTGGCTGCTGGTGTGGATCGAGATGATCTCTTCCGAGGTGCTCCGCAACCCAGTGTAGGTGTCCAAAATCATATTGACATCGGCGGCAACAACTTCGGGCAAGCGATTTAGCCCGGCACTTTGCGCTTCGCTTAGCTTTTTAAAAAGCTCATCTGCCGTCAGATCGGCGTCTTCTTCGTACATTGCGCCGCCGATTTTAATGCGATGTGGAATGACCTCAATCGCATATTTTTCTTTGATTGCAGGCAATATAAAAGCGTTGCTGTCGGTTACAATGCGTACTTTTCCCATAGCAAGATCTTTTCTATAATTCTACTTTATTTTAGGACACACCTTGATTCAGGCAAGTTTGACAGTAGATTCAGCTTATGTTAGCATAAAAAGGTTGCGAAATTAATGCAAAAACTCGTCTATACAGAAAACTTTTGCGTTAAACAATTTGTTAGAACAAAAGTTTAACGTCTTTAGATAGGTAGAATTCGATATTTTTAGGGAGGATTTTAATTATGGCTCAATGTCAGAACTGCAACCGGGGTCCACAATTTGGCAATAACCGCCCCTGGTCGCGCAAAGCAACTCGTCGTCGCTGGAATGTGAATGTGCAGAAAATCAATGTGATGGAGCAAGGCAAAGTGGTCTCCAAGCGCTTATG
>DAOTTR010000785.1:0-1965 GCA_034437715.1 Caldilineaceae bacterium
GTGTGGCTGTTCTCTTTGCCAACACGCCCGGTGAGATAGCGTTCTTCCATCCCGCCGACAGTATAGGGACCAGCCGCTTTGCCTTCATTTTTGGGATCGCCAGTTGGTGTCCAGCGTTCAAGGGTGCTAAAGCCCTTGCCACTTTTGACAACACCAAGGAACTTATCGACATCGGCTTCGCTCTTGAGTTCTTCAAAGTAGCGGCTTTGTCCGGTTTTGCGTTCGGTGACGGCTACCATGGGGGGCGTGCCGCACGAGCCAAGACATTCCATATGATCGAGCGTGAATTTGCCATCGGCAGTTGTTTCGCCGTGGTGAACGCCCAATTTTTCTTCTAAATGGTGCAGGCACTTATTCGCGCCCCGCAACATACAGGGTACATTCGTGCAGACCTCGACGTGGTATTCACCCTTGGGTTCCTCATGGAACATATTATAGAAGCCAACAACTGCGCCCACTTCCGCCGGTTCTAGCCCCAGCATCTCGGCCAATTCGTTTTGCGCTTCGACAACACAATACCCGAATTCACGTTGGATCACGTAGAGCGCCGGCAAAATCGCCGACCGCTGACGGCCTGCTGGGTAAAAGTCCATCCATTTCTGGATTTCAGCACGTACAGATTGCGATAGGATCATGGTTTTCTTCCCAACTTTATCTATCCACTTCGCCCAGCACGATATCAATCGAGCCGATGTTCGTCACAATATCCGACAACATGTGCCCTTTGCTCATGTGGGTGACCGCATAAAGATTATTAAAACTCGGGCCATGTACATGCAAGCGATAGGGAACACCAGAACCATCACTATAGATATAGAAGCCAAGTTCGCCCTTGCTCGCCTCAATGCCATGATAGAACATCCCCGGCGCAACGCGGAACCCTTCTGTCATCAACTTGAAGTGGTGAATCAAGGCTTCCATGCTGGTATCAAGCTCGGCACGCGGTGGCAGACTCACTTTGCGTTCGTCGCTCCTATATGCGCCATCGGGTAGTCTGGCAATCGCCTGCTCAAGAATGCGCACACTCTGGCGCAACTCTTGCATGCGCAATAGGTAGCGCCCATAGCAATCGCCGGCGGTGGTTACGGGTACGACAAAATCATAATTCTCGTAGCCACTGTAGGGGGCATCACGGCGCAAATCCCAATCGACACCGCTGCCGCGCAACATAGGCCCTGTCAACCCCATGTTGATCGCATCTTCGCGGCTGATATAACCGATGCCTTCCAACCGTTCACGCCAGAGCGGGCCGTTGGTCAACATCGCCTCATATTCGTCAAAATAGGTGGGCAACATTTTGACCAGATCCTTCAAGTTCACCATAAAAGCGGGTGGCAAATCTTTCCATACCCCGCCAATGCGGATATAGCTGACGGTCAAGCGGGCCCCACAGACCATTTCAAAGAGATCGAGAATGCGTTCGCGTTCGCGCGTGGCATACATTAACAAGCTAATCGCCGTCCCCGAAACGTCCAGCGCGTGGGTCGAGAGCCAGAAGAGATGCGAGGCAATGCGCTGCAACTCGCTCATAATGACGCGAATCACTTGGGCACGTTCGGGAATCTCCAGCCCCAGCATTTTTTCTACGGTCAGCACATAGCCCAGGTTATTGTTCATCCCCGACAAATAATCCATGCGGTCGGTATAATAAACAAAATCCTTATAGCGTTTATTTTCGCCCGTCTTTTCAAAGCCGCTGTGTAGATAGCCCAGATCAGGATCAATATTGACCACATTCTCACCATCCAACTCGGCCACAATGCGTAACACACCGTGAGTGCTTGGATGATGCGGCCCCATGTTGAGAATCATATTCTCACGGCTCATACCAGGGGGCAATTTAGGGACAATACTGGTCGCTGGCAAAATTTGCTTACCCAGCGTTGTAAACTCTGGGTCACCCCAAGTGAGGGTAAAGGGTACTTCTTCGCCGCCTTCAGGAATTTCTTTGCGCAGCGGATGGTA
>DAOTTR010000786.1:0-2380 GCA_034437715.1 Caldilineaceae bacterium
CCGCCCGCGTAGACTGTCCAGCCGACAAAATTGCTGGCGATATAGTTGAGCATAATCGTAACAATCACCTCATGTGCGCCCGTATAGACCTTGAGCAGGCCAGGGATCGCGCCCCAGATCATGCCGCCGATCATCCCTGCTATGATCGCCAGCGGCAGGTGAATCAGCATGGGCAAGCCTTCAAAATTGACGCCCACAGCTACCGCAGCAATCGTGCCCATCAGAAACTGCCCCGATGCGCCAATGTTGAAGAGGCCAGCCTTAAAGGCGGTCGCCACCGATAGCCCGGTGAGGATCAGGGGTGTCATTCTGCGTACGATGCTGGCCCAACCGCGTGCATTGCCCAGCGCACCGGCAAAAAGTCCCTGGTACGCTTCCACGGGATTGTCGCCAGAAAGCAACATGATGACTGCTCCCAAGACCAGGGCTGTCAACAGCGCTAAGCTGGGGAGTAAAATAGCCTGGCCAAGTTGGCGTAGAACACGAAATTTCATCCGATCTCCTCAAGCACTGGGCAAGACGACTGCGAAATCGCGGCTGTTGAAAAGGCGAAGTGCTACTTTTGTACTGCATTAGACCTTATGCCGCTTTAATGTTGTGCATGCGTAGGTGCGGTTACAAACCGCACCTACAAGAACAATTGCACCGGGTTTTGTTGCCCAAATAACCAATCGGCATAATCTCTATGGTAACGTAAGTTTCGATCAGTAGGAAAGACTTGAGTCTTTCCCCAATCGGATAAAGACTCAAGTCTTTCCTACGGTTTACTCCCGCCTAACTTCGGTTACAGTGTAGTAGATCCCGGCGTAAATAAGGTACCCTATTTTTACCATGATGTACACGAGTAACGTGCCTGATTAACTGCCGTGGTATCTACGCCCAACTGTAGTAGTACGTTTGGCTGATGCGCCAAAGATTAGGAAAACGGGAGGTGCAAAGCTCGTCGCGCCTCCCGTTTTGGGCAAACCTGTTATTTGTGATCGATGGCGTAGGTAATGCGCGCCATCGATCAGCTACGGCAAGTGACCAACGGCAGCCTGCCGCTTACTGTGGCGCGTAGCCAGTCTCTAGGCTGCCATCTTTCAAAGCCGTATCAATCTCGGCCAATTTATCTTTGACTTCCTGGGGAATCTGGTCTTCAAAATCATGGAACGGTGCCAAGCCCGCGCCACCGAAGAAATTGCCGCCCGGGAAAGCACCCTGATTGGCCAGCATTACCAACTCGACCACGCTAGGCGTGATCAACTTCATGGCGCTAGAGACGAGGCAAGGATGGGCTGCCGGCAGCGTTTCCCATTGGTCCGAATCCACACCAATGCAGAAAAGGGTTTCGCCTGCGCCAGCCGCGGCTGCGACTTCTTGTAAGGCCCCATTACCTGTGCTGCCACCGGCACCAAAGATAATATCCGCACCCTGATCAAGCGCTTGGCGTGCTGTGCTGGCACCCCACTCTGGATCGAGGAACGCTTTGTCCAGCCCACCAGGATGATAGGTGGTGCTAACTTCGATCTCTGGGTTAATATATTTGGCACCCAATTCATAGCCTTGGCCAAAAGCCACCACCGGCGGCACCAAGTCGGTGCCAAGGACGGCGGCAATCTTGCCGGTTTGGCTCAACTGGGCAGCCAACGCGCCGGCCAGGAAGCCGGACTGGTCTTCGTGAAAGACGAGGCCAGTCACGTTGGGTAACGTTGCGCCCTGGAATTGATCGACGCCAATAAACATAATGTCCGGGTTTGCTTGGGCAGCGGTGATGGTTGCTTCACCCAGTGCAAAACCTACGCTGACAATCACATTGTAGCCGCCATCGACGAATTGCTGAATATTTTCGGCGTAGTCAGCCGGGTCTTGCGTTTCGATAAACTTGCAATCTTCGCCTTCCACCAACCCAAGTTCGCTACAGCTCTGTAGCACACCTTCCCAAGCCGATTGGTTGAAGCTGCGATCGTTCACACGCCCGACATCGGTCACCAACCCAATTTTGACGATGGCTCTGGCTTCTTCGCTGGCTGCCGATGTATCGCTGGCAACTGGTGCGCTGCCACTGTCTGCTGGTGCGGTTGGCATAACGCAGGCCGCTGCCAAGCTCGCTACAAGTAGCAGGCTTACCAGAACAAAGAGATTTTTTATTTTTTGCATAGTGTGCGCTTTCTGCTACTTTCTAGGTGATCCAAAGTGACCCACTTTTGAAATACTCGCTTCAACTAGCGCCGCCCCAAGTGGGGTCTTACGTGCTATCCACGAGCGATTACACCCGATATAGCCATTTCCGGGTGTCCCCATCTGGGGAAACAATACCGCTGTTTGCACGCCCTTATTGAGTTACCCTCACCGCCCCTACCGTGGCCTCACGCGATCGCACGGTTTCCCCACGCACTGG
>DAOTTR010000787.1:0-2022 GCA_034437715.1 Caldilineaceae bacterium
CGGATCATGCGTTGATAGGTTTTGCCCGTGTCAATCTTGTAGGGCACATATTCATCGGCACAATACTCCGAGAACGCGACATCCTCCCAGGTGGGCGTGGCGCGCACATCGGCGATCAAGCCCAAGAAGCTGCGGCCGGGCGAATGGGGCAAGGCCGGCGCGCCCAACGCATCCAGCATGGTCGCATTGACATCGAGCGCGCTGATCACGCGATCGCTGCGCTGGCCGCCCGCGATCACACCGGGCCAGGAGACAATCAGCGGCACCTTCACCGACTCTTCATAAAAGACATGCTTCCACCACAAGCCATGCTCGCCTTGCATATCGCCATGATCCGAGGTGTAGACAATCAGCGTGTTTTCGGCCAGACCATTGCTTTCTAACGCCTGCATAATCTGCCCGATCATCATGTCTACACGATGCACCAGCGCCCAATAGGCAGCGCGGGAACGTAAAATCTCCGCCTCTGTCACCTCCGTAATCCCCGTATGCTCGCGCCAGGCGCGCAGGAAGGGATGTCGCACTCGATCAAAGGGCGCGGGCTTGTGGGGTAGGGTCATGGCATTGGCATAGATGGCGTAATCTTCCTGGCGCGCTACATAGGGCGGGTGGGGCAACATAAGACCAACCGTCAGGCTAAACGGATCGAGTTTACCGTCTGCCTTGCGCTGCACGCCCAGCCGATTCAAATAGTCCACCGTCGCAGCTGTGACATATTCATCATGCACTTGATAGGCCGACTGTCCCGCGCCCGATTTGGTGAGACTGATGCGGTCGGGGCCAGCCGTGCCATCCAGCGCACCCCGATCCGGCCCGCGCCCGCCAAGATAGTTGGCGCTATGATCGCCCACCAAGCGCTCGGCATAGCCATGCAGTTGATCCGGCCCCACGGCGTGCATCCGCCCAATGATCACCGGATGATAACCCGCCGCGCCCATGGCATGGGCCAGCGTGGGGATGCCCGAATCCAGCACATGGCTGTTGCCCCACACTTCGTTTTGATAGGGGTGCCGCCCCGTCAGCATGGACATGCGCGAGGGTACACAGATTGGCGAATTGCAATAGGTATTCTCAAAGACGACCCCGTTGGCCGCCAGCCGATCCAAATTGGGCGTTTGCACCAATGGATCACCATAACAGCCGGTGACAGCGGGGGAATGTTGATCGGTATGAATATAGAGCAAATTGGGACGTTGGGTTGTGGTCATAAATAAAATCCATTCGTGGGCCAAGCGTAACTCATTTACACTTTGCCCCAGCATTATGAAAAATAGGTGGATTGGGTAAAACGCATTGTAGGCCGGGTGCAGGGTTTTGTCAATGCACCTAAAAATTGGGGAGTGGAATGATTAGCTGACCGAATGGACCGCTATGCGATCAAGGGAAGTAAAATTCTGCAAGTTAATCGTAAGAAAACACTGTTTACAGTACATAGATGGCCTGTTAAAGTATATCGTAGATAACATCGTTCAGTTTCCTCTATGGCTTGACAGGATACCCTATGCGCATCCGTACTTTGCTCTTCAGCTTGCTCTTTTTGGTGATGCTAGGGTTCAGTTGGCCCGAGTTTCACACTTATGCCCAAAGTGATAGCGAGCCTGGTGCAACCCTGCCGCCCGATGGCACGATTCCCGGCCCCGTTGCGATCTATTTGCCCATCGTTGCGACCGTAGGTAAAATTGCCCCTACGCCAGAGCCGACCGTCGCGCCAACGCCCCCCACACTCTTTGACACTTTACCGGTGCAGGGGCAAACCATCGACCGCCACCCAGCCACTAATCCGGATCTGAATCTCGTCTGGCGTTCGTATATTTCCACGACCGCCACGTTGGGACTGATGCACATCAATGGTGATACAGACGTGCACGCGCCCCAACTGGCGGGACTCTTTAACCCGCCGCGCCTACCCACTTTTACCGGACTCTACCAAATTTATGATTGGAATTGGGGCTGTGGCGCAGATGGCTGTCGCGGCAACCCGATTACTGATCCCACTGTGACCCTACTTGAGCTCGCCACTAA
>DAOTTR010000788.1:0-4141 GCA_034437715.1 Caldilineaceae bacterium
AATCGCGTCAATCATCCCAGCGAAGTGGTGAGTGTTGGTGATAAGGTGAAAGTTCAGATCTTGTCTGTGGATCTGGACCGCAAACGCATTGGTTTAAGCATGCGTCGCCTGATGCCCGAACCATGGGAAATCATCAATGAGTATTATGAAGTGGGCCAGATTGTGCGTGGTCGCATTACAAAACTAGTGAATTTCGGTGCTTTTGCCCGTTTGGATGAAAATGGCGTTGAAGGATTGATCCACATTAGTGAGTTGTCTGACCAACGGGTAACGCACCCCCGTGAAGTTGTCAAAGAGGGGGAAGAGTACGATCTGCGCATTATCCGGATCGATACGGACAAGCGGCGCATGGGCCTCAGCCTGAAGCAGGCGCTGCCCCCAGATGAGAAGGTCGAACTCGACTGGCAGATTGCGCCCAGCGACGGCAGCGCTGAAGCCGATCCGTTGGCGGGTGTGCTCCCCATCGCGGATACGGATGCGGTCAATGCTGAAGCACTGCAAACGGCTGGCTAAATGTTGAAATGTCAGCAAGCTGTCATGTCATTTTGTCTCACTGTGATATAGAATTAGAACGAGGGTGCGGTATCGCATCCTCGTTTTTTTATTCGTAGCGCTTATTTCTCCAGATTTTATACGACAGAAATGTGAAAGCGATACGCAAGTAGTACGGCGTGGGAATTTAAAGAAATTGCCGGAACATCGCCGCCTGACCAACGTTAGTATTGAACGTTAGTATTGTTTGAAGCGGGTGTCCTAGCCCCGCGTTGGCGGAATTGTGATGAATTTAGTATAGGTTTGATAACGCCACCAAAGACATTACATTGCCGCAACGTCAACGGCGTAGGATTGAAGGTCGTAGGATTGAAGATCGAAGTGTTTGGCAGCAGATCTAACAAAGTCTTCCATGCGGTTGACAAACCTCACTAGTAGTCGGTACAATGAATATAGGAACCGCTGCACTCTTACCAACTGGGTTTCTACAGTTGCGCTAGTTTTCAACTGGCAGAAAATGTAAAAGAGGAACTCAAGTTACGGCAGTTGCCCTACTTCTTTGATAGAATAGGGCAACCAGCGAGCGTAGAATTCTTCACAGGATTTGAGGAAGAGATATGTCAGATAAACTTGATCGTTTTACAAAGCGTGCGCGACGTGTATTGACGCTCGCACAAGAGGAAGCATTACGCCTGAATCATAACTATATTGGCACCGAACACCTGCTGTTGGGGTTAGTGCGTGAAGAAAATGGCGTTGCTGTGAAGGTGTTGCGCGAACTAGGTGTTGAACCAGGGCAGGTGATCCGCGCCGTAGAGCGCACAGTTGGTAGAGGTGAGCGCGCGCCCTTTGGTAAGCCTACCCTGGCCCCGCGCACCAAGCGTGTGATCGAATTGGCGGTGGATGAAGCACGGTTGATGGGGCACCACTATATTGGTACCGAACATCTGTTGCTCGGATTGGTGCGCGAAGGTGAAGGCATTGCAGTCAATGTGTTGCGTGGATTGGGGATCAATCTCGATCGCGTGCGCACACAGACGGCGCGCAACTTGTTGCAGAATCAGGCCCAAAGCAAAGAAAAACAGAAGAAAGAATCCAAGACGCCGCTGGTCGATCAACTGGGTTATGATTTAACTGCCGCCGCCGAAGAAGGTCGCCTGGATCCAGTCGTTGGGCGCCATAACGAGATCGAACGTGTGATCCAAATTCTCAGCCGCCGCAATAAGAACAACCCGGCTTTGATTGGTGAACCAGGGGTTGGTAAGACGGCGATTGTCGAAGGCTTGGCCCAACGGATTATTGAAGGCAATGTGCCAGAACCGTTGTTGAATAAACGTGTGCTGATGCTGGATGTGGGTAGCCTAGTGGCTGGCACCATGTATCGCGGCCAATTTGAAGAACGCCTGAAAAAAGTGATCGAAGAAGTGATTGCTTCACAGTCGATTCTCTTTATTGACGAAGTGCATATGTTGGTTGGCGCGGGTGCCGCGGGCAGCAGTGTGGACGCGGCAAATATTCTAAAGCCGGCGTTGGGCCGCGGCGAGTTGCAAGTGATTGGCGCGACTACGCTGGATGAATATCGCAAACATATCGAAAGCGATGCTGCGCTTGAACGGCGTTTCCAACCGATCATCGTCAATGAGCCATCCGTTGAAGAAACCATTGAAATTTTGCGTGGTATAAAGTCGCGCTACGAAGAGCATCACAAGTTGATCATTACCGATGATGCCATTCATTCGGCTGCCCATTTGGCGGCCCGCTATGTGCCTGATCGCTTTATGCCCGACAAGGCCATCGACTTGATCGATGAGGCTGGTAGCCGTGTGCGCATGTATAAGGCACCCTATGCCGCCAATCTGCGTGAAACCTTCATGAGTCTTAAGAAATTGCAGAAGTTGAAGGATGAAGCGTTGGAAACTCAGCGCTTTGATGACGCCATTGATCTGCGCTATCGCGAAGTTGAGCTGGAAGCGCGGCTCAATGAGCTGCGCGAGGGCTGGAACGAAGCGGCCAACCAGCCTAAGGTTACGCCAGAAGACATTGCCGAAGTGGTGGCGATGTGGACGGGTGTGCCGGTCAACCGGATTGCTGGCGAAGAGCGCGAGCGCTTGCTAGAGATGGAAAAGGTGATGCGCTATCGCATTGTCGGCCAAGAAGAGCCAATTAGGGCGATTAGCCGGGCAGTGCGGCGTGCACGTGCCGGGTTGAAAGATCCCAAGCGTCCAATTGGCACCTTTATGTTCCTTGGACCAACCGGCGTCGGTAAATCCGAAACGGCCAAAACGCTGGCCGAATTCCTTTTCGGCAGTGAAGAAGCGCTCATTAAGTTGGATATGAGCGAATTTATGGAACGCCACAATGTCAGCCGTTTGGTTGGTGCGCCCCCTGGCTATATTGGCTATGAAGAGGGTGGGCAGTTGACCGAGGCCGTGCGCCGGCGCCCCTATTGTGTTGTGTTGTTAGACGAGATCGAAAAGGCTCATCCCGAAGCTTTTAACATCTTGTTGCAGATTATGGAAGATGGCTATCTGAGTGATGCCAAGGGGCGCCGCGTCGATTTCCGCAATGCCTTGATCTTGATGACCAGCAACATTGGTGCCAAACTCATTCAGGGCGCGAATCGCATGGGCTTTGCCATTACCAAAGAAGATGAAGCTGGCCGCGAACAAGAGTATGAAGTGATGAAGGCCAAGGTAATGGATGCACTCAAGAAGACCTTCCGCCCAGAGTTTATCAATCGTTTGGATGGCGTCATGGTCTTCCGCAGCCTTTCACGCAATGAGATTGCGCAGATTGTGGAAATCCAGTTGCAGCCGCTGCGTTTGCAATTGACCGAGCAGGAAATTACGCTAGAGATCACCGAAGCCGCGCGCATGGCCATTGCCGAGGCTGGCTTTGATCCAGAGTATGGTGCCCGCCCATTACGCAGAGTGATCCAAAACCGGATTCAGGATTCGTTGAGCGAACAGTTGTTGGCCAATGTCTTCACGGCTGGTGATACAGTTCAGATTGACTACCGTGACGTGACTGATGAAGAGGGCCGCACGGCCAAGGACTTTGTCTTTGATGTGGTCGGTCATCAGGATGTCGAACTGCCAGAAGATGATGAAACTACGGCTGCACTCGCTGCCTTGCTCCAATAAGCTCGCTGGCTTGCGCTTACCCTATCATAGTTCATTGCCGTAAATCAACAGGCTCACCATAATTTGGTGAGCCTGTTTTGTTTTCCTACAGCTACAATCTGCGGTTTGGATATTTTCTCACTTCAACGTATGATAGTAGAAACTTACTTCAATCACTAACACATCGGAGAAATAACTATGAGTGGAAGCGTAGGGTATATCGGGCTCGGCATTATGGGCCAAGGCATGGCACGCAATTTATTAAAAGCCGGCTTTACCTTGTCGGTGTGGAATCGTACAGCAAGCAAAGCAGAGGCCTTAGCAGCGGAGGGTGCGACGGCCAGAGCCACACCTGCCGAAGTGGCTGCCAATAGTGATATTATCGTCATTTGTGTGAGTGATACCCCAGATGTCGAAGCTGTAATTCTAGGCGATGATGGCGTAATTCACGGCGCCAAAGCTGGTTCCTTGGTGATCGATTGCAGCACCATCAGCCCACAAGCCACCCAAGTGTTCGCAGAAAAATT
>DAOTTR010000789.1:0-9262 GCA_034437715.1 Caldilineaceae bacterium
TCGTTAGCCGTTTCTTGCATGATCTTTTTGATCTCTCGATTTATCATTGCTTTTCATGCCTCCAGCAATCAGTTTAACCTATTGCTTGGCATAGTTATTTTTTCGGAAGCGCCTAAGAGTCAAGGCTCGCCCGTCGGCTATAGTAATTTGAGCGCCGGTTTTCGCTTTAGGGTCGGTAGAACAGTCGATCATAGCAATGGCTACCTCAAACCTTAGCGCCCGCGCCTATGCTCGCCCCAACCCGCTCCCCCTCTGGTAACCAGAGCCCCTTGAGTATCTAATCTCTTACATGGGTTTTCTATCCTATTCATTACTTGACCACTCCCTTTTTAAGTGTAGAAACAAGCCGTATAGCTTTGTCTTTGCTCACTCGATGAGGTCGCAAGGCCTAGTGCCCGGCACAACCGGGCACTAGGCTGGCTAGGGTAGATTCTTATAAATGGACTTAGTGTAAAGAGGGTTGGAGGTAGCGGATGAGGGTCAACACCATGCAGCTTGTAGACGATGACGTAGTGTGCGCATTTTTTGCTCCTTGTCTCCATCTGTATGATTTAACCGTTCGTGTCGATCCGTCGGATTCATATGATTACCGTTGACACTGCAAGCGCTGATGTCGTTGCGAGCCGGTTCACTTCTATCTGTGCTCTACGACTAAGGGATGGCGTAGAGCCACAGATAAGCGTAATGTTACTGATGTACCAAAGCCACGACTTGCATCAGGTCTTCGGCTCGCGCAGGGTAGAAGGCCACGTTATGGAATGCATTCTTCGCAATCTCGCTAGCTACCGCACGCGCCTGCTCACCATCTGTGCCAAAGACAATGATGCGCGTATTGTGGTCTTGCATCGGTAGGCGACCGTCATCTTTCGCCTTGGCCACATCCTCCTTGTCGATCATATTAACGGCACCGGGTAGACTGCCGGCGGCAAATTCCTCGGCACTGCGAGCATCAATCCAAACTGCGGTCTTGTCACCCTCTGACACATAGCGTGCGCCATCCAGTTCAATCTGCGTCAAGCCGACCAGCGCCCGCCAAGTAGGCACACCCAGTTGATAGCGGCGCACATTGCGAAAGCCGGCGTCCAACAGTTCCTCGGACAAGCGTTTGCTCTTGCCACAGAAGGGACCGTTGCAGTAGAGTACAATCGCCACCGTTTTATCCTGCACCACGCGCTCGATTTCGGCCACGTCGGAAACATATTGCGACATCTCAACCCCTGGTTTGGGCGCCACATTCAGCGCACCAGGGATATGGCTGATCGAATACTCGAGATGCGGACGGGCATCGAAGACGAAAGTCTGGCCGTCAGCCAGGATTTGGCTTAGTTCGGCAGTGCTAACCTCGCCAGTTTTCTGGTTCGCCTCCATTAGGGTGGTTTGCTGCACGCTCGGCATGACCATCGGCTGACAGGCGGCAGTGAGGCAAAGTGCTGCAACCCACGTGATCAAAACAAAGGGTTGGTGGTAACGCATGAATAATCTCCTTTTTAACATTAGTTGCCGATAACAAGTGTTGCTCCTCAAAGAGAGGTAACCATAGTATATTCATCACTAGGTTGACACACTACGGCAAAACAACCTAACCTTATTGCCGATTCCCTCAACTTGCTTAAGTCAGACGATATAGCTAATTACCTAGGTAATGTTCCATTCTTCCTTGTTGCTAGGGTATGCTGCACGCTGATAAAGGCGTACACGAGCAACATAGTCACTGATTGGATTCATCAGGTTGTGCGTGGGCAACTGCATGCCAGTAACAGTAAGAAATCAAAAAGACCTGCCTAAGTGCAGGCCTTTCATTTGGTAAAATAGATGCATATCTAGGAATTAACACGAGAAACCCGTAATCGGGCGGCATTGCAGCAGATAAAGGACGCCACCCCGATACACGCATTCAAGGTCGACCGGCCATTCCATAGTCGCTTCCAGGTGCAACGCCAGCTGCGCGAGTTCTAAGATCTGAGCCAAGGTGAGAACTGGCTGGGTACGCAACCAACGCGGCACGAGCACTTGGCGTGTGCCACCAGGAATTGGCACTGTCATTACGTGCTTATTAGCTGGTTGATATTCTTGTACAGTCAAATCATGCTTACGTACCGTATAGATATCCGGCGTTACAGCGCCACTTACGAGACTCTCGCCCAAGCCCCAACTAGCGTTTAGCACTACCTCAGACCGGCTGCCAGTGACCGGATTGGCGCTAAAGACTACGACAGCAACATCAGCGAGGATCATCTGTTGCACTAGCACCGCGATGCGAATGTCGTCGACCCCTAGGCCATGGTGGCGCCGGTAAGCCAACACATGCGGCGAATGGGCGGACGTCCAACACCGAACGATGGCTTGTGCTACAGCATCAAGACCTGTAACGTTCAGCCAGGTACTGTGCTGACCGGCAAATGAGACGGTGAGACCATCTTCCTCTACGGCGGAAGAGCGCACGGCGACTGCCGGTTCGGCTAGTCCACAAAGCTCACCCAGACGACGATAGGCGACGGCTAATTGAGCATAAAGTTCGGGGGACAGCCCAGTGACTTCACCATTGCCTTCAGACTGCCAAGGACGAAAGATTGCCGCCGTCAAACAAAAGGCGTGTGGGATGCGATGGGTAGGAGTTAAGTGGCACAGATTGGCGCCTTTGCCACCTAGCAACGTACAATCTTGGCAATCACCATGACCCAGCCAGATGATCTCCATAGAGGCTCCGTTTATACGAGTACTAATAGATAAAACTCTTAAAAGTCATACATCGTCTCTCGTGTATATAGCCTTATATGTATGACTTTTAAATGGTTTGTCTATAAGATGCGGACGATACCTGTAGCGCCATCGACTTCAACTAGTTGACCATCCGTGATGATAACCGTTGCTGTACCGGTGCCCACCACTGCAGGAATCCCATATTCGCGCGCCATGACTGCACAGTGACTCAGAATGCCACCTGTATCAGTGATAACGGCGGCCGCTGTTGCAAAGAGTGGTGTCCACGGTGGTGCTGTGGTGATTGCCACCAAGACATCCCCAAGCTGTAATTTTGTCGCTTCAGCCAGAGTACGAATGACCCTGGCGGGGCCGCGTACAGTTCCGGGCGAACCACCATTGCCACGCAAAAGGTTAGGCACCGTATGCGGTGGCGGAGGGGCACCAAAGAATTTGCTGAGAGTTCGGCTTACAGGATCATCAGCCGGTGGGCCAATGGGCAAGGTACCCAAGATAGAAGGTGGTTGGATACCACGGAAGTAGGCCACCTCGGCTTGGCGTCCGGCCACCAACGGGCGGCGGTCGACACGGGAAAGAGTAGCTGTCGTATGTAGTTCGTCCAGCGTTAGATAAAAGATGTCCTCCGGTCTTTCCAGGAAACCAAACGCCGTGAAACGGTTGCCGAATTCCAAAAAGAGACGACGAAAGGGATACCAGCCCCGAAAGTCAATCCAAAAGCCATGATCTTCGGTAAGGACGTTGCCTGCCTGTGCGGCTTTGAGTAGGAACTCGAAGTGATCAACTACTGGTTGTGGATAATTCTGTAACTGAGCACGTATAGCAACTAGCCGTCGCTCGCGCTCACTGGCTAAGGTCACCATCTCCGACCGCAGGTCACGATCGGTCTGGGTGATGTAGTCTTTTAGGTTCTTGATGACCGGTGTCGGATCTTCAATCCAACTGGCCACGCTTATCACCCATTTATCGCTACGTTGACCATATTCTTCCAAATAAGAGCGCAACTCGGTTAGGAAAGCCTGGCCCTCTGCACTCTGTTCCAGATTTACCAAGACCTTGCTTGCACTCTTTTCTTGCAAGATACGATGGACCTCTGGCATGCTCAATGCTCGTCGGCTTAATTGCCAGAGGGCATGGGCCGTTTCCAACGTCTTGTTGTCAAAGCCCTGCAAGAGCCGGTAGGCATCAAACGCAGGCCCTATGACTGTTGCACTGTTGTTAGCATCGAAGAGTTCGCTGTATAGTTCTTCAAAAAGACTAATCGCCGTGTAAGCGGGAAACCAAACCAGGAAGTGAATGTCCCAGAGTCGTTCACGCGCTACTATCATCTCATCTAGGTGAGCCAATAACACTGGCATCGTCGCCGCGTTCAGGTCAAAGGCCGCCCAATTCGTCAGGATCTGCCGAATTTCGGGCAGAAACTCCCTTTCCCACGTTTCGCGCAGACTTCCCATGGCTACGCCCAACTTTGCTTGCGCCAGCCGGCCTTGGGCTTCCATTTCCGCTGCAGGCAACGGTAAAGGCGTGAGATGAGCATAGGCATAGGTATTGAAGCGTCGGCCTTCACTGTAGAGAGGCAAGGCATAGAACTGTGCGATCCGGTTGATGCCCTCAAATTCGGTGCGCAACAGCCATTCGTCTAGTGGTGTCATCGGTTCGGGGAAGTGCATCTGTTGGCGCAACCAGAGTTGGTTGGCGTCAACAGGATGTTTCCATGTTACCGGGAAGTTAGATGGTGCTGAGATAGGCGTTGGGCTAATCGGCGCAGTTGCTTCTGCTAGGGATGCCGAACTCATAGACATGGTTTTCTCCTGTTGGCAGAATGTCAGACTGTTAATAGCACCTTGGCCTCTACGTTTTTGGCGCTATATTGTGGTTTAGTTGAAAGAAATTGGTTGGATCGTATTTGGCTTTCAAAGTGGTCAAGCGTTCATAGTTTGGACCATAGGCCATTCGCACGCGTCCCACACCATCATCGCTGTCCAGATGATTTACATAGACGCCGGTCGACTTGGGCGCAACCGCTTGCCAAAAGTTGCGCGCCCAGCTGATATGTTGGTCGGCAGTAGTCAGGTCCGTCCATTGAGCAATGATATCAAAATCCCACTGCGACTGCCGATGACAGAAGGCTGTTGCCCCTTCGGGAACCTCAGTAGCGGCGCCGTGCAGATGAAACAAGAGTGCCAGCGATAGTGGAGAGGTTTTTGACGTTACATGTTCGATCATCAAGTCCAGGAAGTCGTCAGTCAGTTCCGTGAAATAACCAGATTTCCAATAGCGTGGTAGACCAAAGGGCACTGCGCTGTCGAGCATAGCTTGCAGTTGACAGTAGGGCAGAGGGCCGATCATATCCACAAGCGGTGTGCCGAAGTTGCGTAACGGCGCCAACACTTCCTCTCCTTCATCCAGTAATCCAAACCAACCAGCAATCAGGGCAACGACCGGTAGCCCCTCAGGTGTGCTGATGAGGCCGGCATAAACTGTCAATGCATCCGGGCAATTAGTGATAAAATCCCGATAGAACTGCAGTACATCTTTAGCTTGAGCCAAGGAATAGAGCATCATGCCGCCTAGTACGGTCGGACCGACGGGATGGAGTTGGAACTCGAATGCGGTGACGATGCCAAAGTTGCCGCCACCGCCACGAATGGCCCAGAAGAGATCAGGATATTCAGTTGCGTTAGCCCTCAGTTGGCGACCATCGGCCAACACGATTTCGGCGGCGAGCAAGTTATCACAGGCCAAGCCCTGGGTGGCCAGCAGCCAGCCCAAGCCACCACCTAGCGTTAACCCTGCAACCCCGGTGTGGGAAACTGTGCCGCCGGTAGTCGCCAAGCCAAAGGCTTGCGTTGCCTGGTCTAATTCACTCCAAATTACACCCGGTTCGACTCGTGCCGTACGTTGCACTGGCTCGATATGGATGACCTTCATTGGGGACAAGTCAATCATCAGGCCATCATCACATACAGCCTTCCCTGCCACGTTGTGCCCCCCGCCACGTACAGATACAAGTAGATTATGGGTGCGGGCAAAATTGACGGCACAGATTACATCGTTGGCATCGATGCAGCGTGCAATCAAGGCTGGTCGCCGGTCGATCATGGCATTCCAGACCGCACGTGCCGCATCATAGCCTTCATCTCTAGGCTCTAACAGCTGACCCTTCATTCTTGCCTTAAACTCGGCCACTGCCACTTCCCCAAGTATCTGTGTTTGGGGTATAACACCTGCCACCGTCTGCATGATTGTCTCCTCTTTTAATCGAATAGATGAGCGTCGAGCAATCATAGTATGCTTGTGGTGAAGCAGATGCGCTACGGCAAAACAACCTAAACGCGTTGCCTATTCTTGCGCGATTTGATGCAATAGAAGAGCTTAATTGCCTAGGTAACTCTATGGATGCATGTAGGAAAGCAATTAAACAAGTCTGTGATCGATAGCATAGCGGGTGGCGGCGCTACGGGAGGTGACGCCTAACTTGCTGTATATCGAGCGTAAGTGTGCGTTTACCGTGCGCGTGCTGACAACCAACACCACAGCCACCTGAGCATCGGTCATCCCAGTAGCAATCAGGTGTAGAACCTCAAGTTCACGGCTGGTGAGACTATCTGGATAGTTTACAGCTTTGGACGGTGCGGGTACCGATGATTTAGTAGACAGATCATGCACTGGAGAGGCAACCGACTTAGGCGTTATCGGTTCCGTCAAGGCATATCGCACGGCCTGCTCCAGCGTCATCGCCTGCCCTGCCGTCCAAGCTGTAGCAAAAGTGGTTGCATCCAGTTGGGTACGGACAGTCGATAGGCCCCATTCATAGGCGGCCTGGCGAAAGGGTTGCTGGTGTGTGCCAATTGCATCCCGCAACGCCGCGGCTGCCCCAAAAAGCTGGATTGCTCCCTCCAATTGCCCATAGTCTATCGCCACGCGGGCCACACCATCTAGACACCAGCAGATAAGATAACGATCACCTAATTCATAGGCAAGGGTTAGTCCTTCCCGGTAATAGGTGAGCGCCACTGCATCATCACCCAACTCCACAGCGACATCGCCCAGGCTGTACAAATAGCGAGTTGTACCGCGCTGATCGCCCAGATCAATGCCAAGCGATAGACTTTGTTCAAAAATTGTACGCGCCTTTTGATAGTCGCCATGCCCAAAGGCCACATGACCTAGACCATAATATGCATAGGCTATCTCTTGCTGATCCTCTAATTGATTGAAGAGCGGCAGACATTCGGCAAAGAATGGCTCGGCTCCATTATAGTCACCTTCTAACCAGAATACGACACCGAGATAAAAGATGGTGTATGCCGTATGCCAGCTGTCACCTAATGCGCGAAACAGTGTTAGACTTTCGTGATAAATGGCGCGCGCAGCCTCATAATTCCCTCCTGAACGGGCGACAAGTGCCAACCCATGGAGAGCGTTCGCAATTCCCCGCTGATCGTCCAGTTGTCGAAAAAGAGCAACACTTTCACTAGATAGAGTAGCAGCCAAGCTGTAATCCCCCTGGTAATGAGCTAAGATGCTGGCACCATTCAGTGCTTTGGCTCGCGCAGCTAAATGAGCTAGCAAGTCAGGATCGCTCGTTAATTCTCCTTCTATCATATCAGGCATGGGCAATGAAAGCGCTTGAACCAGCCACTGGCGACCTTCAGTCCAGTAGCCGCGGCGGTACCAGAACCACCACAGCGCGCCACTCAAGCGCAGAGCTAGTTGCGCATTACGGTGTGCGATAGACCAGCGCAATGCTGTCCGCAGGTTGTCATGCTCGGCATCCAGGCGTGCTTTCCATATTCCCTGCTCAGAAGTGGTTAACTTTGGTTCCGCTTCCTCAGCCATCTGCAGGTAATAGGCGGCATGGGCCTGTTGGATTGCATCCAGTTCGCTACTTAACCCAAGTTGCTCCAGCCCATATTCTTGAATTGTCTCTAGCATGGTGTAGCGCGGGGCCAATATCTGACTATCCGTTGGCTCTGGTATTAAGATCATCAGGCTTTGATCAAGCAGGCGTGTCAATTTATCTAGCACTGAGAGTGGCGAGTGATTTACCACCTGTCCATGAACAACGGGTACATTACTGGCCACGGCTTCTACGGCTTCCAGCGTAAATCCTCCAACAAAGACAGACAGTTGGCGAAACAAATTCTGATCGTCGGTATTCAGCAAGCTGTAACTCCAGGCGATGGTGTCGCGCAGCGTTTGTTGACGCATTGGCAAGTCTTGTGGACCACCCGTCAGCAGTTGGAGACGTGCTCCTAAGATGCTTGTCAAGCGAGCCAGGATAGCCTGAGGTGGTAGCATCTTGACACGTGTGGCTGCCAGTACAATTGACAGCGGTAGGCCATCCAGACGGACACAGATCTCGGCTGCGGCTGCGACATTTTGCTGGGTAAGTTTAAAGTCAGGCCGAACGGCCAAGACGCGCTGGATAAATAGCGCCACGGCTGGCGTTTGAATAAGTGTCTCAAGATTGGGTAGACGCTTCAGGTCGGGCAGGGCTAGGGGGGATACAGGGTATTCATGCTCACCAGAGATGTGCAGAACCGCCCGACTGGCAACCAGCATCCTGACGTCTGGACAGGTTACTAACAATTCCGCTAAGTGTGGTGCGGCGGCCACTACTTGCTCGAAGTTATCCAGAAAGAGAAGCAACTGCCGGTTACGCAGATATACTTGTAAACGCGCAAATGGTCCCCGACTGCTCGCCTCTGGCAGACCAAAGGCTTGGGTGATGGTTGAAATGACTAGATCCGGGTCGCGAATGGAGGCGAGGGAGACAAAGGCGATCCCATCGGCGAACTCAGTCCCCAGTTCACGCACAATCTCGAGCCCTAGCCTGGTCTTACCAACACCGCCAGGCCCGGTGAGCGTGACTAGGCGGACACTTGTATGCTGCAGGAGTTGCCGTATGACCGTAACTTCGCGCTCACGCCCAAGCAGTGGCGTCAATGGTACTGGTAATTGGAAAGCAGGGATCTGACGTTCTTGTTTCATCGCGTTTTTCAAAACTATGAATCATTGTTTGAGGTGAAAGTACTCCACTAACGAGGTACAGCCATCATTCATACCTAGAATATAACCTCAGCTCTCTCTTAGCATGCAGGCAAGAGCCATACATTCATTCGGGCTTGATTCAGTGACGCAATCCAATAAGCATGAGCGGCTCACCCTAGTACCGTTTCACTGCTACTGATCTAATAGCTGCGCCGCTGTCAGACCGGGGTAGTTTCAAAATCAGCTACATACAGCATAAAAAGTGCATCAGGGCACCACTCCACATTTTGGGCATCCGTTTGGAGGAAAGGCACAGATACGAGCAAGACATGGCATAGCTGATGCAATAGATTCAGTAAATTGTCAGTGCCTGCGCTTCATTCATATTGGCCAGAAGAAAAAATGCCCCATGTTAGCAGATTCGGGGCACTTAGGAATACGGATTAAATAAAACCTGCAAGTTGTGCATTTGAGCAAAACGAGTAAACTATAGAGACAATGCAAAAACTAGAACCATACGACGAAGAGATTGAAGGGCAGATGAAAA
>DAOTTR010000790.1:0-17945 GCA_034437715.1 Caldilineaceae bacterium
CCCCATCTACATGAGGGCAGGCTCTGCGCAGGCAGGAATCCATACGCTAGAGCGGTGGACCCCTGCCTGCGCAGGGGTGACAATCCACACACCATCCTTAACTTAATGGCCGTGAGGGTAGCATAGCGTCGCGTCGGGCCACGCCAGGACGACAGCGCGCAACGTTGATAATGTTGTTTGGAAGTCTGCTGGGGACCACGTCTTGCCTGGGCCGCCGGCGAAAATTGTATCGCCCACAATGGTACGCGGATCACCCTCGATCGCAAAACAGATCTGATCCTCGATGTGGCCGGGGGTCGCATAAACCCGGAGCGTGTGCTGGCCCACTTGTACTGTATCCCCGTCGGCCAACGTGCGGTCGCGCTGGATGCCGCGATTGGCGGTCTTCGCGTGCGCCAGGAGTGGCACGCCCAACCGCTTGCGCATTTCCGCTAGCGCCCCCACATGATCCGGGTGCGAGTGCGTCAGCAAGATTGCGATAGGTGTGCTGCCCACTAACATCTCCTCCAAAACGTCTGGATCGGCCCCTGGATCAAAAAGCACGCTCTCGCCCGTGTGTGGACAAAGCAGTGCATAGGTGTTCATGGGCCAAGGGCCGACCTGACGATGGCGCAATTCGAGTGGCTGGTCTGCCATGATGATTTCTTTTTCCATCTGTATGTTCGTAAAAATCGATTGATTGCCTGCGAACAGGATATAAAATTTTCGCCGCAAACTCTGTTGTCCTTGTCACAGACTACCATTTTTGTTTCGCCTTTGTGGGCTTGCAGATCTACTCTCTCAGCAGTGGTTACTATTTTGTTTGGCACACGTTGCGCGCTACTTCTATAATTTGCCCCCAACTTGATATACCCCGTTGATTGCGTCGGCTGCTCGATTTAGCCGGTTTATGGTATCATAATAGAAAATTCTACTATAAACGAAAGGTGTGGAAATGGAAATTGCAGGAAAAGTCGCCTTGATTACTGGGGGTGCGCATCGGGTTGGTAAAGCGATTACATTGATGTTGGCGCAGGCAGGGGCGAATGTGGTCGTTAATTATCACGCGGCGGCAGATGAAGCACTGGCAACCGTGGCCGAAGCCGAAGCGCTGGGCGTGGCTGCTCTGGCTGTCCAAGCGGATGTGGCGGATCTGGCCGCGGTGGAGAGAATGGTGGCGGCGATTACTGAACGCTTTGGTGGGGTAGATATTATTATTAACAGCGCCAGCTATTTTGGCAAGACACCCTTTCCCAGCACGGATCCGACGATCTATGCGCGTTGGGCACAGGTAACCCGCGTGGTGATCGACGGGCCTTTTTTTGTTTGCAACATGCTGGTGCCAGGCATGCTTGCACGCGGTCATGGCGCGATTATAAATATTGTTGATCTCTCCATTGCGCAACCCTGGGCCGATTTTACCGCGCATGCCGTGGGTAAATCGGGTTTGCTGGCGCTGACCCGCCAACTGGCGTATGAATTATCCCCCACGATCCGGGTTAATGCCGTGGCACCGGGCTTGGTTTTGCCGCCCCCTGGTCTCAATCAAAATAGTGAAGCCAAGATGGCCGAACGTAATCTATTGGAACAATGGGGCAGTCCCAACGATGTGGCACAGGCGGTGAAATATTTGTTGGAAGCCGAGTTTGTGACGGGTGAGGTCATCAATGTCGATGGTGGCGAGCGCTATGGCCCCAATAAGGCGCATCGGCCAAAATACTAAAAGCCATCTGAGCAATGCCCTAGATGATAAAAACTTAGTAACGATTCAGGCCGATCGCGTTCCAGACTGAATCGTACGACAATGTTAAATTCGTGTTGAATGAATTCAGAGCCTGGTGATGAAATTTAATGTTGTCATAATCGTTACCAAATTTATAGCCATTCACCCGAGTCGTGCATTATCATCAATGAGCTATTGCGGTATATTCGTAGCGTAGATGCTGCAATGGTGAGAAGCTAACCAGAAACAGGAGAAGCACATGCGGGTGACGCGCCAAGATTTAGAGCATCGGGAAGAGCAGTTTTTGGCTCCCTACGGTATGCGCAGCAGCGCCAGCCGTGGTCGCCTCTATGCCGAAGCGGAACATCCCTATCGCACTGCTTATCAGCGCGACCGCGATCGCATTGTGCATACCACGGCCTTCCGTCGCCTCGAATACAAGACCCAAGTCTTTGTCTATTCCGAGGGCGATCACTATCGCAACCGGCTTACACATAGCATCGAGGTGGCACAGATCGGGCGCACCTTGGCGCGTGCCTTGGGGGGCAATGAGGATCTCTCCGAAGCCATCTGTCTGGCGCATGATCTGGGGCACCCGCCGTTTGGCCACGTGGGGGAAGCGACGTTGAATGATCTGATGCTCAACTTTGGTGGCTATGACCATCAAAAGCAGACCTATCGCATTCTCACCGAATTGGAAGTGCGCTATCCTGAACACCCTGGGCTGAATGTCACCTACGAGGTGCGCGAAGGCGTGGTAAAACATGACACCGATTATGATGTGGTGGACGCGCGTGCCTATTGGCCCGACGAGCGCGGCACCCTTGAATGCCAGTTGAGCAATCTGGCTGATGAAATTGCCTATAACACAAGTGACATGGATGATGGTTTGCGCAGTGGCATTCTCGATCCCGCTGCCGTGCTGGGGCTGGAGATTGCGCAACGGGTATTAGAAAGCCTGGGCGAGTCGTTGCCGGTGGATCTGCGCGCGCCCATGGTGCGCTATCGCTTTGTGCGTCGGTTGGTGGCCCTGGAAGTGACGGATGTGATCGATGCGACCGAGCGCAATCTGGAACAGGAGGCTGTCCAATCGCTGGCGGATCTGCGTCGCTTGCCCTATAATGTGGCCGACTATTCGGTGGATTTCCAGCGGTTGAATCGCGAGCTAAAGCAGTATTTATACAAGAATTTTTATCGCCACTACCGGGTGGTGCGCATGGCAAGCAAAGCAGAACGTACGTTGCGCGATCTCTTTCATGCCTATGTGCGAGAGCCGCTCCAACTGCCGCCAGAAATACAACAACGCGCCCTCACCCATGCTGGTGGGCGGGAACGCGTTGTCTGCGACTATCTGGCCGGGATGACTGATCGCTATGCCATCCAAGAGCATAAGCGCCTCTTTGATCCCGAAGAGCGGGCATAAGCGATAGAGTGGCGGGTGGCGGGTAATGTGCTACTCCGCCACCCGCCACTCGCTACCCCTTCTGCTGGACAGACATATCCACAGTAATCTCTTGGAAGATCCCCTTGGTGGCGTTGTTCGTGCTGTACAAAACGTCCACAATGGTACAGTCGAGCAGTAGATTTTGGCTTTTTAACTGAAAATGGACACCGGGTTGCGCCGTGAAGGGGCGTGGATTATCCTGGCGCTCCTTCAAGAACATCTGCTCCAGGTTATGATCAATCGCATACTCACTCAGGAGAATGCGCGTCTGATTGCCCAAGTTGCGCTCATCAGATTTATCAAAGATCCACACCTCAAGCGCCACCAGTTGGTGGGGCCCCGTTTGCATCAACGCATTCTTGTCGCTGGCCCCCATGCCAAATTCGCCAATATATTTCCCCGACTGTGGATCGACAATCGGCCGTGACTCATCATACTCCATCATGCCAATTTGATAGTGAAAGACATGTTGGTCAATTACCTTGGTGTGGGCACGCGTTGGGGTGGGGCGCTCTACATGCTTGGCATTCGCACTGCGTACGGGTGGGTTGTTCACGCGCGGCGCGACCGCCGTAGATAGGGCTGCCTTTGGCGGCTGATCGTCGCTTTGGGATAGATCGGCATCTATTTCGCGCGTACTATTGTGTGCGTCTATGATCGGATCTGAGGCCCGATAAGCTGCTGGCTTGGCGGCAGGCGGCGGATTGTCTACTTCCGTTACATCAATCGTATAACTTTTCCCGGGCGGTCGCCATGCTGCATCATCCTCCTCATCAAAGGGTGGATCGTTGTCAGTATCCTCGACAAACTCTTCATCTGTGTACGGATCGTCGACGTATTCATCTTCGCCGAAGTCATCATCGGCACTGTACTTGTTGGGGATAGCGCGCCCTGTGCGTTCATTGCCTCGTGGTGGCCACTCGTCATCCTCTTCAAAGGAGTAATCAGCGGGGGGAGCATTGTGGGGGACAATCAGCTTTGCCTGCTGTTGACGCGCTGGCGGTTCCTCAAACTCGTCAACTTCATTGTTATTGGCCGCCTGTGTGCGTGCCTTGCGCAAAGTTTGTAGATCGGGCAGCCCGGCCTTTTTAAGCATATACATGCCGCCTGCCAGCAACACCACAGCCGTCAAAAACCAAAGTAACCAGCCCATCCACCCCAACCCACCGCTAGCTTCTTCGGTTGTCGAGATTGGGGTCGCCAATAGTTCGGCGGCGGTTGTGGCCGCGGCCTCGCCACTGGTTGTCGCCAGTGCCTGGGGCGCGCCAGCCATTGTCGGGGGGCTCATATTCAGCGCTACGGCCAGACGACGGATATTGCTATCGCGGATCGCCTTGTCGCTATACGTGCTTGCGCCGAAATAGCTTAGAGCCGCTTGAAATGTCTGATCCAGATTGCCGTCATCGATGGTGGCCAGACGGTGTAGGGCAACCTCAGCGGCTTCGGGGCTGTCATAGATGACAAAGGCATCGGCCACCGCCGCAATATACTCGGCTTTTTCGGCAGGATAGAGGTCGCGTAGCGTTGCGCCTTCCCATTGGACAGGCCAGAAAACCCAGCCAATCAACAAGCCGAGGATGAGACCTGTAACGGCACCAATGGCAAGAAAGGTAAGGGCAGGCTGACGGAGTGGGGCGTAGTTTCTCATGATGGCTTTTCTCTGTCCTCTCTGCTTGCTGATGGACAAACTATCTAAAATCGCCCGTGTGGGGCTGGCGGCGCGATTTGTGCGACTGTCTTACGCTAGAACGCTACTGCTGCGCAACCGACTGTGTGATCGCGATGAAAGCAACTTATAAAAGATCCGTGCGCCCTTGGCTCCGCAATTGTTCAACAATATTTTTGACTTTTTGCATCTCGGACTTATGACCGATGAGCAGGGCATCACCTGTGTCAATAATGGCAAGATCGTGTACACCAATTAAAGCAACAAGCCGTTCACTATATATAATATTCCCCCGGCTGTTAATCGTCAATGTTTCACCCTGGGCAATGTAGTTTTGCTCTCCATTGAGAGGAATTACACTCTCTAGGGCATCCCAACTGCCCACATCATTCCAGCCAGCGTCCAGCGGCGTCACGGCAACCTGCCGCGCCCCTTCCATCACGCCGTAGTCGATACTGACATCGGGCATAGTCTGCCAAACTGCGGCCAACGTGCTGGCGGCGTCTTTGTGATCCAGCGCTGCCAGTATCTGTTCCAGACGGCTATAGACTTCGGGTAACTGACGTTGAATTTCGGCCAACATTTGGTCGGCGCGGCTGATAAAAATGCCGCCATTCCAATAGTAGCCGCCATCGGCCAAGAATGCTTCGGCTGTTGCCAAATTCGGTTTTTCCAAGAAACGTTCAACACTGTACATCGGTTGCGTTTCCGAAGTCGCCAATGGCAACATGCCACCGCGCTTGATGTACCCATAGCCGGTGTGGGCAAAGGTTGGCGTAATCCCCAATGTCACCAAATGACCGGCCTGGGCAGCATCGACCGCGCTGCGCAACGCCGCCTGAAAGGTTGCTGTGTCGGGGATGACATGATCCGCCGGTAAAAAGGCGATCACGGCATCGGGATCTCGGTGATAGAGGTGGACACAGGCCAGCCCGATGGCAGGTGCTGTATTACGCCCACTGGGCTCGATGATGATCTGATGCTTGCCCAGATTGGGCAATTGGTCATACGCCAGTTGGGCAAAGGTTTCGCCCACAACGATATATAATTCGTCGTCGTTCACCAGACCTTGCAGGCGATCGGCGGTGGCTTGAATGAGGGTGCGCCCTGAACCAGTAATATCTGCGAACTGTTTCGGTTGTTTTTTGCGACTGCGCGGCCATAACCGCGTGCCACTACCACCAGCTAGAATTGCTGCATACATTTCTATATAACTCCTTCTCTTTTTGCACAAGCGTCATTGCCAGTGCCATTATACTAAGGAATTGCTGATAAACAAGTCGTAAGGGTCGCAATGTTTCAAGAAAGTTATGTACGAATTGTATACGTCATTCCGCCCACTTGGCGTACCATGCCTTTCAACTCGAGCAATGTCAATAGACTGCCCACTTGTCCCGATGGCAACGCCATGCGCCGTACAAGTTCATCAATATGGTGGGCTTCCTGCGCCAGTATGGACATAATCTGCGCTTCCAGTGGATCGGCGGGCGTGCTTTGGCGCACCTGGGTTTGGGTGGTGAGGGTGGCGAAGTTGAGCTGATCCAGTACGTCATTCACCGAAAGAAAGGGGGTAGCGCCTTGGCGAATCAGGTCATTACAGCCAGCGCTGCCAGGGTGGAGGATGCTGCCCGGGACAGCAAATACATCGCGTCCTTGTTCGGCAGCAAATTCAGCCGTGATCAGTGCGCCGCTGCGTTGGCTGGCTTCGACAATTACCACGCCCCGACTGAGACCACTGATGATGCGGTTGCGCGGGGGAAAATTATTGGCTTCGGGGCGTGTGCCCAGCGGATATTCACTGACCAGTGCCCCATTCGCCATAATGGCATCGGCCAGTTCCCGGTTTTGGGCCGGATAGACTTGATCGACGCCGCTGCCAAGCACCGCAATCGTGCGCCCGCCGGCCTCTAGCGCAGCGCGATGTGCGACTGTGTCAATGCCGAGCGCCAATCCGCTTACAACGGTGATGTTGTTACGGGCAAATTCGGTCGCAGCCATGTGGGTCACTTCACGCCCATAAGCACTGGCGCGTCGTGTGCCGACCAGGGCTACGGCCAAAATGTCCTCATCGAGCAACTGCCCACGTACATAAAGCATGGGCGGTGCGGCATCTGTTTCACGGAGATTGGCTGGGTAGGCAGCATCATCCCACGTTAGCACTTGCACACCGGCTTGTAGCACGCGTTGCCATTCGGCGGCTAGATCAAATTGGCGGCGCGCCAGCAACAAATTTTCCAACGTGCGCTTGTCGAGATGGGCGGCCTGTAACTGCTGGATCGAGGCTTTCCACGCAGCTTCAACCGAGCCACAGATTTCGAGCAATGCCGTAAGCCGGGCTGGACCAATGCCGGCTACTTTGTTAAATGCGATCCAATAGGCTTGGATAGGAAGTGCTGTCAATGTTGAATATCCACCTTACTCGCGCTTTACATTTGCTTCTGCGAGGATACTCAAGATATTGCACTTTGTCAATACGCGCGCTGCCCGATTACTCGTCGAGGATGCCAGGCAGCAAGCGTACCGTCATGCGTTTGGCCGCCAGATCGACCTGCTGCACCACATCGGCAATCGCCGGGACCAGCAATTCACGTTCGCTATCCAGGGCTTTGATCACATAGACCTCGTTCGCGCCTGTGAAAAGCACCTCACTGATCACGCCAAGTTCCTGGCCTTCCTCAGTTTGCACCTGCAACCCGATAATATCGTGAACCCAGTAGGTATCGTCCTCTAGATCGACAACATCTGTCTCTGGGATAAAGAGCCACTCGCGACCCAGCGCTTCGGCCTCGTTGCGTGTGTCAACACCATCCAATTTGACCAACAATTGTAATTTGTGGGGGCGCGCATAATCAACCCTATACTCGGCCAGGCTTTCGCCAATATAAACAACCATGCCGGGCACAAAGCGTTCTGGAAAGTCGGTGTGCAATTCCACCCGCACTTCACCCTTTAGCGAATGGGCCGTGGTAATGCGCCCGACCGCCAGGTAGCCATCTGGAATGGTGACCGCTTCATTGCGGTGATAATAGATTTGGCTGGCTGGCGCAGCGGTGGGTGATTTGTGTTCGGTTGTTGGTTTTCGTTTTTGATTCATGCGATCGCTTTATATATTTCTATGCTGATATAGTGTTATCAAAATAATGAACCAATCGCTACGCCGCAGTTTGCGTAGGTCACGTTTGTAACGTGACAATCCGCCCAAGGCCGCACCACCGCCCGATCCAAGCCTTGCGCCACGACGCTTGTGGGCTTACAAAGCGGCTTGGTTGTATGGAACGCGTCTGTCACGTACCATACGTGACCTACAACCGCTATCGTGCGTGAATTGGGGTAAATCGAGCTGGCTTTATTGCCGCCGTCTTGTACTAGATTTATTTTACCAATCAAATCAATTTTGGTAACGATTACGCCAACGTTAAATTCGTGTTGAATGAATTCAACACCTGCAACGGCAAACGTGTTTAAACACGTTTTCTATCCCAGGCGCTGCATTCATGCAGCGCAGCAGGTGATGAAATTTAACGTTGTCGTATGATTCAGGCTACCCCCTCCCAACCTGCTAACCTTTACCCACCAGTTGGCCGTAGGCAAGGCGTGCCGGGGACGACTCAGCGGCTTGATGCCACTACCCTATGTTTTTGGGCCGTCCCCGGCACGCACACCCTCCCTGGTACCCATAGATGTGGGTAAAGGGTACCCGATCACGGTTCCCTCCCTTCGTTCCCTGAGCTTGCTAAAAGGGGGAGCGCGCCTAGAAGCGCGCCCAGAGGCGGGTGCCCGCTGGGCGCGCCGCTGGGTGTGGGAGGGGTGAATCGTTACCAATTTTGATAAAAAACAGCGGAAGATCTGCTTCCGCTGTTCCTGCCAAATCATTATTCAATCTCTGTGCCAATGCCGTTGGCTTGTGGCTTGTGTCCTGATCAGTCAATGTCTAACATGACTTCGCGGCTTTCGTTGCGCGCCGCAGCACGCAGCAAACCACGAATTGCATTAGCGACCCGACCACTGCGCCCAATCACGCGGCCCATGTCCGAAGGGGCCACGCGCAACTTGAAAATCGTTGCATAGCGAGTCTCTTTGCGGTAGACATGGACGGCTGCGGGATCCTCAACAAGCGATTTGGCTAAAAATTCGACTAAATTTTCCATAATTTACTTGTTGTTCCCTGCGCTATGCCACTTTGTGCTACATGCCATTTGATGATTCGTACAAGTGACAAGTATTTACAAAGTGGCGATACCGCGTATGGTACAGAAATCACTGAATGGTCAATTAATTGGTTGCGACAGCACTTTCGGCCGACTTGACATAAGGAATCGGCTTACCATTTTTGTCGATCAAGTTGGCATTGCGCAGCAATTGCGTAACCCCATCGCTGGGCTGTGCTCCAACTTGGAGCCAGTGTGCGGCGCGCTCTTGGCGCAACTCGACAGCTTTGTCGGCAGCCAAGGCAGGATTGTAGGTGCCGATGGTTTCAATAAACCGGCCATCGCGCGGCGAGCGGCCATCCGCAACGACAATGCGGTAAAATGCACGCTTTTTGGCACCCATACGACGTAGACGAATTCGAACCACGATGATTTACTCCTTAATTTTACTAATAACTAGACAAACTCGATTTACTACATTCAATTTAGCGAATAGTTGCGATCGTTTTTAAACAGAGCAAAGATTAATTGGACCCACCAAACAGGTTCATTAAATTTTGAGGAAGACCACGGCCACCACGGCGTTTTTTGCCGCCACCCATGATCCCCATTTGTTTCATCATTTTTTGCATATCGCGGAACTGCTTGAGCAAGGCATTGACATCTTGGACATTCGTGCCGCTGCCCGTCGCAATGCGCCGCCGCCGGCTGGCATTTAACACATCTGGCGCGCGCCGTTCTTGACGGGTCATGCTATTGATAATGGCTTCGGTTTTTTTTAAGCTCCCCTCGGCCATCCCTGGATCAACATCTTTCATTGCTTTGTTGACGCCCGGAATCATCGCCAACAGATCCGTGAGCGGCCCCAGTTTTTTGATCTGCTGCAACTGTTGGAGAAAATCTTCAAGGTTAAATTCTCCTTCACGCAGCTTCTGCTCCATCGCCATTGCATCTTCTTCGGTGATGTTGCTCTGGGCGCGTTCGATCAAGGTCAACACATCGCCCATGCCCAAAATGCGACCGGCAAGACGGTCCGGCTGAAAGGGTTCCAGATCCGTGAGCTTTTCGCCAACGCCCAAAAATTTGATCGGTACCCCAGTCACTTGACGTATACTGAGCGCCGCACCACCGCGTGCATCGCCATCTATCATGGTCATAATCAGGCCGGTCAATGGGACGCGCGCATTAAAGCCGGCGGCAACATTGACTGCTTCTTGACCAGTCATGGCATTGATGACTAACAAAATTTCGCTAGGACGGGCAACCATGCGCACCTGTTCCAGCTCTTGCATCATCTCTTCGGCAATTTGCAAACGGCCTGCCGTATCCAAAATGACGACATTATAGGCTTTTTCGCGTGCCAGCTTCAACGCATTCTTGGCAATTGTCGAAGGTGGTGTGTTGGTGCCTTCGCTATGTACGGGAATGTCGATCTGGCGACCCAAAATTTCGAGCTGCTGAATCGCTGCTGGGCGATAAATATCTGCGCCAACGAGCAACGGTCGCTGCCCCGACTTGCGCAGGCGCAACGCCAACTTGCCGGCCATGGTCGTCTTACCGGCACCTTGTAAGCCAACCAGCATAATCACTTGCGGCGGCGTGCCCGATAAATTGAGCGGGGCCGGTGCACCTAAGAGTTCAATCAGTTCTTCATTGACAATTTTGACCACTTGCTGCGCCGGCGTCAGGCTGTTCATGACTTCTGCGCCAATGGCGCGGACTTTGACGCGGTCAATAAATTCTTTGACAACCTTGAAATTTACGTCCGCTTCCAGCAGGGCCAGCCGCACTTCGCGCATGGCGACGTTAACGTCGCTCTCGCTGAGCTTGCCTTGCCGCGCAAGGCCATCAAATATACTCTGTAATTTGTCGGTCAGATTTTCAAACACAGCACTTGTCTCAGTGTACTAACCAGCCACAAACAAAAATGATGCGCCTGTTGGGTCAGATCGCCACAAGGCACGCTGACAGGCGCAAAATCCATTGGACTATTGTACTGTGAGTCGGGCGTTAGGTCAAATATGACCAGAGCTAGGGTGGGAGAAAGCCAATGTACGTAGCTACCATAGCGCAAGTAGGCAAGCTGCGACGGGAAGTGCGTCGGTATCCTCGGCGAGCAGCAGATCGACCTCGCACCCCAAGCATGACGCAAGGTGGCGCTTTAGCCGGAGATAGCGCATCAGGTCGGGTACTTGTTCAAAACGCACAACCAGTTTTAGCAGAGAGGGGGCTGCATTGGGCAATACTAGACTCATTGCTGTGATCGCATACTGCTGAATGAGATCCGGTTTTAGGTGCTGCAACACCATTTGGCTTGCTGCCATATCTATCTGCTGATCCGCTGCGCGATCTGGCTCGGTGCTGGAGGCGGGCACCGCTGCCCCCGCGGCGCGACAGTAAAGTGTGCCGCGGCCTTTGCCTTCGACGCGCAATAGCCCTTTTTCAACCAGGGCAGTCAGCCGGCGCGTGGCCGTGGCACGGCTGATATGGGCGACATCCATCAACCGCTTGGGTGTAACGGAACCTTCCGCGGCCAGGAGCGAGAGCACGCATTGCTCGTCCGCTTCTAGGTTGGGCGTCTGCGCTGTGATTCCCGCGTATTTGGCGGCTTTTACACTGGTAGCCACTTCTGGCAATGCCAGCGTCGTGTGCAAGGCCAGAAAGAGCGCTTCCTGATCGTCAAAGTTCAGGCGGCGGCAGAGGTCATAGCCGGTTTGCCAGTGTTGCCGCGCGGCCTGGGTTTGCTGAATGGCCGCAAACGCCTCGGCCAGATTGTATTGGGCTTTGATCTGGATCAACGGTAGATTGATGGCTTGGCAAATCGTCAACGATTGCTGATACGCGGCAATCGCGTTCGGTAGCTTCTGGGCCAGAAAATAAGTCGCGCCAAGATTGAGCAGCGCCGTGGCCGTTAATTCCTGATTGCCTAATTTTTGATAGGTGTTGAGCGCCTCTTGATGTGCCGCCACCGCGGGCCCATATTCGCCCATGGCCCGGTATAAGAGACCCAGGTTGCCCAACGATTTGGCGATCCGCATCAGATCGCCCCCTTCTTCGCGCAGGGCGAGCGCATTTTCGGCATAGGTCAGAGCTTGGCGATGGTTGCCTGTGCCGCGATACAGGCTGGCCATGGCATCATAGATGTCGGCGCGCAAGCTGTGGGCAGCTTGGGGTGCGACGTGCAAGGCCTGCTGTAGATCGCTTTCCGCCGCATCCCATTCTTTGCGCAAACAGTAGAGCCAACCCCTATCCTTGAGCAATTCGGCCAATTCTGGATCGGTGGGCTGGAAACGCTCGGCGGCTTGTTGGTAATAGCGCAAGGCATGCAACTGATTGCGCCCTTCGTATAGTTTTCCAATGCGCCGGTAGACACGCGCCTGTTTAGTGGGATCGGCACTGGCCTGTAATGCTTGGCGGCCCGCGGCCAACGCTTCTTCATGTTGGCCGCTGCGCTGAAAGAGATCGCTCAGCCGTAATTGCACGGCATACCACTGTTCATCGACGAGCCGCTTGGGGTCAAGCTGCTGAAAGAATTCGATCAGTTCCTTGGCCTGTAATTCATGAACCAGTTCATCCACCACCGGCAACAGCACGCGTACGGCACGCGCATCTTGCTGGGCATGCTGCCAATGGCGGGCGGCGAGGAGAGGCGCGTCTTGCGCTTCATAATAGGCGGCGGCCAAGCGGTGGCGGCGTTGGCAATCGGCTTTGCTCTGCCGTTCATAGACATACGCCCGCAGGATCGGCGCGAGCCAGAGATTGGCTTCTTCATCATCGGTTAACAGAAAGCGTTGTGTCGTTAGCCCATCCAGGGCTGCTGGCTGGCTGATCTGTTCCTGTTGCATCATCTCGACCAGCAGCGTGCGCGGGAAAATGTCGTCGAAAATGGCGGCAATGCCCAACAGTTTGGCCGCTTCCGCTTGTTTCTCCAGTGGCAATAGCGCCTCTTGCAGCGCTAGGCGTTGCAGATCGCCATTGGCGCGCCCATCGATCAATTGTTGGCGCAGGTGTTCTGCCAAAGCGCGGATCGCCCGATTGCGCTCATCAAAAAAGGCATCTGGGCTGCTAATGCCCGTCAAGGCGAGCAGCGATTCGGTATAGCGCCCGCCACCCACAAAATCATCGGGGTGGAGCGGCTCCAGATAGCGATGGCGTAGAATGTTATAGCGCCACCAGTGTGGATCGCGCCAGGTGGGATCGTCCAGGGGCCGATAGGTGCCCAATGGATAGGTTGGGGTGCCGGGTGCCAGTTGATTGACCGCCCACTGTAAGACCAGACGTAGCCCATACCCACGTTCTTCGGCGGTGGGCGATGCCTCATCCTTGACGAGTGTGGGGGTCACCAGCGGCGAATTGGCCAGCGCCGACCGTGACAGCGCCAGCGTGCGCGGATAGTTGCGCAGCGCGTCATTGACCAGTTGGGTGAATGACAGATCCGCCAACAGGCCAAGCATCTGGCCTGTCGGCGCTTGGGGGATGGGTAGACTCCGTAGCGGTACGCTCGTCGGCGCATTGATTGCCAAAACAGTTGTTTCCATAAGTTCGCACTCGTTACCGATTCAAGGTGCTATGCGTCACCAGATGTGAGGCAATTTTGATGCAATTCGTCCCCAGGGGTTACCAGCAATTTGATCGAAATTCTTTATACTAAACGTAGACATGTACAGAAATTACGTTTAATCATACTGTACACCTATCGCGGCGTTGTGCATAGCCGCCGAACGTATGCAGTAATGACTGACTTTGGATAGGGTACGGACGGTAACTCATACTTGGTACCGATGAGTCTTCAATGCAGATAATGTAGATAAAGGAGCAGCACGCATGTTATCCACCCACCCTTGGCGGCAGATGCTCGCCGTCCTGGCCACCACGTTGGTCAGTGTTTTGATTGTACTCGCGCTTGTGCTTCTGCTCAAGTTGAATCTGTTGGCCGCAACGAGTAGGATTGGTGACAATATAGAAATGGTTGCGCCAAGCCAACTGGCAACCGTCACGACAACCCCACCACAAGATTGTCTGGCAAGTACGCTGGTGCCTGTCGCTGACTGTGTGGCCCTGGTTGAATTCTTTATCAAGACCCAAGGCGTGCAGTGGATCAGCCAAACAGGCTGGCTGGACTTTGCCAGTGGCAATGCGCCGTGCGATTGGTACGGTGTCGTCTGTGCCGCCGGCCATGTGACAGAACTTGTCTTGCCGCGCAATCAACTCAGTGGTACCTTGCCCCTGTCACTGGGCGATCTGGCCGGGCTAACGCGTTTGCGTTTGGAGAATAATGCATTGATCGGGCGTATCCCCCCCACGCTTTGTCGATTGGCGACCCGCTTGACGGATAGCAACCTGGCCTATAATCGCCTCTTTACCAAGCGCCGTAGCGTCGAAAGTTGTATGCAGAGCATCGATCCCGACTGGCAAGCGACACAGACAACCGAGGTTACCGAGTTGCATGTGACCCAATTTTACACCAATGCGTTGCAATTGGCCTGGACGCCCATCTCCTATACGGTGGATGGTGGCTATTATGAGATCTATAGCACTACATCCGTGACGGGATCCGTGACGGGGCCCTATACGCTGCACGGCCATACCCTTGATAAAAGCGCGGCTACCTATCTCGTAGAGGGCCTGGAGCCAGGGCACGCCTACTATTTTGGGGTGCGCACCTACACGCCACCGCACGCTGACCAGCCCACCGCCCTGTGGAGCAAACCAGCCGAAACTGGAGCCGTGACCCAGGCTCTGGACGAGCGCGTATTGGTGGCGGCCTATTTCCCTGCCGATAATGATCTGGCCAGCGAAATCCCTTATGTGGTGGAGCGATTGCGCGTCGGTACGACACGCAATCCGAATGTGCAGGTTGTTTTATTGGTGGATGGCCGGCAGGATGGCGATACGCGTCTGCTGGAAATTGCCAATGGCGCAATCACTGTTACGGCTGCGATAACAGAACGCTGGGGTAGCAACGAATTAGACACCGCTGATCCTGCGGTTTTGGCGTGGTTTCTGCAACATGCGCGTACAAAATTCCCCGCGGCGCGTACCGTTGCCGCTTTGATCGGGCATGGGATTGCCCTCTCCCCAGAAGTCAGTTGGCCGGACTCTGCTGTGGCCGCCAGCGCACCCAGGGGCGATATTCCTCCTTTGCCCCAAGAACATGATTATACACCTTCGGACATTACCAACCGTGGTTATATGAGCACGATCGATGTGGGGCAGGCCCTGCTAGCAGCCACCGACCAGGGCGCGCACCCCTTCGACCTGATCTATTTTGACCAATGTTTCCAGGGGAACCTTGATTCGCTCTATGAAGTACACAAAACAGCGCGCGTCTTTATCGCTTCCCCCAACTATGCCTGGCTGGCCGCGGCCTATGATCAATACTTGGCCAGCTTTACGCCCACCGCTACCCCCGAAGAGATGGCTAACATTATCATCAATCGCTATGAGGGTGCGCTCGATACCACGCATCCCAACGCGATCTTCTGGGTGCGCAGCAGTGACATTGCGGCGATTGGCGCGGCAGTCAGCAATCTGGGCGATAGCTTATTGGCTGCCACCCAAGCCGGGCAAACCAACACCATCGCCCAGGCCGTGCGCCAGAGTAAATATGTGGATACGACCCAGTGTGGTCGCCAAAATATGCAGCTCGGCCCGCCCGATGAATTGATTGGGCTGGACACCTTTGCCCAAAATCTGTTCATCGGCTTTGGCCCGACCGATCCGTATGGCATTGGTACGGCGCTCGATCAATTACGTGTGCCACTGGAACGAGTGCAGAAGCTGAGTCGTGTCGGCAATCCCTATATTGCGCCAGCGGAAACGTGGAACTATCGCGATACCCTGACTATCTTAGCGCCACTGCCGCGCAATTCCCCCGCGACCGTTGCCTGGCGCGCCAGTGTCTACCGCAGCGACACGCCCTTTACCGCCACCTGGGCCATCGATCCGGCTCAACCGATCACGGTGACCACGGCACTGGCCTATACACGCGAGGGACGTTGGGATGATTTCCTGGCGGTCTGGTTTACGAATCTATCCCCCACTGTCGGCGCGTGGTGTCATTACATGCCAGCGGAACAAGTGATTGTAGATGAAGCGGATCTGTTGACATTAACGGCAACTGCGGACGTTTCTGGCATGGTTGCCATTGCCTGGACGCCAACCGATGATACATCGGCCATGGAATATCGCATCGAGCGCATCGGCCCCTATGATATCAGTTGGCAGGTGACGGAAGTGGTGAGCACGCAACAAACGGCGGCCGCTTTTCCTGCGCTGGCATCGGGTAGCTATCGCTGGCGCGTCCTCGCACGCAACCAGGAGCATCGGTTTGTTGCCGAGTCCAATGAAGCCCTGACGGTGGTTCCCGCGTTGCCACCGCCTTCGCTGGTCCAACTCTTTCTACCAATTGTGAAGCGATAACTTGTAAATCCGCCGTGGTAGCGCTGTCTGCTGATTTTGCTCGGCGCTACCACGGTGGTTATCGCTGATCGGGATCGCGCTGTTTTGTCGTCAATTGTCGGCCCAACCCCATGCCTGACTTTACCCTTCTGCCCCTGGATCAACCCCTGGATCAACTGATCGATTTTTGTCCGCCGCTGCTGCACGTCACTTCCGCGGTGGAGCGTCGCGCGTGGCATGAATTACAACGCCGTGCCCTAGTCGAGCAGAATCCCGCCGCGTGGGACGCACTGATCGTGCGCCTTTGGCCCACGATGCTCTTGTGGATCTACACCTACGCGCCAGAGCTTGCCCCGGCGCGCGCTGAAATCATTGCCCAGCGCACGATTAGCGAATTTCAACAGCGACAATCACGCCCTGTCGACCATGCGACGCTGATTGCAGCACTGCATCACGCTGTCATCCAGCTGCTGGTCACCTCGAAAAACTGCTAGTCCAAGACGGCGGCAATAAAGCCAGAGCTATTTGCCCCAATTCACGCGCTAGCGGTTGTAGTTGTAGGTCACGTTTGTAACGTGACAGACTCGTTCCATGCAAACCAGCCGCTTTGTAACCGGACAAGCATCGTCGATCAAGGCTTTACTAGGACGGTGTTGTGGCCTTAGGCCATTGCAAAGAATCAAGTATGCAGTAGGGGCGGCTTGCCGCCGCCCGTTCGCAGCGAGCCAAACGCGGGGCGGCTGCAAGCCGCCCCTACGCATGATTTTGTTTGGCAAGCGCTGGATACTTATTTCTTTGAAAGCGCCTAAATAGTAAATCGTAGACAGTCGAACTGTGGCATTAACTATCCAATCGCATACTACCCAATCACCTTATGCATCGAGAACATCACCGCTGGTATAGCCCAAGCCTGCACCGTGACATGGAATTATTGGTTCACGGCCATGCTGGCGCGCCTGTGCTCGTCTTCCCGACGAGTGGTGGACGCTTTTATGAATATGAAGACCGCGGCATGGTCGCCAACCTGGGGGATGCGATTGAACAGGGCTGGTTTCAGTTGTACTGTGTCGATAGCGTCGATATGGAGAGCTTCTATTGCGCCTGGGCACATCCCAGCGGTCGCATTCAGCGCCATCTGCAATACGAAGCCTATGTGCTGCGCGAAGTCTTGCCGCTGATCCAAAGCAAAAACGGCAACTCTTTCCTGATTGCCCATGGGTGCAGCTTTGGCGCGTATCACGCGCTCAATTTTGCGCTGCGCCATCCAACGTTGTTCAAGCGGGTGGTTGCGCTCAGTGGCAAGTATGATATGAGCAACTTTTTTAGTGGCTATGATGACAACGACATTTATTTCAACACGCCCAGCCACTATGTGCCGAATCTGACTGATCCCGGTCTGCTGGCGGCGATTCGGCAGATTGACCTGATCATCGCGGTTGGCAAGGAAGACCCCAATATTGAAAATAATCGGGCTATTAGCGCTGCGCTCTGGAACAAAGGCATTGCCCACGCCTATCGCGAATGGGACGGCTGGAGCCATGATTGGCCCTATTGGCAACAGATGGCGCGTTTGTATCTCCACGG
>DAOTTR010000791.1:0-2161 GCA_034437715.1 Caldilineaceae bacterium
GTGAGCGCCGGGTCGATGGCGCGCAGGCTGTCGTTGCCGCCCGTCGCCAGGATCACAATATCGGGCTTGAGCGTGAGCACCCAATCGACGCGTGCCAGCGCGCCGGTGGTCGTCTCGCCGCTCACACCGGCATTGATCACCGTGTAATTGTAGCCAACGGCGCGCAATTTGCGTTCAAGTTGTGCAGGATACGCTTCATCCTGATTGACACCCAGCCCTTCTGTCAAGCTGTCGCCCATCGCCACAATCACGCCATCGGTTGCCAACGGTGTGGTTGCCAGGGTTGGCATTGGCGTGGCGACAGGAAGTGGAGTTGGCTCACTACGGCCACAACCGCTCAGTAATACACCGAGCACCAACAGGAGGAGGCTAACGCGTCTTATGCTTTGGTTCATGCTTCACTCACTTCGTTACAAAAACGCCTCTCTTACTCGGTCGAGGTCAATTCACGCAGAATCAGAATCGGCTTGCTGCGCAGAATCGATCCAGACGCAGCCATGCCAACCCCCGTTACCAGCACCATCGTCGCCACGATCAGCAGCAAACTAGCGCCAAGCGACGGCTGATAACTGACCTCAAAGAGGTAATAGCACAAGGCCCAACTGCCCACCTGGGCCATCAACAGCGCCAGCACAGCACTGATCAATCCCAGCAAAAGATTCTCTGTGGTAAAAACATTGCGCACAAATTGGCGCTTGGCCCCCAGCACTTTGTAATAGACTGCTTCTTGAATGCGCGCCTGCCGGGTCGCAAAGATCGAGCTGATCACAATCAGCACGCCCGCCAGCACGCTAAATAGCGTAAAAAACCGAATCACTTGGACCAAGCGATCGGCTACGGCAGCCGCGTTGGCAACGGTTTCCGTAATGTCAATCACGCTGACATTGGGCAGCGCCGCCACGATACGGTTGCGCAGCGGGCCAATATCGGCAACGGGCATACGGACCGCGGTGAAGATTGTTTGTGGCGCGCTTTGCAAAATCGCGGGGGGAAAGACAAAAAGAAAGAAGGGACGAAAATCCTCTTCTGCCGTGCGTGTGCGAATGCTGGTCACCGTGGCCTCTAGCGGCACGCCTTGAATGCGAAAGGTGATATGGTCGCCCACGACAAACGGATGCATCTCCAGCATTTCGTCCAAGATCGAGACCGGCACAGTGGTGGTACTCTCTGCCGGGAAAAGCGGGCCACCGCCGACTACCGCTTCGTCTTTCAGCAGGTAGTCGCGATACGTCAGGTTAAAGGAGCGCGCCAGATTATCGCCGGGGCGTTGCTCTTCCTGGGCGACGTCAATTGGCTCCCCGTTGATCGCCAGAATTGTGGCGCGGATCGAGGGATAGTACTCGGTTTCCATGCCCAACAATTGACCAAAGGTTGCCAGTTGATCGGGTTGCAAGTCAATAAAAATCGCGTTGGGGGCATCTTCGGGATACGCCTGCACAAACGCCGCGTTGAGATTTTGCTCAAGCAAGTAAATACAAAAGATCACAGCCAGCGCCGCCGACAGCGTGACCACAATCGAATAGGTCGCGTTGCGCGGGCGAAAGAGGCCGCGTAAGGCCTGGCGCAACATCAGCGAGGGCAAGGGAATGCGTTGGATCAGCCACAGCGCGCCATAGGCCAACAGTGCCGCCACCGCCAACAATCCCAGCGTACCGCCAATAAAATAGATCGCAAGCCAGCCATCTTGTAACTGCCAGAACACCATACTCACAAAAAAGGTCGCCAAGACAAGCAGCACCAGCAGATAGGGCAGACGCCACACCCACGGCGGATTCTCTTTGCGAAAAATAAAATTAGGTTTAAGCTCGTCCAGTTGATAGATGGGCAGAAAGGTAAAACAGGTAACTACGATCAAGCCGAGTAGCACGCCCTCGCCCAGCGTGCGCGCCGAGATCGTCAGTTGAATGTTGGGTGGCAACAGGTCGCCCAACAATAACGGAAAAAGGCGTTCCAACAGCAAGCCCGCGCCAATTCCCAGCAGAACACCCAACAAACCAAGCAGCATAACCACCGCCAAAAAGTTGACGGTGACAAAGCGACTGCGCGCGCCCAGCGTTTTGATCACGGCAATCGTATTGCTGCGTTCGCGCAACAGGGCGGTAAGCGCGCTTTGGATGCCAATGCCGGAGAGGAGTAACGTAAAGATCGCCACCAAGCCGAG
>DAOTTR010000792.1:0-20468 GCA_034437715.1 Caldilineaceae bacterium
AAAATCCTTTTCGATCCTACGCTTAAGTGTCTGTCCAAGAATAACATAGATGATTTTAGACAGATTTACTTGGGTAACATCACGTAAATTCACTATTTTATTTCTGGACAGACCCTAAGTGTTTGTCCAAGAATAACATGGATGATTTTAGACAGATTTACTTGGGTAACATCACGTAAATTCAATAGGTTATTTCTGGACATACCCTAAGATAATGGATAGTTCCCGGTTGGCTAAGTCAATCTCTCCGGGCCGACACCGCACATGCTCCGCCAATAAACGATTGCCCAGGCGAATCAGCCGGCGCGGAGACCCGTCCGCGGCTTGGGCCAACCGACGCGCAGGATTGGTTGGCCGTGTTTCTTGATCAAAGAGTTCCTCAAAATACATGGGAAAGCCTTTTTCATCAAAGACACGCAACCGCAACATGGCGGCCAACGCGTCCACCGTCCAAGACAAGCGATCGGTAATCACATGCTCAGGGATCTGCAAATGGGCTTGTAAGACATCGGGCAGAAGCGCCTTCAAGTAAACAGCTTTTAGATCGGGCGATACCACATAGCGAATCAACCCTTGCAGAAAAGCAACATCGTTGGTTAATGAAAAAAGCGCCTCGTTTGCCACATCACAGATAAAATAGGTACGCACAAAGCCATGGGGACGTGCCTTTGAGATAATATCGACCCAACCCTGCCGTGTAAAGGTGGCCTGTTCTAGCTGTGGTGCCAACTCATCTAGTTCGTGTAACAACCAACGAATTTGGTCATCGCGCACTGACCGAAGCACCCCGAATTGGGCTTTAGCACTTTCAATGGAACGGAATACGTGCCGCAAACAAGCCATCACGGCGAACTTGCCATCACTCTCCAAACGCAAAAATGTCACAGGATTCAAGGCAAAAAATGCAACCAGGGCATGTGTTAAATGTTCAACAACGAAATCTTGTACTGCATCGTTGGTAAAATTAATCAATGTACCACTTTCAATCTCACAAATCACCGGAAATGCACCGGCTTCGGGGGGGCGGTTATGACAGCTTTGGGCCAATAAAAACTGACAGGCTGTTTTACCACTGCCCGGGACACCAAAGACAATGGCCGAGCGTGTATGATGTAGGCAGCGATCAAAAACCTGCGGGTAGACACGGTGTAGCGCAAGCTCTGGATCCCATTCAGCTTGTTCTGGACCAAAAGGATTGAACTTAAGGCGTGCCATATTCACCCATTCTTGAATTTCGGGCGCATCTGCTAGGCGTGGTGTACGCCAGAGTGACGGCCACTTGATGGGCAGATTGGGTAAGGCAGTTATTAGATCATAGGCAGGAAGCTCGCTGTCCATCTTGCTCTTCTCCAAGTCAGATTTCGTTGCAGGTTGGTCAGCGTAACTCGGCTTCGCATCTACTGGCCGTTGAAAAAGTTCACCGTCAGCCGTAAGCATCCCTAGAATGGGCAACCCCCATACACGCTCCTGTTGAATCGCCACGGCGACACGCGCCTCACTCATGGCAGCATCCAACGGGTAATGATCAATCAATGCGCGGTAGAATTCGCCCACAAAGGCCAGTGCTGTTGACTGTTGCATAAATTGTGCAGCAGCAACGGCCGGAATGCCCTGTTGCAACAATTGCTGGGTCAGTTGGTGGATTGCAAGTGAGGATAGGCGATTTCGGAGCGGTTTGCCGGTCAACACAACCAAACGCAACGCCGGCTGATGGTGCAGCAACAGGCTCAGCGCATTACTGTCAGCCGCAGTATGAAAGCCTTCTGGACCAATCAAATGCACCACGTGAAACGCCGACTGACGCAAATGTTGTTGTAGACCGGCAAATTTGCTTGTGCGCAACAATGTGAGTTCAACGTTGCCGTTTTGTATTGCCTCGGCCAGACTTGCCTGGATATGCGCCCACTCGGTGCTTTTGCTCTGCGCTTGCTGTTCTGGATTGACAAGCACAACCAGAATTTTTAGGGGAAGCGCGAATGGCACCGGCGCAACCTTGCGCGCCAAGGGAACGGTACGCACAATCGGTGTGGTGGGTGACTGCGCCAAAAAACGCTGGTTGACCGGCTCATAGAGCAATTCCCACGGCAGTGCCCAGAGGAGCGCATCATCAGCCAACTGCAGACGAAGGCGTAGCCCTTTGTCCGGTTGTGCCGTCAAATCAAGGCTACGCCGCAGCGCGATATTGACTTCACCGGCAAAGAGCGCAGCATAGAGTTGCTCGCCCCATGCGCGTACGATGTCGGCAGGGACAGATTTTGGTTGGCGCAACAGACGGTGGATTTCTGTGACCTGGGCAAGATCAAAAGGAAGTTGGGTAGCAACAGTTGCCTGTCCGGCCGGCGAATCGACAACCCGCGCACGGTAGCGTGTTGGGGCTACTGCGTCAGGCGCAATGAGGAGATCAAAATTTTGAAAACTGATTTTGCCCATAGGGGGAACTCACAACTCGATCTACACAACAAAGTAGTCAGCAGTTGTCAGTTAATTTACACTAAAATTCTTCAGCCGTCAACCATCATTTTTATACAGGGTACACAACAGGGTGAGCTTAGGGTGAGCTTGCGCGAAGAAGCGCAGCAGCCTGCACAAAGCTAATCGTCACCATTGTGTGGGCGCAGAGAGGATCTTCGCATGATAAGCTGGGATTGTTGTTGATGACTGTCACGTTTACATCGAGGAGAACCATCATGACAACCACCATCAAACGTCGCTATCTGGAACGTTTTGGCTTTCAACTGGTTGAAGAAGGCCATGTATTGCCGGTCATGCGTGATGAACGCGTCGATCATTTTGCGGGGCCAGGCTATGTCTGGCTCAATTTTCTGATCGAAGATGCGCTTGCCCCTATCTACACAGGCTATCGCGCCAACAAATTTATGATCAAAGCGCGCACCACAGACAGCAATGATATCAAGGTCGAAGGCTCGGCTGGCTATATCTTTAATCCTGTCAATGCCAACATACAGGTACAATCACCGATTACCAAGGCAGTGGCACGCTCGGATCAGCCGCTCAAAGATATTTTAAGCGGGGCGCTTGGCGCGGCCATTCGTGAATTTGTCGGCACCAAGTCTGTGCTCGAAATGGCGAGTGGCGCAATGCCCGCACAACTTGAAGCATACCTACGCAGTTCAATAAAAGCAACACTTCGTCCCTATGGAATACAGCTTGCAGAATTACAGGAGAATGGGGTAAACATTGGCATCAAGGGCATACAAGTACAGCAGATTCACTGTCCCGAATGGCTAACCAACGCTATTAGCATGAGCCAGTTTGTGACCCATGCCGCGAATCTGTTACACCTACCCACCGAATTGCTCACAACGCTTCTGTTTGATCTCAAAAAAGTGGAACAGGCGTCGGTCAACGGCAATCTTGTTTATATTACGCCCGAGTCGGCGACGAGTCCACAGTTGACACAACTGCTCAATCAGATCAAAGCGCAGCCTGGGGTAAATGGCAACGGGCGCAGTGATGACATTGTCCATCGACGCCATCTGTCATCCACCAATGGAGCCCGTTAATTTAATCTCCCACCACAGCTTGCGTTTCCCCCGCCGCAAGCTGGCGCACCTCTCCGCTCGCGCATGCCCTGTGCCATCCCCAGGAGGAGCACAGGGTTAGCCACGCGTATCGAGTATTGCGCTCAGCGCAGTCATTTCATTTCAAATTTGATCAGACCCCCCAATAGGCCAAGAGGCCCAAGGACATATTGTAAACGGCGTGGATGATCATGGTGGTGGTCGTATTGGTACGCATCCGTACGACTCCCAAGACTAGACCCAGGATAAAGACGATCAAAGTCGAGAGGGAGATGCCATAGTTGCTATGTACCAGCGCAAAGAGCAGAGCCGTCAAGATCAGGCCAAAGCGCGGCTGGATCGCGCCGCGAAAGAGTGTCTCTTCGCCCAACGCAGCCGATACGCCCAATGTGATAATGCCAAAGGGCGTGGTAAAGAGCGGCCCCAACAGTTGCTCGGTTAACGCTTCCACACCTGGATCAACACCGACATTAAAGATGGATACGATCCGCTCGATCAAAATAACGACCGGCACCATGCCCAGCCCAAGCACCACTCCCAGCACGACATTGCGCGCACTTGGTACCACCAGGCCAAGCCGCTGTAGACTCCCCCCCCAATCGCGCCGCACCAGCCAGCCCACGCCAATCAAGGCAAAGAGCGCCGTCATAATTTGTTGGATCCACAGCCCAAGCGTGGTGTTACTGGTAATGCCGGCTGCTTCTTGAGCCTCCAACGATTCGGCCAGGTTGGTCAACCCGATGCCCAAGGTAAACATGAGTTGCGTTACGACCAGGACGGAGAGGGAAAGCGCCACCGCATGCACCGGACTGGCCGCGTCGATTGGAATGAGGCGGGCACAGAGACGCCGCACGGGCGGCAAGAGCAGCAGAATGCCCACCAGCGCGGGCAGCCACAAACCCAAGCCCAGTAAGGAGAGCGAGCTCAACTGTAAGAGTGGATTATCCCCACCTTGATTTAAGCCCAGTTCGGTAAGCAATTCTGGCTGCTGCTGGCTGATGAGACTCAAAGAGCTGAGTGCCAGACCAATCAAAATCGCAAAGCTGTAAAAAAAGCCAAGAATCACATAGCTGGTAATGGCCAGACCCTGATAGGGTGCTTGCCGTTGCCGGCGCGCTTCGGCCAAATTGGCAAGCCAGACAATCAACATTAACGGGCCAAATAGGAGTAACATGCTCAAAACTTCGTTCATTTTTGCTTCAACCTTCGTTTCAAAGTGCCGATCAAGGGTACTATCACGGCAGGCAACCCGACCTTACGGATAAGTGGTTTATCATATCCCGTTAGTCTACTGCCAATTGCGACTTGCGGCAAGGTGTTATTCATCCATTTGACAGCAGCGCAAACGTTGTGGCATTCTGTTTGGTTATGGTATTGTCATCACTATTAATATCAACCATGCCCGGTTTTGTTCGCCGAGGAGGTAGTAATGGTCACAGAAAATCAGACAAAACAGAAACGTACACGGGGCAAGCACAAAATTCCGTCAACCAATCTCAAAACAGCGCGTGTTATTGAGGCACAGCCAGCGCCCGTGCATGAAAGCTTATGGCATGCCAACGGCAACGCCAATGGTCACAGCGCGTCCACCTACGCGCCGATCATTCAGCCCACCGAGCACGCGCATCAACTCGATGTGGATCTGACGACGCTGTCACTCGATGAACTCAGCACGTCAGAGCAGGTCTATAATCGCGAGCTCAGTTGGCTGGACTTTAATTGGCGTGTGCTGCAAGAGGCCGCTGATGAACGCACCCCTCTGCTGGAACGCTTGAAATTTATTGCCATTACCGCTAGCAATCTGGATGAATTTTTTCGCAAGCGTGCCGGCGGGCTCAAACGCCAACAGGCCGCAGGCATTGCCAATCTCACCATACAAGGCTGGGCACCGGATATTCAGCTTCAGTATATTGCCAAAGCCGTGCAACCCATGTTGGCGGCGCAGAGCAGATGTCTATACGAAGAAATCTTGCCCAAGCTCACCGAGCACAATGTGCGAATTCTGGACTATAGCGAGCTGACAGCGGCCCAGAAACAATCGCTACAAGAGTACTACGAGCGGGAAGTCTATCCCATGCTCACACCGCTGGCCGTTGATCCCGGCCATCCGTTTCCATTTATCAGCGATCTCAGCCTCAGCCTGGGCATCTTTTTGCATGATCCCAGCTTGGAAGAAAGCTACTTTGTGCGCGTCAAGGTGCCACCCAACCGGCCCCGTTGGGTACCACTGGAAACACCTTATCACTTTGTACCACTCGAGCAAGTGATGATCCACAATCTCGATTCGCTCTTCCGCGGCATGGAGATCATCGCGGCGCACACGTTTCGCGTCACACGCAACGCCGATGTAGAACGCAATGAAGAAGAGGCTGACGATCTGCTCTCGATGATCAGCGAGGAGTTGCGCGAGCGGCGGGTTGCCCCGGTTGTCCGGCTAGAAATCGACGAAGCCATGCCCGAGATGATGTTGACGATTCTGCGCAGTGAATTGAACCTGGAGCCCAATGATGTCTATCCGATCCGCGGGCTGCTGCGCTTGGATGACTTCTTTGCGCTGGCCGATCTGAATATGCCCCACTTAAAGTATGAACCCTGGACGCCGATCACCCCCCTGCGCTTGATGGGCTTGGATCCCAAAACGCGACCCAGCGAATTTTTCAATATTATTCGCCAAGGCGATTTGCTGGTACATCATCCCTATCACAGCTTTACAGCCAGCACCCAACAATTTATCGAAGCCGCGGCCGCTGATCCCAAAGTGCTGGCGATCAAGCAGACGCTCTATCGCACGAGCGTCAACTCGGCGATTATCAAAGCGCTGATTCACGCCGCCGAACAGGGCAAGCAGGTCGCGGTTTTGATCGAGGTGAAAGCGCGCTTTGATGAAGCCGCCAACATTGCCTGGGCGCGTATGCTGGAAAATGCGGGGTGCCATGTTGCCTATGGCTTGGTGGGCCTCAAGACGCATACCAAAGTTTCGCTGGCGATTCGCGAAGAAGAAGATGGTTTGCGCGCCTACTGCCATATCGGCACGGGTAACTATAATGCCAAGACGGCGACGCTCTACACCGACTTGGGGCTTTTCAGTTGTGATCCAGCATTAGCCGCCGATCTGATGGATCTCTTTAATTATCTTACCGGCTACAGCCGCCAAACCGAATATCGCAAATTGCTGATTGCGCCCGTCAATATGCGCCAACGCTTTGTTGACTTGATCGGCAAGGAGATCGACTTTGCCCTCAGCGGCAAACCAGGCCGCATCATTGCCAAAATGAATTCGCTGGAAGATCGGGTGATTGTGCGCAAATTATATGAAGCCAGCCAAGCCGGGGTATCGATCGATCTGATTGTACGCGGCAACTGTCGCCTGCGGCCCGGTCTGCCTGGCATCAGCGATAATATCCGCGTCATCAGCATTATTGGGCGTTTTCTGGAGCATTCACGTGTCTTCTATTTTGGCAATGGGGGCGATCCACTCTACTTTATGGGCAGTGCCGATTGGATGAATCGCAATTTAAGCGCACGGGTAGAAGCGGTGACCCCTATCGAAGAGCCACGCTTGAAGGAGCAAATTGAACACATGCTGCGCTTGTCATTAAACGACCACCGGCAAGCCTGGGAGTTGCTGCCCGATGGCCGCTATCAAAAGCGCTTTCTGAGCACCCCCGAAGATAGCACGGCGGCCCAAGGCGTACAGGTGACACTCATGCAGCAAGCGCGCTCTTTTGCGCTGCAAGATATGGAATAAGGACAGTAGAAAGAATAAAGTATCCAGTAGGGGCGGCTTGCAGCCGCCCGTTCGCAGCGAGCCAAACGCGGGGCGGCTGCGCGGCCGCTCCTACGCATGATTTTGTTGGGCAAGCACTGGATACTTATTGCTTTGAAAGCGCCTAACCGCGCCGCAGCGAAGAAAATACGCGATAAGGCTAATCCAAAAAAATAAGTAGAAGAACGGGCATGAGGTGTGGCGTCACTTTCATCCGCCACACCTCATGCCCGTTCTGTCAAATCATAACGATTACGCCAACGTTAAATTCGTGTTGAATTCATGCAGCGCAGCAGGTGATGAAATTTAACGCTGTCGTAGATTCTAGCCGGCGGTGGTGAATGCGATTGGCCTGAATCGTTACGTCAAATCTGCAACAATTCGGCAATCGCGGCGCGCTCTTCGGCCAATTCAGCGCCAGTCGTGGCGATCATCTGCTTGTCATACTCACTCAGCGACAACCCCTCGACAATTGAAATCTGCCCGTTGTTGACCGTCACTGGATAGCCAAAAACGACGTCGGCGGGGGCACCATAGGCCCCGGTGCTGGGGATGGCCATACTGGCCCAATCGCCAGCGGCTGTGTCATGATACCAGGTTTGCACATGATTGATAGCGGCATTGGCCGCACTGGCCGCACTGCTGGCCCCGCGCGCTTCGATCACCGTTGCCCCGCGTTTCTGGACCGTAGGCACAAAGGTCTCTTTGAGCCAGGCCGCATCGTTGATCACCTGGGGCGCGGGCTGGCCATTGATCTCGGCGTGATGGGCGTCTGGGTATTGGGTCGCGCTGTGGTTGCCCCAAATGGTAACTTTCTTGACCGCACTCACAGGAACGCCAGCTTTCTGGGCCAGTTGCGACATGGCGCGGTTATGATCCAAACGGGTCATGGCCGTAAAGCGCTCGGCTGGCACATCCGGCGCATTGCTCTTGGCGATCAAGCAATTGGTATTGGCTGGATTGCCCACCACCAACACACGAATGTCCGCGGCCGCATTGGCATTGATCGCCTTGCCCTGCACCGAGAAGATAGCCGCGTTGGCGCTGAGTAGATCCTTGCGCTCCATGCCCTTGCCGCGCGGGCGCGCGCCCACCAACATGGCCCAATTGGCATCTTTGAAAGCCTGATTGGCATCGTCCGTCAACACCAGGTCGGCCAGCAGCGGGAAGGCGCAATCGTCCAATTCCATGGCGACACCCTGCAAAGCGGGTAGCGCTGGTGTCACTTCTAGCAGTTGAAGAATAACCGGCTGATCAGGCCCAAAGAGATCGCCATTAGCAATGCGAAAAACGAGCGCGTAACCGATATTACCAGCAGCACCAGTCACGGCAACGCGAAGTGGGGATTTCATTAAAAAACCTCCTGCTTTCTAAAAATTAAAAGTAAAATTCCCGCCGTTTGAAAGCTACAATTTCCTACATCACAATCCATAAATTTCAAACAAAACAGGTTATAAATGACAGAACTGTCATAAATTCTTGCGGATGGCTAGCTTTTGACAGACCACACTTTGATGTACAATAAGCGCATTATGTTGCTTGCCTAGGCTGTAACCTAAATCATACCTGTGCGAATTGCCTGATTCACCGTGTCATGATCACAGTGCAATCGCCAGATGACTTGTTCCCGACAATCCTATCAACAGCACAACCAAATAAAGATAAAACAAAGATAAAGCGCAGTAAACAACCCCTATAGCATACCGTGATTTATGAGAACGAGCAATGTAAAGAGTTGTTCAACGCCGAAATAAGAAAGGCAAAAGGATTATGCGAGTGTTAGCAAAAAAGTCACCTCGCCACTGGATACAGCGGATTTTGGTTCTAGCGTTATGTGTCACACTGCTGCCCAGTGCCGCATTGATGCCAACACCAGTGCAAGCGGAAACCAGCGCCGATCCCGATGAAGAAATTGTCTATATCGATAATACAGGTTTTATTCGCGTGCTGGATACATTACAGACGGGTGGCAACCCCAGGGTGGATTGGGTCAGCCCGACGAGCGGTTGGGAACACTTTGCCTTGGGTGATGTGAATAATGATGGGGATCAAGAAATTGTTTCCATCAAAGAAGAAGGCGGTGTAGGTACCCTTACCGTCTGGGATCCAGTTGTGGCAACTGGTGCATTTGATAATAAAAGCCCGAATGGGATTCCGTGGGCCAAGCTCTACGAAATTTCGATTCCAGGCAATCCCAAAATCGTGGCAACCGGCAAACTGGATGCCAACCTGCCCGGTGATCATATTGTCTATGGTTTTCAAGTCAACCCCACCACCCATCGCCTAGTGGTGCTAAAACCGGCCACGGTCACACCCAATGGGCGGAACTGGGCGACGCATTTTACACGCGACTTTAATGAGCTGTGGGATGCGGTTTGGGTGGGCAACATTGACAACACGGGGGCCGATGAGATTTCCCTAGTCGATGGAAGCCAGGGGCGGCTGAGTGTTTACCGCGCCGATAACCAATCGGCGGCCATCGTAACGCGCAGCGGTACGGCCCGGCCTTGGCACATTGGGTTGATCGCGCAGTACGATGGAGACAAGGGCAAAGAGGTAATCGCCATCCGCAATGGGGATATATTGCCGAGCCTTTATGTCCTGGAATATGACAATGGTGATTTTGAAGAGCCATTTTCCGAAACATTTTCCCCCAGTCCCCGCTTTGCCTTCGCGGCGGATATTAATGATGACGGCCAGGAAGAAATTGTCATGTTGCGTTCTACCTCGGTCGAAAAGGGCATACGCATGATTGTGCGCAGCAACAACCAGAAGAATGTGCCAACCGAGCTAGAACAGCCACTAGATGATAACAATGGCTACGCGTCTGGCGCAGGTGGTGATGTGGATGGTGATGGCAAAGAAGAAATTGTCATCATGCGCGATAATAATATTCGGGTCTATAACCAGCCGGACCGCGATGCCTCTTTTAGCAACTATGGGGCCTCGACCAATAAAGATAGCATCCACATTGGCGATCTGGACAGAAATGGCTTTGTCATCGGCTCGCAACTGGGCGCGACCGTCAGTACGATTGAAGAAGAACTGGGGCTGGGCACAACCGGTGTCAGCAAACAGATTGAACTCAGAAATCTGACAACCCTGACGCCCATTCCCTTCAATATTGCGGTTGAAAATAATCCCAGTTGGTTGGAAGTTACGCCACGCAGTGGCAACACCCCAGCGATCATCACCTACCGCGCCAACGCAGTTGGGCTAGCCGCCGGCGACTACACAACGCGCTTGGTCATTACCAGCAGCGATTCAACGGTAGTCAATCAACCCTTCTATATTCAGGTCAAGCTTAAAGCGGTGCCAGCGCTGATTGAACCACGCCCAACCGATGTGGTATTTAGTTATCTAGCCAGCCAAGAACCAGTCACCTTGACCCAAAATATTAGTATTTTGGGTACAGATGCCGTCAAGTTTACGGTAGCCATTGCCTCGTTGCCAGCCGTGCAGAGCGCGACGGCAGCCCTCCAAGGCGACATCCACACAGGCTATGTGACAGAAGATGGGCAAGTCGTTGTCCAAGATGACTATGGCAACGAAACGACACTGGATGTTAGCAGCATTGATGCGACGACCGCGGTGCCCTGGCTCACGGTCACCCCGACCGAAGGCACCGTTCCTGCCGTCTTAAGTGTAACGGCAACGTCAAGTCTTCAGACGCAAAATTTTGAACAAGCCTACATTGTGATTGTCGGTGACGCACGCACCGGCAAACCGCCGCAAAACATCCGTTTAATTACGGTGACGGCGCTGCGCGCAACGAGTCAGTTGTTTATGCCTATCACGCGTAAAAATTGACAGTACTGGTATAGCAAGTGAGGCCCTGTCCGGCTGTTACGCCGGACAGGGCCTTCTTCTTCTCTATCTATACTCAAATCAGAATAAAACTGGCGTTTGATGCAGCAATGATCAGCGTGCCGGGGACTGACCAACTGTAGATCTTGCACTGCGAACTTTTCTTGGTCAGTCCCCGGCACGCTATCGCGCAGATCCGGTTTTCAAATCGAGCTCAGTATAACGTGACAATCTACCCAAGGCCGCCATATCGTCCTAGAAAGCCTTGCGCTACGACGCTTGTCCGGTTACAAACCGTATGTGCTACATTGAACGAGTCTGTCACGTTACAAACGTGACCTACAATCGCATCCCGCCACGTTGCAAACGTGACCTACATAGGCGGCGCTAAGCGAAAATGCGCGAATAGTATTACAGACAATTGTGTATTTCATAGTATACTAAAACGAAAATCGCGCGATTGCGTAGACTACTGTGTAGAAGTATCTTTAGTTCATGCGTATTTAAGTAAATTACGTAACTTTTTGGCGAACAGGAAGGCATCGATGCTATCAAAATTTGGACGTCCACTCTTGGCAGATGCACTTAATCATTTTGCGCGTCGATTACATTCACTGGGCATTACACCAAACGCATTGACCTACACTGGTTTTATTTTAACGGCGATTACTGCCTATTTTCTGGCCAATAATTTCTTTCGCTGGGGTGGCCTGCTCCTCCTGTTTGCGGCCTTTTTTGATATGCTGGATGGTGCCGTGGCGCGCTTCACCCAGCAAAATAGCACCTTTGGGGCCTTTCTCGACAGTACACTCGACCGCTACAGCGAAAGTGTCACCTTTTTGGCATTGGCCTTTCACTATTCCAGACGCCCAAGCACGCGTACCGAGCTTGTTTTGATTTTGGTGATTATGGTTGGCTCGCTCATGGTGAGCTATACCAAAGCGCGGGCCGAGGCTCTGAATGTCGAATGCAAAGCGGGTGTGTTGCAAAGGCCAGAGCGGGTTGTGCTTCTTATTGCCGGCTTGCTTACCGGGTGGATGCAGCCAATCCTTTGGATATTGGCAATCTTCACCAACTTTACAGCAATTCAGCGTATTTATGAAGTTTATTTGCGCACAAGCCAGCTCCAGGCCAAAATAGACGCCAAATAACCCATTTCTACATTTGCTCTCTGCAAAATCTTACGCCATACTTACGGTAACACATTTGCTGTATCGTACCATGCCTATCAATACACGTCGGTGGTATAGAACAAATTGTGTAAGTATATTGCCTTTCACAAAATTCAATGTGTACATGCCTGGGCATCTACCGCCAGGCATGTAGCTACTATCCGGTGGTAAATGATACGGTGAATGCATGACTGTATGCTATGTGTCTTAAAGGTGGCTGGCTTTGGGCAATGGATTCAACGCGATTCGAAAAACGCAACTAGACGCAGCGAAGCAAATCGTTGTAGCGCGCCCCCCAACCCCGCCTATCCAAACCTACAAAAGTCTCACAACTCCTTATTTATTGTTCAAACCCACAGAACCCTATAAAACTGGCCGTATTTTTTTTGAGCGATTTACGTCGTTATGAATAGTAGAGCAGGCGCATTTGCCATCAGCGATGATGCAACAGCCGTGACAGATTTATCGGAAAAAGCATTATTGGAAAGTGCTGCTGGCTTTAATGAAAAAGCCCTTAGCGAACTTTATGATCGCTATGAAGCGCGCATTTACAGTTATATCTATCGCCGTACGGGCAATGAAACGCTTGCCGAAGATTTGACAGCGCAAGTGTTTCTGAAAATGCTAGAGGCGATCCGCAGTGACAAGGCCTGGCACAGTTCGTTTTCCGGTTGGCTCTATCGCATTGCGCACAATGCCGTGATTGATTACTATCGACTGCGCGATCGGCAACCGCAAGTTTCGCTGGAAGATACGCTGACTACCACCACGAGTGATCATAATCCGGTGGTCATGGCCGAAGTGAGCTTGGATGCCGAACGGCTACGCGCGGCGATCGGTCGCTTGACCGAAGAACAAGCCGAAGTCATCACCCTGCGCTTTCTTGAAGGATATAATATCAGCGAAGTTGCTGAAATGTTAGATAAAACTGAAGGTTCAATCAAAGCGTTGCAATATCGCGCAGTTACCACCTTACGTCAGTTATTGCAACATGAAGGGTTTCATTAAAACAACAGTCCTATGACGGTTGAATCATCTTTACTTCATTCGGATCCTGAAGATATTTTTGCCAAAGCGATTGAACGCGTGGAGGCAGGCGAACCAGTAGAAGTCGTCTTGGCGACGGTACCGGTAGCTATGCACGTTGAGTTGCGCGAAATCTTGCTGCTGATCACGGCCACCCATCATCTTCAGCGAGCCCCCGTGCCGCAACCGGCTGCACCGCGTCGGGCAGCACGCAAAGCCGCTTTTCTACAGGCAGCCGCCCAAATGCAAGCGGAAATGGTGCCCAATACAGCGCCAGCCCATGCAACAGTCAAACGACCCCAGGCAAGTTCATCCATGACAGTGTGGCTCCAAAACTTTTGGCGTGAGCTGCAAATGGGGTTTGCCGCACCCAATTTACGGTTGGCGCCCTTCATCCTCATTGTCATTGCGGTTTGGTTGGGTGCCTTTGGTTTTGTCACCGTAACCCAGGCAGCGGAGTTGGGTGATCTGGTTTATCCTGTAAAAAAGTGGATCGAACACCAGGATCTGAATCTATCGTCCAAGGAATCACGCGGCAAAATCTATAAAAGAATCACCAATCGGCTCGTGGCGGATCTCACTACCGCAGCAGACAAACTCAGAGCAGAAGAAAAGCGTACCGGGCGCAAAGCGGCAATGATTAGTACGGAACTGTTGATCTTTGAGCAGACCGCCGGCGATCAGCTGACCATTGGGCCACTGACGGTGATGATGCAATACCAGCCTGATCCCAATGTGGATGTCTATGAAAATATCCACATGTCGATCATGCCGTCAACAGACCAACAAGTCGAATTGACCTTTCAGATCATGCCGACAGCGGACGAAAATGCAGAACCGTCTTTTATTACGCAAGGAATCAGGGTAGCCATTCCAGCAGATCAACTGGAAATTGGGCCAACCCCCATATCCGAACCGACAGCCACGACCACGCCTTGTGTTGCAACCCAACCGGCTGGCTGGGTACCCTATGCTGTACGTAGTGGTGATACATTATCAAGCATTGCACAGCGCACAGGTACAACCGTGGCCCAACTGCAACAGGCCAATTGCATTGCAGATGCCAACATAATCGCGAGTGGGCGGATGTTCTTTGCACCGGCACTGCAACAGATCAATACACCAACAGCGACGGAGCAGGAGACGTTAAAAGTAACGCTTACGGCAATTTCAACAACCACGGTCACACCGTCAATCAATATTACGGCAACGGCAAGTGTAGTACCTACAGATACGCTAATTATTACGTCAACCGAGACAATTACGGCAGCACTAACAGCCGAAGCGATGACGACGATCACCGCCACGCTACAACCAACCGCGACGCTAGTGGAGACACCCATACCGTCCATGACGGCAACAGTTGCCGCAGGGGAAACGGTAACCGATACAATCGATCCGGCGGCTGGCGGCACGCCACTAGCACCGCCCGTGACAGCCACAGGCAGCCCAGAGGCCGTCACACCCACTGGCACAGTGGCAAGCCCAACATCTTCGGTGACACCAAGTGCAACACCGACCAGCGAGGGCATGGCGACCTCCGCGCCAAGTGCCACACCGACTGCCACCTGGACGCCCACAGCCGCGCCGACAAGTACCGAGAATGGCGTGGGTGAATCGACACCGACCAGCACGCCCATTCCCCAAAATCGCTCGCCGTTATCTGGCGGATAATCCGCAGACGAGCCTACACACGGCAAACATGCCATATCAATGATCGAAAAAGGTTCGACTTCCAGGAAGTCGAACCTTTTTTATGCCTACCAATTCGGCACAGGCCAACAATAGACCTTATTCCGATTTAATTTTGTGCATGCGTAGGTGCGCGGTTACAAACCGCACACGTCGGCATCGACCGCGATAGTGCGGTTACAAACCGCACCTACAAGAACAATTGCACCTGGTTTTGCTGCCGAAATAACCAATCGGCATAATCTCTAATCAAAAAGACACCTTCTGCCGCAATGAAAAGTCAACGAAGGTAGCAGAAGGCGCAGAGGCGGCGATGTCGGCTGCGGTGATAGAGGTAGTGTACTAGAATTTTGCGGCTTTGGTTGTAACAGAAAGCTGTCAGAACAAGCAAGAGTTATAAGTGGGGTGTCAAGGCAAAGTTACCATGTACGGAGTTGGCTATGCAAAACCGCTTGATAGACAGCGATGCGTTCTCTGCGCAACGCAGATTTGTGGCCTAGCCGCAATTTGATTTCTTCGCTCAACAGTTGTATGCGAAATTCAAAGAGCAGATAGTGGCGCAAGGCCCAGCCCCAGCCGCGGCCAAAATATTTTTCGTAATAGCGGACTTTGCTCGTATTAAAGCGAATGTGACGTGTCGCCACGGCTTGTTCACTGCTACGCCCCTCATAGTGCAGAATCAGCGCAGTCGGTTCATAGACAATCCGCCAACCCGCCAGGCGCAGACGATGGCAGAGATCCAATTCTTCACTGTACATAAAAAAGGCTTCATCAAACGGGCCATTGTCCCCTGCCTGCAAGATCGATTGCAAGGCCGCCCGTCGCGCAAACATGGCCGAACCATTGAGCCATGCCACATCATGCGCAAAGGTGGCCGGCCAGTCGGCCATGTGATAGGCACGCGTCCAGGGATTGGTGGGCCAAAGCTGGCCCAGCCATGTACTTTCCCAAAAGCCGGTGAGCGGTGTGGGCAACTGGCGGCGACTGTTTTGCCAACTGCCATCGCCATAGCGCAACTGCGGGCCGACCATGCCAATCGCTGCATGACCGTTCAGGGTCTGATAAAGCTGCCAGAGTGGGTTCGTGCGGGTATCATCGGCGGTACCAGTGGGATCCTGTACAAAGAGTGTGGTATCAGGGTTGAGGAAAAAGATGGTATCCCCACGGCTCATACCATAGCCCAGATTATTCCCACCGGTGAAGCCTACATTTTTTTCGCTACGTAGAAAACGTACCCAAGGAAATTCAGCGGGCAGGCGCGTGGGCGTTTCATCACTGCCCGCGCTATCCACTACAATCACCTCGACCGTCAGCGGGGCATCCAACGGGCCAAAGTGACGAATTTGTGGCTGCGACGGATCCGGCATCGTCATCGTATGCAGCGATTGAAGACAGTCGCGCAACAGCGGCCAGACATTCCAGGTGACAATAATGATCGAGAGGTCAACGGTTATGGATGGATTGTTGGTCATCGTGGGCGGCTGCGCAGGAAAGTTTGGGTAAATGATTTAGTAATTGCGCTGCAACGCAAAATCGCACAGACCCAGCATGGACTCTTTGTATGGGCTCATGGGAAAAGGCGCAAGCGCGGCTTTGGCCTGCGTCAAGAAATCAAGCGCTTCCTGGCGTGCTTCGGCGGCGGCTGTGCTTGCTTGCAACTCGCCGACCAACCCGGCGACGGTGGATCGCCAAATGGCTGCGCCTTCAGCATCGGCGCGCGAACGTTGTTCCTCTAGATGGGTGATGACATCCGCCGGGTTGGGGTGTTGGCGCAGATAGTAAAAGAAGGGCAGGGTTAGCGTCCCCTGCAATAGATCGCTGCCGGCCGGTTTGCCCAGGGTGGCCGCGTTGCTGGTAAAGTCCAGCACATCGTCCATAATCTGAAAAGCCATACCGAAGTAATAGCCATAGTCACGCAAGCGCGTGACATCAGCATCAGCAAAGCCAGCCAGAATGGCCGCACCTTGGGTTGCGGCACAAAAGAGACTGGCGGTCTTGGCATAGATCCGCTGATAATAAGCGCTTTTTTCTTGCTCATAATTGTAGCGATCGCGCAGTTGCCGCAGCTCGCCGTCCACAATAATTTTCAATGTGTCGCTAAAGAGACGAATCACCTGAAGATTTTGGGTTTGGGCCGAAAAGAGTGCCGCCGAGCCAAACATATAATCACCGGCCAGCACGGTAGAGCCGCCATTCCAGATAGCATTGAGTGTGGGCGCACCGCGGCGCAACAGAGCGCTGTCGATCACATCATCGTGGACCAAGGTGGCGGTATGCAACATTTCGACTGCCGCGGCCAACGCAACCACGGTTGCCGAATCCATATCAGTCGGCGTAGCACCATCGACCTTAGCGGCCATGAGCGCCAAGGCGGGCCGTAGACGTTTACCACCGCTGCCGATCAAGTCGAGAAACGCATTGGCCAACGGCGCAAAGACATCAGAATCTACCCCCTTCATCTTGGTTTCCACCAGACGCAGACCCGGGCCAACCAGGGCCAGCAATTGCGCGCCCTGCATCATGCCAGTCTGATAACTTCCATTGTGATAGCTCGTGGGTGGAGAAGCGGGCAAAAAGGTCATGGATTGTCTGCTTTCGCTATTCATCTCGGACTGCTGAATAATGCTGCTCATGTGTAGCGACAAATGGATTCTCCAATCCAAAAAAGCGATAGGCAACGGCAGACGTTGCCTGGGCGACGGCGGACGGTGCAATGCCGCGCAATTGGGCTACCTGTGCGCAAATCAGTGGAATATAGGCCGGTTCATTGCGTTGACCCCGATAGGGGTGGGGGGTTAGATAGGGTGCATCGGTTTCGAGCATGAGCCGGTCCAGCGCAATTTGGGCCACTACTTCTTGTAGACGTTGCGCATTGCGAAAAGTGATGGCTCCCCCCAACCCTAGGACAAAATTCCACTCATAGGCTCGTTGGGCCAGGGCAAGATCGCCACCAAAGGCATGCAATACACCCCAAAAAGGCCGCGCAGCCAGGGGTGACATTCCGCAACGAACCCCCGCTACCCATTCCGCTAGCATCGTTACCATATCATCGGTGGCATCGCGATTATGAATGATCACCGGCAACCCCAATTCGGCGGCCAAGTCCAGTTGCAAGCGGAAGGCATAAGCCTGCTCTTTGGGATCAACCTTATCCCAGTAATAGTCGAGGCCGATTTCGCCAATCGCCACCACTTTGGGATGTTGGGCCAAGGTACGCAACTCGTCAATGGTACGCGTTGAGCAATCCTCGCTGCTATTGGGGTGAATCCCCACCGCGACATAGACGGCGGCCTGTTGTTCGGCCAGGGCAATCGCTTGGCGGCAGTGTACCAGATCGATGCCAGGATTGACAATTAACCCCACGCCAGCTGCTTGGGCACGTTCCAACACAGCCACTCGATCCCCATCAAACTGTGCTACATCCAGGTGACAATGACTATCGACTAAGCGCAACGTTGAATCACTAGTTTCTGCTCGCAACACGCGACATTACCTTAATGCATTTTCTCGCCAAAACGTAGACAACGACTTGTTCATTTTATCACAAGTCGTTGTAAAAAATCAGTAGTTGTGCTTGCAGTATGGGTTTACTTTATGCTACCCGATGCCTGCCACTTTTTGCCCGTCGGCCAGGATGGCCGGGACAGCGGCTTGATCGGTTGTTTCGGTGTAGACACGGATCAACGGCTCGGTACCCGAGAAGCGCACCAACAGCCAGCCGCCATCATCCATGACAAACTTGTAGCCATCGGTCGTATCTTTTTGGGTAACAGCATGGCCCCCCAACGTAAGGCCGTCGATGGTAACAGCGTCCAAACGCTTTTTGGCATTGGCCTTCATCGCATTATCTTGCAGGCGCGTATCAATACGATCATAGAAATGCTCGCCTACTTTATCAAAGAGCAATTGCAGCAATTCGGTCGGTTTCTTGCCCGTGCGCACCATCAGATCCAAGAGATAGAGGTTGGCAATGATGCCATCGCGTTCGGGCACATGGCCGCGGAAAGCATAGCCGCCACTCTCTTCGCCGCCAATCAGCGCATCATGTTCCATCATGGCCGGCGCTACATACTTAAAACCGACCCCCGTGTTGACAACGGGAACACCGTAGAGCTTCCCCAATTTGTCGAGCATCGAAGTCGTGCTGAGTGTCTTGACAATGGGGCCACGTTCGCCGCGCACCTCCAGCAGATAGTAGGCCAGTAATCCATAAACACGCAATTGGTCAACAAAGTTCCCGTTTTCATCGCCAAAGCCACAGCGATCGGCGTCGCCATCCATAATACAGACACAGTCGGCGTGCTGTTGCTTGCCTACGGCCAACCCAGCATCGATATTCGGCGGAATCGGTTCAGGGCGCTGCATTTCGGGGAAAATCGGGTTGCGTTCGGCATGAACTTCAATAATTTCGGTCTTGCCACCCCCCAGGATTTCCGTCAACCAGCCAGCGCCATTGCCCCACATATTATCGACCACGATTCGCAGCCCGGCATCCTTTATGGGCTGGACATCGATCAAATCGGCAACACGGCGCAAATAGGCCGGTTTGGCGTCAAAGTATTCGATCTGCTTGTCGGCCAGCGCTTTGGTTAAACGCACCTGTTGGATGGCCGCCAGATCGCCCGCGGCAGGAATCAGCGATTCAATTTGTTGCAGGCCGTCGGGCGCAATCGCGCCGCCAAATTCGTCGCGCACTTTAAAGCCACAATCCTCAGGCGGGTTGTGGCTGGCCGTAATGTTGATGGCGGCGAGCGCACCTTTTTCCCCCACACTAAAGCTGATGACAGGGGTAGGGGTTGCGGTATCGGTTAGGAAAACATGGAAACCATTGCCGGCCAACACTTCGGCAGTGGTGGCGGCAAAATGTTCAGCCTGGAAGCGCCGATCATGGCCGACGACCACACTGCCCTGCTTGCCATTGGCGATTAAGTAATTGGCAAATCCCTGGGCACAACGCCGCACATTGGCAAAGGTATAATCATCCCCGATGCGTCCACGCCAGCCATCTGTCCCAAACTTGATGTCACTCATAGTCACTCCTTCATTGAGCTTTTGATGCAAACAATGCAATCCTATCGTTAGCAATCGGCGACTTCGCTCCACAATTGGCAGTGATCAGCATGAGCAGGGTGGAGAAGTTTCCTTACTGGTGATAACAGTGTAAGTATAACAGCAATCGGAAAAGGATACGAAACTGACACCTATTTGAGCGAAAGGTTGTAACGATTACGACAACGTTAAATTCGTGTCGAATGAATTCAACACCTGCGACGGTAAACGTGTTTAAACACGTTTCCTATCCCAGGCTCTGAATTCATTCAGAGCAGCAGGTGATGAAATTTAACGGGCTCATTTGGAATCCATGTGGTTGACAAGGATACCACCGGTTGAAACCGGCGGCTGCCACGAAAAACCTGCTTAAGCAGGTTTGGCATAGCAGGCGTCGAATTGATTCGACGCTGT
>DAOTTR010000793.1:0-12041 GCA_034437715.1 Caldilineaceae bacterium
CGTGCATAGCGCAGCATGTCGGGCACCGTGGAGATCACGCCGCCGGCGGGATTGGCACTGCGCGCCAGCGGCCACGGCGTCGCCACGGTAGTTGTTTCTGCGGTCGCTTCCGGCGTAACTGTGTGGCCAACAACAAAACGATGGGTCATGATCTCGCCCGGCAGCAAGAACGTCATATTCATGCCCAGCGGTGTAAAGAGCATTTCCTTGGCGACCGTTTCAAAAGGCTTGCCCGTGACGGCTTCGATCACATGGCCGGCCAGACTGAACGCCGCGTTGTTGTACGACCAGATCTCACCTAGTGGCGTCAATTGGGGCAGATTGGCCATGTTGGCAACATAGCGCGCTAGGGCATCGTCACCGCTGCCCGTATCTTCAAAATAGTCTCCCAACCAACCGCCCGTATGGGTGAAAAGATGGCGAATGCGCGCATTTTGGCCAGCCTGGGGATCTTGTAAGCGGAAGGCTGGCAGATAGTGGCGAATGGGGGTATCGAGATCTAACTTGCCCTGTTCTACCAATTTCATGGCAATGGTGGCGGTCATGGTTTTGGTAATCGAGCCGATCTGAAAAAGCGTGTCGTTGGTGACGGGCAGCGGGTGGTTGCGATTGGTGACACCAGCGGCGACCACCATTTCTTGGCCTGCATAAAAGATGCCCATAGCAACGCCGGGTACGCCCGTTTGTGCCATTACCGTGTCGATTTGGGTCGTGAGGGATTGCGCGTTCATAAAGATCCTTTCGGTGGTTGAGAGGGGTAATGCATTGGGAGGATTATAGCACTAGGGAGAATGGGTGACAAACAGGGGCGAAAATAGCATCGCCCGTGGTGCAACAAGGACCACGGGCGATAGGCGCATACGATAGGCTTTGTCGATCAAAACGGGGCGACAAGGCGATTTAGCAATGCCACCACTGCCGCGTCTGTATAGAGTTTCGGTAGATTATCATAGAGCAAGAAAAGTGCCAACAGAATCACGAAACCGGCAAAGAGACGGCGCAACTGGTCGGGGCGGATAATTTTGGTCAAGGAGACGCCCAGAAAGGTGCCGATCAGTCCGGCTACGACAAAGAGGGCAACTGTCACATAATCGATGGTTGTCTGATTCAAATGGCCTAGCAGCCCGGCCAAACTATTCATGGCAATGATGACCAGCGAGGTGCCAACCGCCTGGCGCATGGGTAACCCCACCAACATCACCAGCGCTGGCACAATCAAGAAGCCGCCGCCTACGCCCAGAAAGCCGGTAAGCATCCCCACCACCGCGCCACTGGCCAAGATCACTAGCCAATTGTGGCTGCTATGAGGCTTTTCGATTGGCGTCTTGCGCATGAGCATCAACGCGCCAACCCCAAGCATCAACAAGGCAAAGAGGATCAGCAGCATCGTCGATGAAAAGAGCTGGGAGAGACCCGCCGCCCAATAGGCTGCGATCATACCCGCACCGCCAAAACTAAGCGCCACGCGCCAATTGAGTGTGCCCTGGGCTCGGTGAAAGTAGGCCCCCAATAGGCTATTGGTGCCGACAATCATCAAGGATGCGGTTACGGCCACTTGCGGACTTTGGCCCACAAGATAAACCAGGGCTGGCACTGTTAAAATCGAACCACCGCCGCCTAATAAACCCAGGGTCAACCCAATGACACAGCCAATAAGCAGATCGGTTAAGATGGCTATCATAATGACTTTTCTTTCTCACAATTGTTTCTCACAAAAGGTGACTAATCCTCTACACTGTCATGCCCACCTGGCTTAGTGCGGCAGGTATGGCCGCATGTACGCATAGAGGTAGGACCCAATCCACGCGCCAGCAAAAGTGATGAGGGCAAGGAATTCACCACTGCCCAGTTGGGCATAGATAGGGCCCGGACAGGCACCCGTGATCGCCCAGCCCATGCCAAAAGTCAGGCCGCCAAAGATGATCCCTTTCTGAAAAGGTTTCTCTTTGATCTTGATTGTTTCCCCTTGCAGTGACTTAAGTTGCAAGCGCTTGAGAATCCATAGGCCGATTGCCCCGACCACAATGGCCGAGCCCATGACCAGATAGACATGTGCCTCTTCAAAGCGGAACATCCGCTGAATACGAAACCAGGAAATCACCTCAGACTTGGTTAGGACAACACCAAAGCCAATGCCGACCACCAAGACTGAAACATATTGGAGAAGAGCAGACTTGGTCAATGAATCCTTGGCGTTGAGGATGGCATGTTGATCGTGGGTGAGCAGCTTTTTGCGCAGCATGGTCGTAAGATCCTTCCTATCTTAAATAAACAGCCCCAGCAAGGCTGTCATCAATAAACCGCCGGCAAAGAAACTCACCGTCGCCACTAGGCTGGGCCACCGTAGATTGGCTAGCCCCATAATCGCATGACCCGAAGTACAGCCATCGGCATAGCGTGCGCCAAAGCCAACCAACATACCCCCAACCAGCAGCAAGAGCCCGCCGCCCCAGGTGTCGTAGTGGTCGGGCAAATAGCCACCGACAGTGGCCCCGAAGAATTGGGTAGCCACCCAGCCCCCAATCAGAATTCCCAGAACAAAGACCAGATTCCAAACCTCTTTACGCCACAGATTCTCACGCAGATAGGTAAGCTGGGCATTGGGCGTGGCAATCGAGCAGAGATGGCGAAAGCTGCTTGAAACCCCCAGGGTTTTGCCAGCAAGCAGCAGTAGGGCTGGCACGCTTAGACCAATCAGTGGCCCACTCACATACCAGGGCCAGGGTTGAAAAACCCAATCCATTTTCTATTCCTTTGCTGTTGTCGATAGCTCAATTTGTTTCGTTGTTTGTGCCCCGTACCGTTGGCATGGCTTTGGACCATAACTCCTTGCCGTCGCGCAGGGTGATTACATTCTTGAATCCCCGGCTGCGCAGCAGGCTGGCGGCGATTTGCGAACGGTAGCCGCTGGCACAGGTGGTGATCACTGTGTGATCGCGCGGAATTTGATCCAATTGTTGGGGCAACGCACCCAGGTGAATGTGGCGCGCCCCACGGATATGTTCTTCCATAAATTCTGTCTTGTTGCGTACATCAATGACTACAATGCCATTTTGGGGCAGCCGCTTGGCCAACTCTTGGGCGTTCAATTCGGGTAGCGTCTCGGTTATCCCGCGCACCGCTTCTGTTCTGGCATAACCGGCAATGTTGTCAATGCCAATGCTGCGCAGCGCAATGAGTAGTTCTTCGCGCGCTTCCTCTGTGGGCGTTATGAAGTAGAATGGCTTGCTGTAATCAATCAACCAACCGACAAAGGTGCTGAAATCCTTACGCTCGGGGATGCTGACGGTGCCGGGAATGCTGGCCGTTGCATAGTCGCCACGGCTACGGAAATCCGCCACAAAGACCCCTTGGCCAATCAGGGCATCCAGCCCCGCGCGATCCAAAAGCTGTGGCGCAGCGAGCGTTTTCAGAAGTGCCGGCCCTTCCTTGTTGACCCGTTTCATCTGGGCGAAGTAGCGCGGTGCTTCTGGTTGGTTGGTCAACAGCCACGCCACAAAGTGCGCTTCCTCGGTAAATTGGAAGGCAGGGTTAAAGAGCTTTTCATAGCCAAGGGTGGTTGATGGAATAGCTCCTAATGCTTTGCCACAAGCACTGCCCGCGCCATGTGCCGGCCAGATCTGCAAGTAGTCGGGCAGGGCTTTGAAGCGCTGCACCGTTTGAAATTGATCACGAGCACCGGTTTCTGCTGTGCCCACCATGCCGGCGGCGGCTTCCAACAGATCGGGGCGACCTACATCCCCGACAAAGAGAAAATCGCCAGTAAAGATGCCCATCGGCTGGTTGGCACCGGCGGTATCCGTAACCATAAAAGAGATATGTTCGGGGGTGTGGCCCGGCGTGTGCAACACCTCGACCTTGATGTTGCCGACCAGCCAACTGTCGCCCTCGCGCACCAAGATGACATTGGGTTCGTGGGCATATTGATATTTCCAATGAGCATCGCCCATGTCGCTGAGATAAACGGTGGCACCGGTCGCCGCGGCTAGTTCACGGCTGCCGCTGACAAAGTCGGCATGGATGTGGCTCTCGGTAACATGGGTAATGCGCAAGCCTTCTTGCGCCGCCAACCGGAGATAGGGCGCGATATCGCGCGCTGGGTCTACGACCAGCGCTTCACCAGTTTTGGCACAACCAACTACATAGGACGCCTGGGCCAATCGATCGTCATAAAAATAGCGTAGTAACATACCGCTCTACTCCTGTTATCTTGTAATCATCGTGTAACTTGAGCTTGCAAGCTGTTCATAACTTGCATCGTTTTCATTGTTTTGCCGGCTGCGTCGCTTATCGGCGAGTGGCAGGTTGCGTTGGTAATCCCTGCTTCACCAGATCATGCAGACTCCCCGCGTTATAGACGTTTGTATAGCCCGCGGTCTGTAACAGTTGCAAAGCCATGCCACTGCGGTTGCCCGACCGGCAATACAGAATGACCGGCTTGTCCGTGGGTACTTCGCCCATCTTTTGCGCGACTTCTTGGACAGGTAGATTGCGCGCCCCAGCAATATGCCCTTCGCCAAATTCGTCCGCTGTGCGTACGTCGAGGAGTAGGTGGGGAACCTGGGCTTCGACAAACCGCTGCTGATATTCGCTGGCCGTCAAGTGGGTGGTGGCTGCGCCATCCTGGCTGTTGTGGCCGAAAAGTTTAGATAAAATGTTCATAGTTTCTTCCTTACGTGATCAGTCTGCTGTACGTCTATCTACTGTACGTCTCTGTACTGTGCATCGGCTTTGGTGGCTTAGCCACCAAGCTGTTGCGTCGTTGATTTATGTAAGTCCATTCTAGCCTAGCTTTGATTCGTCTAGTTCTCCCGACTTGCTTATAATTGTTATAAGCGCTGACTTATAGCAGGAATGGAGTTGACGACAATGCTTGATCTGTATAAACTGGACATTTTTCTTCAAGTGGTGCGCGCGGGCAGTTTTAACCGCGCCGCAGAAGGCTTGCTCATGAGCCAATCGGCGGTGAGCCAGCATATCCATGATCTGGAAAATGGCCTAGGGACCAAACTCTTTGAGCGAGGACGACGAGGGGTCAGCTTAACCAAAGCGGGCAGTACTTTCTATGATTATGCCCTCCGTATTTTTGCCTTAATCACCGAGGCGGAAAATGCGGTGACCGATGTGCGCAAGTTGGCCAGTGGTCAGCTTGTGATTGGTGCGACTCCAGGTGTTGGCACATATTTGCTGCCCGACAGCATCTTGGGGTTTCGGCAGGAATTTCCGAATATTTCGGTTGTCTTGCAGACCGGCATTACGTCGCAAATTGTCACCGATCTGCGCCTGGGCCGCCTGCGTCTCGGCTTTATTGAGGGCGAACTTGCAGAAGGTGACGAGCCCGATCTGCACATCCATCTGTTAGAAGTCGTTGAACAATTGGTGGTTGTCGGCCCCAATCACCCTTGGTGGAAACGACCAAGTTTGCAGATGGCAGAGTTACAGAGCCAATCTTTTATTATGCGTCAAGCGGGCAGCCTGAGCCGTGTTTGGCTTGAACAGAAACTGCACGAATATAGAATCGACCCCAAAATTCGCGGCGAGTTTGACAACCTTGAGTCGATCAAGCGTATGGTGACCCTGGGCACCTGTGTCGCTATCTTGCCCCTCTATGTGGTTCAGGCAGAGGTGAAAAGCGAAATGCTCCATGCGTTGCCCCTGGCTGGCGCACCCCTACAACGCACGCTGAAATTAATTTGGCGTCGCGATAAATTCTTTACCCCGATCGCACACGCGTTTCTGCAACATCTCAGCGCGCGTCTGCCGGCGCTGGCTGGGGTGATTACGCGTACCCAACCTAGAGCGTCCGCGGCCTTGCTGTCGAGTAACTAATTTGATTGGATAGATGGTATACTACGGATGACAAATCAGTTGCTCATGCTTGTGGTTGATGAGCAATAAAATTTTAGTGCCCCGTAGGCTCGCTGAAGAAGTCGGACTTTTTCTATTGATTTGCGAACTGCTCCAGGTAAAAGTCCGACTTCTGGCTGAACTTCTGACTGAATCGTACGACAACGTTAAATTCGTGTTAAATTCATTCAACACCTGAGATGGCAAACGTGTTTAAACACGTTTGCTATACTAGGCTCTGAATTTATTCAGAGCAGCATGTGATGAAATTTAACGTCGTCGTAATAGCTACAAATTAAAAACAAAATATCTATAAGCATGCGCATCTCCTCGAACTTATGTATTGGGGAAGCCTGGAAAGCCCCAATACGCTAGGTAAAGTAGCAACTGCGCACCAGTGAGGTAATAGTGGTTACGCAAGAAAAAGCGACTGAAAAAACGATTGAAAAAAGTGTAGAGAAAAATGAAGCCACCACCGCTACGGAGAGCGTCGATTTTATTCGCACCGTGGTCAACGAGGATATGCGCACCGGCCGCTATGATGGCAAGGTGATTACGCGTTTCCCGCCCGAACCGAATGGCTACCCGCATATTGGCCATGCCAAATCGATCAGTTTGAATTTTGGCTTGGCGCTAGAGTACGGCGGGCGCTGTCATCTGCGTATGGACGACACCAATCCCACCACCGAAGATGAAGAATATGTGCGGGCGCTACAAGATGCCGTGCATTGGCTCGGTTTTGATTGGGGCAAACATCTCTATTATGCCTCGGACTATTTCCCCCAGCTGTATGCCTTTGCCGAGCAACTGATCCTGGATGGCAAAGCCTATGTCGATAGCCTGAATGAAGAAGCGATCCGCGAATACCGCGGCACCGTTATGGAGCCAGGGCGCGAAAGCCCCTATCGCAATCGCTCTGTCGAGGAAAATCTCGATCTCTTTCGCCGGATGCGTGCCGGTGAATTTGCCGATGGCGCGCATGTCCTGCGTGGTAAAGGGGATATGGCTTCGCCCAATATGAAGATGCGCGATCCATTGTTTTATCGCATTCGCCATGCCCATCACTACCGCACCGGCGACGAATGGTGTATCTACCCCATGTATGATTTTGCCCATCCCCTCTCCGATGCGATCGAGGGCGTGACGCATTCGATCTGCACCTTGGAGTTTGAGAATAATCGCGAAATTTACAATTGGCTGGCCGACAATTTGTTGGAAGAGCCGCGCCCCCATCAATATGAGTTTGCGCGCCTCAATCTCGATTATACGATCATGAGCAAGCGCAAGCTGTTGCAACTGGTACAAGAGAACCATGTCAACGGCTGGGATGATCCGCGCCTGTCTACGATTGCTGGCCTACGCCGGCGCGGGGTGACGCCCGAGGCGATTCGCGCTTTTTGTGAGAAGATCGGCGTCTCCAAAGCCAACAGCCGCGTCGATATTGCCCTGTTGGATCACTGTATCCGCGATGATCTGAACACCAAAGCGCCGCGCGTCATGGCTGTGTTGCGCCCGCTCAAGGTCGTGATTACCAACTATCCAGCCGGCCAAACCGAAGAATTAGAGGCCTCCTTCTGGCCGCGCGATGTGCCCAAAGAAGGCTCGCGCCCCGTGCCTTTTGCGCGTGAACTCTATATTGAACAAGATGATTTTATGGAGAATCCCCCCAAGGGCTTTCATCGCCTGGTCCCTGGTGGCGAGGTGCGGCTGCGCTACGCCTATATCATTACCTGCGACGACGTGATCAAGGACGCGGCGGGCAATGTGGTTGAGTTGCGCTGTAGCTATGCGCCAGAATCGCGCGGGGGCGCGGCGGTCGCTGGTCGCAAGGTCAAGGGCACCATTCATTGGGTGTCGGCTGCTCATGCCGTGCCGGTCGAAGTGCGCCTCTATGATCGGCTCTTTACCACACCCAATCCGGAGGAAGTGGAAGAGGGCAAGCGCTTTCAAGATTATATCAGCACCCATTCGCTGGAGGTGCTGTCACATAGCTTGGTCGAGCCGAGCGTGGCTAGCGCCGATCTGGGTGATCGATTGCAATTTGAACGGCAGGGCTATTTTGCGGTGGATAGCGTCGATAGCAAGCCCGGCGCGCTGGTTTTCAATCGGATTGTCGAGCTGCGCGATTCGTGGGCCAAGGTTGCCCAGGTTGAGAACGAACCTGCCGTGGCGAGTTCAGTACGTGAACCCAAGGCGAGCGCATCGAAAACAACGGTGCAAAAATCGCCGCCCGAAGCCGCCCCTGATAGCAACACCGGCAATCGCAAATCTAGGACGGAAGTGCGCGATGAAGTGCGTGCCCAACAGCCCGAACTTGCCGCCCGTCTCACTCGCTATACAACCGAGTTGGGCTTGCCCTTTGAAGATGCCGACGTGCTCACGGGGGATCTGGACTTGGCACGCTTTTTCGAGGATGCTGTAGCCGTGCATGCCAATGCCAAAAGTGTGGCCAATTGGGTGCTGAATGAGGTCTTGCGCGAGGCCAAGGAGAATGCAATTACCAGCCTCCGCTTTGGCGGCGCACAGCTAGGACAGCTCGTCGCCCTGATAGATGATCGCACGATCTCTTCGACGGCGGCCAAAGAGGTCTTTGCCGAACTAATGGCGCAGGGCGGCGAGCCCCAGGCGATTGTGGCGGCGCGTGGTCTGCAACAGGTTTCCGATGCTGCACAACTGCTGCCTTTGATCGATAGCGTGATTGCCGCCAATGCCGAAAAAGCAGCGCAATACCGGGCGGGCAAAACGGGCCTGCTCGGCTTTTTTGTTGGTCAGGCCATGCGCCAGGCTGGTGGTAAAGCCAATCCGCAATTGTTGCAGACATTAGTACAACAACAACTCGCCTGATGCTAGTACAGCGTAGCGTAAGTTTTGCTGGTTTACTGTAGGTCACGTTGCAAACGTGACAATCTGCCCAAGACCGCAGCCGCGCCCGATCCAAGCCTTACGACGCTGGTTGTGCGGTTACAAACCGGATGGTTTGTGTGGAACGGGCCTGTCACGTACCAAACGTGACCTACAACCGCAGCAAATCACCAGTCTGCATCCGATATATCTCTGCGATGGGCCTTTTGCGGGTGTCATCTTGGGGAGGGCGTGTATCGCTATCTAACTTTTTCTGATAAAGCGCGATATCACTTGCCCGTAGCAGCTGTTCAAAGGATGTCGCTTGCCTTGTATCCGCAATGCCAATACTGACGCTGAGTGACATGGGGTGCTCGTCGTAAAAAAAGACCGCCTGCGCCAGTTGCCGACTGATGTGGGTGGCAAGCAGCGCCATTTCTGCCGTTGTGGCGGCAGAACGCAACACGGCAAATTCATCGCCGCCTAATCTGGCAACCAGATCATTGGGCTCGACATACGCTTTGATCGTTTGTGCCAGAAAACAAAGGGCCTCGTCGCCGGCAGCATGACCAGCGCTATCATTAATCTGCTTGAAATTATCGGCATCCAACACCATCAGCCCAATCGATTCACCCGTGATCAGCGCGTTGGCCAGGCGCGCCTGACCTTGCGCAAAAAAGTGGCGACGATTCGCCAGCCCGGTTAACTCGTCTGTATGCGCCAGATAGAATAGCGTTTGATGCGCCAAATAGAGCCGGTAGGCATAATGGGCCAGCAAGTAGGCAACCGGCGGCACGGTTACGGCCGGGACAGCGGTCGCGATCAGATACGCCATCGGGTTATGGGATATGCCTGTAATCGCCAGGGTGATCGATGTCGCGGCTAGCGAGATGAGCACTGCCGTCAGTGTGACTACTGTTACAACTCCCCAAACCCGGAGGGGTGAATTCAGGTGTGTGCCTAAAGAAAAGTTCATTTGCTAGTTGGCTCGGGCCGTTGCTCTTTAGTTCAACTACAATTGGTTGAATCTATTTGACGGCTGGAATTAGTATACTGTAATTTGTTGATGAATGAAATTTCAAAAATATTACAAAATACTTTTATAGTAAACTGGCCTTAACCACTTATGCCAGAAATCCCTAGGGTGGCCATGAACTATCTTGATTTTGACCTCGCGATTGAAGTCATTGACTCCGCAACAGGCTCTTACCGAGCGCGGGTGCTGCACTCGCCAGCCGGTGAAGCCAGCACTGAGTTTGTGTTGCCTTTTTCCGCGGTTGAATTAGAGAATTATATCCTGAAAATGGGGCGGCCGCGCCAGGGCGTGCGTGGTCTGAATTCGACGGAAGGCCGCGCCGCGCAAGCGTTTGGCCGCAAACTCTATGATACGATCTTCCAAGGCGCGGTGCGCGATTGTCTGCGCAGTAGTCTGCACATTGCCAATCAACAACCGGATCACGGCTTGCGCCTGCGTCTGCGCCTGAGCGATGCCCCAGCCTTGGCCGATTGGCCTTGGGAATATCTCTACGACAGTGCGTTTCGCCGTTTTTTTGCCCATTCCGCGGCAACGCCGATTGTGCGCTATCTCGACTTGCCACAACGCATCCAACCGCTGGCCGTGCAGCCACCGTTGAAGATTTTGGTGATGATCGCCAATCCGCGTGATGTAGGCCGATTGGATATTGAAGACGAGTGGCGCAAGGTGCAAGCTGCACTGGCCGATTTGGTGCAGCGCGGCCTGGTTACCTTGACGCGGCTGGAAAAGGCCACGCTTGCGGCCTTGCAACGCCAATTGCGCCGTGAGCAATACCACATTTTCCACTTTATCGGGCACGGTGGCTTTGACCAGCAGACGCAAGAAGGTGTTCTGCTCTTGGAAAATGAAAATGGCCTGGTGCGCATGGTGGCGGGCAGCTATATTGGTGCCTTGTTGCATGACCATCGCTCGTTGCGGCTGGCCCTGCTCAATGCTTGCGAAGGCGCACGCACAGCGCAAAGTGACCCCTTTGCCGGTGTGGCCCAAACCTTGGTGCAACAGGGCATCCCCGCCGTGATCGCCATGCAATTTGAGATCACCGACCACGCGGCCATCACCTTTGCGCATGAGTTCTACAGCGCGTTGGCTGACGGGTATCCGGTGGACGGTGCAGTGGCCGAGGCGCGCAAGGCGATCTATGCCGATGGTAACGACGTGGAGTGGGGCACGCCGGTGCTCTATTTGCGCGCCCAGGATGGAAACATTTTTCAATTGCCCGCGCCGCGCGAAGCACAACCGCTGCCCGCGCCACAAGGTCTACCAGAACCGGTCAAGCCAGCGCGCCAGTCGATTTTCGCAGGACGATCCGACTTGCTGCGGACGGTTGTCCTGATTTTGCTGGTGATTGGTGGCGTAGTGGGTGGACAACGCTTGTTCGCTGCTTTCTGGCCGTTGCCAAGCGAAACACCGACACCAGTGGCAACCGCGCCGACCCTAACCCCTACTGTGACCGCCACTGCAACACTAGATTGGACGACGACGGCGCAAGCAATTTTAGCTTTGCAGACGGCCAGTGCGACCACCGAAACAGCATTGGCCCCAACGGTGACAATTACGCCGACTGCCACATCAACAGTGACGCCGATGGCAACGTCAACCTTGACCAATACACCGATCGCAACGCTAGTGCCGACCAGCACGGCGGCAGATATGCCTGTGCCTGTGCCCACACCAACGCGTACGGAGACACCACAGCCTACCAGCACGTCACCCCCGGTTGAACCAGCCGCCGGCGCGACAAAGATGATTGAAGGCATCACCTTTGTCTATGTGCCAGCAGGCGAGTTCACAATGGGCTCGGATAATGGTGGTGAGGACGAAAAACCTGTCCATACCGTGAACGTAGCCGGTTTTTGGATGATGCAGACTGAAGTGACGAATGGACAGTACAAACATTGCGTAGATGCGGGAGAATGCACAAAGCCAGCGAATGAGAGTTGGGAGAAGCCTGAATCCAGCAACTACCCGGTTACTGATGTCGATTGGCATCAAGCCAATGCTTATGCCGAGTGGGTGGGGGGCCATTTGCCGACGGAAGCACATTGGGAAAAGGCCGCTTGTGGCACAGACGGGCGTATTTATCCGTGGGGCAATGAGGCACCCAATGACCAACGCCTAAATTACAACAGCCAGATCGGTCGTACCACAGAGGTTGGCAGCTACCCCAATGGCAAGAGCCCTTATGGGCTGTTCGATATGGCCGGCAATGTCTGGGAGTGGACCAGCAGCCAATATGGAGCTTATCCCTATCAAGCCGACGATGGCCGTGAGGCATTGACCGGTGATGACCCTCGCGTGGTGCGTGGCGGTTCGTTCG
>DAOTTR010000794.1:0-37455 GCA_034437715.1 Caldilineaceae bacterium
GCGACGCGCAAGTAGCAGAAGCGGCAACTGTTCTAAACGTCGCGCAAAAACAAATCATCAGCGATGTCAATGCCGAGCTTGAAGCAAGCAGTTACATTGTAGGCAATGTGACTATTTTGGGGCAGCCCGCATCGAACGCTTACATCACCGCTGAGTTGGAAACGCCCTTTGGTTGGCGCGCGATCAGGTCTGTACAGACTGATTCGAACAACGGGCGCTACCAGCTTGCTGGTTTACCCGCAGGCACCTATCGCGTAACAGCGTATGGGTCAATTAATGACGGATATGTGTCATACGCTTATCAAGGCTACTTTGGTGGCAACACGCAAGAGACCGCAACCAAGATTACCTTGACGGTCGGCGCAACCAAAACCGCCGATATTGCCTTGTCGGGCACCGAACAATTTGAGGGTTCGATTTCGGGCCAGATTACCGCTGGTGGTGCGCCGGTGGCAGGGATAAAAGTTGTACTATATCGTGGCGGTGATCTGTATTGTTGTTCACCCTCCTTTCTTCGACCAGTAGTCTATGTATTTACCGATGCCGATGGCCGTTATACCATATCCGGCTTAACCACCACGCCCTTCCATGTCGGCGCAATCGATCCGGCAGGCATATATGCAACCACCTATTATACAGGCTATGGTGTGCCGGCGTTTGCTAACCTACTAATTGTCGAAGATGGCAAGGCGACCACCGGGATTAATATTGATCTACCGCTTGGCGGCGCGATTAGTGGCCGAGTTACACAACGCGACGGAGCGCCCGTATCTGGATTATTTGTTTCTATCTACGTACCTGCCCAGAACGATCCATTTTCTGGCAACGCCGTCCCCATCTCGAACAATATGCAAACCGATGCCACGGGTCGCTATAGGGTCAGTGGGCTTCATGCAGGTGACTATCTTGTCTGTTTTACGCAACAACCAAACGCCTATGGCGAATGTTACGGGACGCTCTATTTCAACTATTATGACACCCCGAATGGCCGAGTCAACGTCGTGGCTGGCACAACCACCACCGACATCGACCTGATCTGGGGGCCGGATCTAACCTACTATCTCCCCATTATCGGCCAATAGTTTCGCCATTCATCCACCATACAGTATAATGGTAGGACTTACGCAAATTGATTGCGCCATCAGAGAGCTTTAGGGTCTGGCAGACCCTAAAGCTCTGGCCAGTGCGTAAGTTCTGATGGTAAAAATTGTCCTGTACTGGGGTGCAGTGTTGGCTGCACCCCCTACCCATCACCCTTCATGCCCATGAGCACACCCATTACCCGACCGATTACCCTTGGTCTGATTGGCGCCGGTCGCATTGGCCGTGTCCATGCAGAAAGCATTATGCGTCGCTTGGTTGGCGCAAAGATCGCCGCGGTTTCCGATCCTTTCGGTGATGCCGCCCAACGCTGCGCCACCGATTTTGGCATTCCCGCCGCGCACCAGGATCATCGCGCGCTGCTCGATGATCCGGCCATTGACGCGGTGGTGATCTGCTCCAGCACCGACACGCATACGCGCTTGATCATCGAAGCAGCTGAAGCCGGCAAGCATGTCTTCTGCGAAAAGCCGATTGCCTTGGATCTGGCCGAGATCGACCGCGCGCTGGCGACGGTGGAACGCTGCGGCGTGAAGCTGCAAATTGGCTTTAACCGCCGTTTTGACAGCAACTTTCGTCACCTACACGAAACGGTCCAAAGTGGTGCAATCGGCACACCCCACCTGGTGCGCATTACCAGCCGCGACCCGGCCCCGCCGCCCATTGCCTATATCAAAGTCTCGGGCGGCATCTTTCTGGACATGACCATCCACGACTTTGACATGGCGCGCTACCTCATGGGCAGCGAGGTTACAGAGGTCTATGCCAGCGGTGCGGTGCTGATCGACCCGGCGATTGGCGCGGCGGGCGATATCGACACGGCGGTGATCACGCTGCGCTTTGCCAACGGCGCGCTCGGCATTATCGACAACAGCCGCCAAGCGGTCTATGGCTATGATCAGCGCGCCGAGGTTTTTGGTTCTGCCGGGGCCGTCGAAGCACAGAATAAAACGGCCCACAACACAGTTCACAGCACGGCAACAGGTGTGCAAGCAGCCAAGCCGTTGCACTTTTTTCTGGAACGCTATATGGATTCCTACGTGGCAGAGATGCACGCCTTTACCGAAGCAATCCAAAACGATACAACCCCACCTGTTACGGGGTTGGATGGGCGCGCACCCGTCGCGATTGGCTTGGCGGCCTGGCGTTCCTATCGCGAAAAGCGGCCTGTGCAGATTAATGAATTTAACGATTGAGGCCACTCCCTCCCTTTGGTACAGGTTGCACCTGCTCGTAAGGTGCAGCCAGCCACTCCCAACCAGGGAAAGGCACCCAAAGGGTACCCGGTCACGATTCCCTCCCTGAGCCCTACCCTTTACCCACACAAGTTGGCCGTAGGGAAGGCGTGCCGGAGACGGCCCAAAAACATAGCGTAGTGCCGTCATGCCGCTGGGCCGTCCCCGACACGCTCGCCCTTCTTGGTACCCAAACGATGTGGGTAAAGGTTAGCCCTGCAATCAGGGGCGGCTGGGGTGGGGTTGGTAGTACGCCAACGTTAAATTTCATCACCTGCTGCTCTGCATGAATTCAGAGCCTGGGATAGGAAACGTGTTTAAACACCTTTGCCGTCGCAGGTGTTGAATTCATTCAACACGAATTTAACGTTGTCGTGGTAGTTACTATAAAAGCGCAGTAGCATTCTCCCCGACTGCGCTAGAAAAATGACAAAAAGGATTTCGACTCTTGCTTGATATCAGCATCGTTCAACAGATCGCCCAAACTGTGCGGAGCAACGTCGCACGGGTCATCGTGGGCAAAGATGAGGTCATTGACCTGTTGCTTGTAGCGCTCTTCTGTGAAGGGCATGTCCTCCTGGAAGATGTACCCGGCATTGGCAAGACCACCCTCGCCAAAACCCTGGCCCGCTCGATTGGCGCCCACTTTCAACGCATTCAGTTTACGCCAGATCTGCTGCCCTCGGACATTACGGGCGTCAGCATCTACAATCAAGAAACCCAGCACTTTGAATACCGCGCCGGGCCGATCATGTCCCAACTGCTGCTGGCGGATGAGATCAATCGCGCCGGGCCGCGCACCCAATCAGCGCTGCTAGAAGCCATGGAAGAGCGCCAAGTCACGATCGATGGGGTTACGCGGGCGCTGCCCTACCCCTTCCTGGTGCTGGCCACGCAAAATCCGGTTGAGTTGGAGGGCACCTTTCCCCTGCCCGAAGCCCAGGTGGATCGCTTTCTTATGCGCCTCTCCTTGGGCTATCCCAATCGTGAAGAGGAACGCCAGATTCTGCGCCGCTTCCGCACGACCAATCCACTGGTTGAATTAAGCGCCGTCATCTCTACCGATGAGCTGCGCAACGCCAACCAGATCTGCCGCGCCGTCTTTGTGCATCCGGTGTTGGAAGATTATCTGCTCGATCTGGTTGCGGCCACGCGCAAACACCATGCCTTTGCCCTGGGGGTAAGTCCGCGGGGCTCCTTGGCGCTGTATCGTACCATGCAAGCTTTGGCGGCGGTGCGCGGGCGCACCTATGTGATTCCCGAAGATATTAAGACCTTGGCTGCGCCGGTCTTAGCCCATCGGCTGGCCCCTAGCATGGACGCGCGCCTGCACGGCCAATCGACACAACAGGTCTTGGCGACCTTGCTCAACGAAACGCCGGTGCCGGTCGAAGAAGTCTGGGCCCAACCCGCATGAGCCGCCGTGCGTTCATTGCAATCGGTGCGCTAACCGTCCTGGGCGTGATCCTGCGCCAGGATCTGCTGCTGCTGACCAGTGTGCTGCTCTGGTTGGTGGTAGGTGTGGCCACATTCTGGGCGCGCTATAGTCTTGTCGCGCTCACCTACCGACGCCATCTGGGGGCAACGCGGCTCTACCTGGGCGAAGAGACCGATTTGCGCATAGAGATTATCAATGCCAAGCCCCTGCCGCTGCCCTGGCTACGCATTGATGATGCCATTCCCGCGGCTGTCACGATGACCAGCCAGCAGTTGGAAGAAGAGGCGGACGGCGAGGTGCGCCGCCTGGTGACCGTGCTCTCCATGCGCTGGTATGAACGGGTGGTGCGGCGCTATCGCGTGCGCGGCACACAGCGTGGCGTCTGGACCTTTGGCCCCGCGCAAATCCGTTCGGGCGATATCTTTGGTTTTGACATTCGCCGCATGGTCGAAGATACGCCCTCCACATTGTTGGTCTATCCGCGTATTGTGCCGGTGACCATGCTTGGCTTGCCGGCGCGCTATCCCCTGGGCGATCTGCAAACGCCGCGCCGGGTGGTGGAAGATCCGTTGCGCATTATGGGCGTGCGCGACTACGTGCCGGGCGATAACTTCCGTCACATCCACTGGAAGGCGACGGCACGCAGTCCACAATTACAGACCAAACTCTTTGACCCCTCTTCCAGCCAACCCATCGCCTTCTTTCTCAATATCAACACGGCAGAGTTTTTTAATGAAGGCTATGATCTAGCCCTGCGCGAATTTGCGATCACGGCCGCTGCATCGCTGGCCCGCCATTTTTGGTTGGAGAAGAAGCCGGTTGGGCTCTATGCCAACACCTTAATTCCGGGCAGTATGCAGCACATTCGCATTCGCCCACGCTACCACCCCGAACAATTAGAACAACTCCTGGTAGCGCTGGCACAGATCAGCGATGTGCGCGGGCGGTGGGCGATCGATGTCCTGCTGCAAATGGAAGCGGCGGGGTTGCCTTTTGGCGCGACGGTGGTGGTGATCAGCGCCGTGCTGACGCCGCGCCTGGAACAGACATTGCTCGACCTGCGCCGCCGCGAATATGCCGTGGTGCTGTTGACCCTGGGCGACGCCCGCTGGCCGCGCCCCTTGCCCAATATTCACTATCACCATCTTGCGTTTGATGGGAAATTGCGCGAACAAATGCGTACAGAAATAAATCCTGCGCAGCTTGCCGAGCAGGTGCGCAACGAAAATAGCAGGCACGAGGAAGAGCATGCCATCGCAAAAATCAACCTGGTTTAACGATAGTTTTCTCGCGCTGCTCATTACGCTCATGCGCTTTGCCTGGTTTTGGCCGTGGTTCGAGTTGGTGCGCGGCTTTTTGTCGCCACAATACACGGGTGAACTCCTGGCACCCTGGCAATTGATCGTCTTGCCGCTAGTCGCTTTTGGCCTGACCCGTTTTGTCGCCAGCGAAACCGTGACCGTTGGCAGCGCTGCCAACGACGCGCATGATCGGCCCGGCTGGCGCGGACGGCTGCTGGTGGCGGTGCTGGGGCTAGTGGCGATGGTTGCTGTACTCTGGTGGCAATTGTATGGGGATAGCTATGCTTGGTGGGATCGGGCTTGGTTGCAGGCGCTGGGTGAAAACCTAATCCGTTGGGATCTAGAGGTAGGCCTGCCCGCATCCATCGTTGCGATCTTGGTGCTCAGCGCGCTTTGGCTCAATGGGTTGGGCGATGCCGTGCGCGCCATGACGCACGATGATATCTGGGGCGTGCTGCGCACAGGGATTGTGGCATTGGCCCTTTATCTGGTGCTACGCAGCCGCAGCACAGCCGAACTGCCACCAATGTTGCTACAACAGGTGTTGTTGCTCTTTGCCGCTGGTATGATCGCGCTGGCCTTTTCCAGTCTCAAGATCACCATCGGCTTGGATCGGGCATTGGGCATGGGCCAACGGCGGATCTCGGCCGCGCCGGTCATCAGTCGCTATTGGCTGATCAGCGTAGCAATCACCGTAGTTGTGCTGTTGGCGATTGGCTTGGTCGTGGGCTTTTTAATCGCACCCGAACAGTTGGCGCGCTTGCTTGCACTCATCGAGTTGGTGCTCAATGCGATTGGCCGCGCGATTGGGGCTGTGCTGCTGGTCATCAGCTACGTCCTCTTTATCATCGCCTATTATATCGGGTTGCTGCTCGCGCCGCTCTTCCGCCGGCTCTTTAGTGCCCTCGAAGACTCACCCCTGATGGAACTGGCGCGCCTGCCCGAAAGCGGGCCCGCCCTGGAAGAGGTGATCGCCGATCCAACGGTGGTGCCCGATCTCTATCGCTGGATCGCGCTGGGCATCTTTGTGGTGATTGTGCTGATTCTCTTTGCGCTGGCCGTGCGCCGGTTGCGTGCGACACCCGCCGCAGAGGCCGATGAACTACGCGAATCAATCCTCACCACCGATTTGCTGCAAGCACAACTGAACAGTCTGTGGAATCGGCTGTTTGGCCGGCGACAGGGGCAGCATGATCCCTATTTGTCGCTAGATGGGGAAACGGAGACCCGCCAACGCATTCGAGGAGCCTATCAACAGTTGCTAGCCGCCGCCACCACGCTGGGCCAGGCACGTCGCCCGGGTGCTACACCGACCGAGTATCAAACCGAGTTGCAATTGCCCGGTGACGAAGCATCCTCGCGCTTGGCGGCACTCACGGCGGCCTATCACCAAGCCCGCTATGCCGCCGAAGCACCCACATCCGCCGAAGCCGTCGCTGCCCAGCAAGCTTGGCAACAGATCCAAGCAGAAATCCAGGCCCAGCAAGCGGCCACAGCTTCAGCAGAGTAGGTACGTAAAGCAATATCCGCATCGCCCTAAAGGGCTAACCTTTACCCACAAGTTGGCAGCAGGAAAGGCGTGCCGGGGACTGCCCAGGGAAAGTTCTCAGTACAGATCTACAGTTGGACAGTCCTCGGCACGCTATAGCGCAACTCCGCTTCTCAAATTGAACGCAGTATAGTACCCAAAGATGTTAATGGTTAGCCCCAAAGGGAGGGTGCTATTGCGTGGGACAAACTAACTCACACGCTCTAGGAAACGCGCGTCGTTTTCATAGAAGTAGCGGATATCGTCGATGGTGCGCTTTTGCATGGCCTGACGCTCAATCCCCATACCAAAGGCGAAACCGCTGAAAACAGCCGGATCATAGCCGCCATTTTTGAGCACGGTTGGATGGATCATGCCCGCGCCCAGCAGTTCTAGCCACCCCTGATATTTACAGATACGACAGCCTTTGCTATTACAGAAAATGCAATCGACATCCACCTCAACACTTGGCTCGGTGAAGGGAAAGTAGGACTTGCGAAAGCGAATATGGCGTCCTTCGCCATACATCTTGTTGGCAAAGTTGAGCAAGACCCCCTTGAGATCGCTAAAGGTGATATTGTGCCCAACGGCCAACCCTTCGACCTGATAGAACATCATTTCCGAGCGCGCGGTCACATCTTCATTGCGCCAACACTTGCCGGGCAGGATCACGCGGATCGGTTCGGGCGCAAATTCGCGCATAGCGTGGATCTGGCCGGGGCTGGTATGTGTGCGCAGGATCACGTCGGGCGTGGTGGTGAAGAAGGTATCTTGCATCTCGCGCGCCGGATGGCCGGGCAAGAAATTGAGCAGACCGAAGTTATAGTCATCGGTTTCGACCTCGGGCGCGTCATAGACTTGAAAGCCCATCTGCACCAGGATATCGATCATCTCATGCATAGCCACAGTGGTCGGATGCAGCTTACCTAGCTGTTGCGCGCGTCCGGGCAGCGTCACGTCGATCCCTTCAGCGCTCAGCGTGCGCGTGATCTCCTCTTGATCCAGCAACGCCTGCCGTTCTTGCAGGGCAGCTTCTAGCACGTTCTTGATCACGTTGGCTGCTTGGCCCACCATGGGCCGTTCTTCTTTGGAAAGCTGGCCAAGGCCGCGCAAAACCGCAGTCATTTTGCCCTGGCGACCGAGATAATCGCGATACCAAGCTTCGCTTTCCTCGCGGCTTTGCGTACGGGCTAGCGCGCTTTGGGCCTCTTGTTGTAAGGTTTCAAGTTGGGTCAGCAAATCACTCATCATGGGTTCCGTTCGGAAAATTTTGGTACTTGGGAAAGGCAACGATCTTGCAGGCAAGGCTAGTACAGTTGGGCGTAGATACCACGGCAGTTAATCAGGCACGTTACTCGTGTACATCATGGTAAAAATAGGGTACCTTATTTACGCCGGGATCTACTAGCGTAACTCGCCGAGCAAGGTCTCGCCACTCGGCCCCGTTAATTGCGTTGGCGTTACCCGATTATGCAGATCAACATCCTCGTCAACCACGGTCGTCACACGTAAATAATTATCGGTCAACCCACTCCACAGCCGCCCTGGTTGATCGGTAAGCGGTTGCCCTTCGCCTTCCCAGAGCACTGAGCGTTGGGTGCCGACAAAGCGTTGGCGCTCGGCGTGACCCGTGCGTTCGATCACGCTGCGCAACGCTTGGGCGCGCCGCTTTTTGACAGCCGTCGGCACCGAATCGCTAAATTTGGCCGCCGCCGTACCTTCGCGCCCACTAAACGGGAAAATATGGGCATGGACAAAGCGCAACTCTTCGACAAAAGCCAGACCTGCCTGAAAATCGGTCTCAGTCTCGCCAGGAAAACCTGCGATCAGATCAGTGGTGAGAATGACATCAGGGATAACAGTCCGCGCTTCGTACACAAGTTGGCGAAACGTGGCGACAGTGCAACGGCGCGCCATCTGTCGCAACTGTTGATCGGTGCCAGCCTGCAAGGGCAAATGCAGATGAGGGCATAGCCGATCCGGCCATTGTTGCCATAAGTCAAAGAAACCCTCGGCCAGTTCCCACGGCTCCAAGCTGCTCAGGCGCAGGCGTGGCATGGTCGTTTCGGTCAAAATTGTAGCAACCAGCGCTTTCAGATCCGTTCGTTCAGCGCTCGGCAAATCACGCCCATAGCTGCCCAGGTGTACGCCCGTCAACACGGCTTCTTGCACACCGCTAGTGACCAATTCTTGCACCGCTTCGATGATCGACCCTATGGCACGACTACGGCTTGCGCCGCGCGCAACGGTGACAATGCAAAAGGTACATTTGTTGTTGCAGCCATCCTGCACCTTGATAAAGGCGCGCGTCCGGCTGCGTCTTGCATCAAGCGCAAGGTCACCGTCAAAAGGGGTTGCAGCGGGCTGCATGCGCAGCAGATCATCGGGCTCATCTAGTTCGGCGCTCCACGGCTCCAAGAGCGTGTGCAACAGCGCTTTTTCTTGGTTATCCGCCACTAAGGCGACGCCGGGCAGGGCCAGTGCGGCTTGGGGTTGCAAGGTGGCCCAACAACCGGTGACTGCAATGCGCGCCATTGGATTGCTGGCATGTAGATGGCGCACTTGCTTGCGGCTGCCACGTACGGCATCGGCAGTCACCGCGCAACTATTGAACACAATCACCTGTGCGTGATCCGGTGCATTGACCACCTGATGCCCCACGGCGCGCAGGCGCCCGGCCAGGGTCTCCATTTCGCCATAGTTGAGGCGACAACCGATTTGATCGAGAAAAATACGCATGGCTCTTCTGCAACTGTGCCACCCAAGGTGGTTCAAAAATCAAACAGCATTTTTCCTATCATACCGCAGAACAGCGATGCACCCAAATCAAGATCAAATCGGGGATGAGGAGGCACGCGATTGCCGTCTCATCCCCTGCTATCTACGTTTATCGGGTTGTGTGTACGTTGGTGGCTGTTGAAAAACCGCTACGAATCGATCGTAATATCGCCGCCGCCCACCACCACCTGTCGGCTGCTGGTGAGAAACGCGTGCGGCGTGCCATCGGCGGTGGGCTGCCAGAAACGTTGCCAGAAGCGATTGGCCAGATGATTGCTGCGTCGGATCGCTTCGCTATAGGGTTTGCCACGCAACCAGTTGAAGAGAAAGACAGACAGACTTGGCTCAGGCATCCAATTGACGCCCACTGCGCCATTCACCACCTTGGCCCCCAGGGTTCGCCAAGTTTCGGTCAACGAATAGCCGTAACAATTGACACCATAGACCATGCGCAGATCGAGCGTTTCTGGATGCGCGTTACACGCTTCACAGAGCGGATCAAAGGTTTCGGCCCCCACCCGTTGTTGGCCGCGATAGCCGATCAACTGACCGGTGTGCCCATGCACCAGTAGCAGCACATCGACGCGATGGGTGCGGCTGGTTTCGCATAAAGCTTGTGTTAACGCTTCACCGGTGGCGCGCGCATCTTCTAAAATCACCACTTTGTCGTAGCGGCGATAAACACCCAGCACATGCAACAATAGCTTGGCATACTCCTCTGTGACAAAATCAATGACATTCATCACCCATTGCGGCAATTGCATGCCGGCAATGTGCCCAACATTCTCCAAGAAGACAACCAGCGCAATCGGTTTGCGAAAAAGATGAGCAGTCTGCATGGCGGTGCTTAATTTTCTTCCATCTGTAAAAAACGCACACGAAAATTCTCAGTCAAGGGCTCAATGCCATCGACTAATTTTGTCCAAGGCGACGAGAGAAAAATCTTCTTGGCCGCGGGCATATCATCGACCAATCCACCGCTAAGAATCTGCGGCGATTCGCCCCACATGGTATACAAAACATCGGAAATGCGAAAGCCGATCTTCGTCAAACCCGGTGCCAATTTATTCACAAAATACTCCTGACATTCTTGCTCTTTGCCAGGCAACATATCGTAACTAATCAATACTTTGAGCATAGAAATGACCACCTCTGTCAACTATAGTTTCATCGTTCTTGTACGCTGGCAAGTTGTTCGTAGACTGCGGCTCAAATGAACCAATCGTTACGAAGTTAAATTTCATCACCGGCTGCTCTGAATAAATTCAACACGAATTTAACATTGTCGTATTAGTCACCGGCAAGGGCCAGGACTTCGTGAATCCGTACTTCTGCGTCGCGACGAAATTCTTCAACAGAGATTTTACGAAAAATCCAGACGGCGATCAGTAAGCCTACTACCTCCATTGCAAAGACGGAGATATAGCCGATCAGGACATTGCCCGTTGCCTGATAAAAAAGGTCGCGCAGTAGGCCACTGATAATATTACCAAAAGCCTGACCGGCAAAATTGGCGACACCCCACGCACCTATGTACAGCCCAGCCGCCGCGGGGATCGTCATGTCCAGCATAAAGCTCAAGTTACTCACGGTCATCAAACCGCCACCCAAACCCAACACAAAGACAGATGCCATAAAAAGCTGCACATTGGCGATCAGGCCCGTCACAATAATCGCGATAAAAGCCAAGGCAGTGACGATGGCCCCCACATTGGCGCTGGCTTTTTTACCAAACCGGCGCACCAGCCACAAACCGCCGATCAAGGTTGCAAAAACACCCAGTCCCCAGATCGAGGTCAAGCGGGAAGTTTGTGCCACGGGCATCTGTAAGGCTTCTGCGCCAAACGGCTCTAGCAAAACATCTTGTGCATGGATACTGATCAAGACGAGCAAAAGATAGAAGAAGAAACGGCGCGCGGCCACATTGTTGAGCAACAAGCGCAATGTAACCCAGGGATTATTCGCCCGGTTGCGCGCAATGCGATCAGGGTTAGCCGCTGGCTCGATGCCTGCCGCGCCAACAAGAATCAGGAAGCTAGCCACCATCCACACTGCGCCAAACGCCGTATAGAGCGCCGCTTGGCTATAGGGTTCCAACATGCGCGACAAGCCCAACGCCGTGACAATTGTCGCAAGAATCATAGCCGTCCACATGATGCTCACGGCGCGGCTGCGCCACGTTGTATTATCTTGCCCCAATTCGGTGACTAACGATAAATAGCTGACCGAGGCAACATTGACGCCCACGCCCCACACCGTGAAAGCAGCGAGCGAGGCCAATAGACCAAGCGCAAAATTTTCTTGCATCAAGAAAACCGCGTGTGGCGTCAAATAGCTGCCAAACGAAGCCATCAGGCCACCGATTACAATCCAAGGTGAACGGTGCCGCCCCCACACAGGCCATTTGTCGGCCCAATCGCCAATCAACACTTGCAGCGGCGACAACAAATAGGGCAGCGAGATCAGCAAACCAACAAGCAGGGCCGAGAAGCGCATATCGGCAATCATAATGCGATTCAGGGTGCTTGTCACCGGCACGACGGTAATCGATACGCCAACATGAACCATTGCGAGTTGCAGAATCTTTTTCCAGCCCATGCCACCACCCGAGCCTATGCTCTTTCCTAAGAAATCATGAGATTTACATACATTTTCCCATTATCATATAACTTGAAAACAAAGCCAATTTCTTGGGAAGCGCTGGGTAGATTTCAATAGAGACGCGTTGTGTGGACAGGTGGTAAAGACTTCAGTCTTTGTCCGATTCAGGGAAAGACTGAAGTCTTTACCACACTTGTAGACAATCCGGCGCAAGCGGAATCAGGCGGTGTTGGCGGGGACGGCAGAGGTTACACTTTGGGCAATCGTCACCAGCGCCTCGGGACCAGCACAGGCGAGCAACAGGGGCAGTGACCCTTCAATCGTATGGATAATCTGCCAGGTGCCGCGAGTGGCACTGCTTTGCCACAATTCGCCGAGGAAGGTTTCCAGATGCGGCTGCATATCCGCCGGATCCGGCACGGACGCCGCGGCATCATTTCCATCCGGTGACGCCGGCCAGCGTGCTGCTACAATCTGCTCTGCCAACAGTGTGGCAACCTCGGTGACACGTACGGCGTGCTTGTTGCCACCCGTGGTGATCAATGCGGCGCGCAAATCGGGCAGCAGCGCTAACACTTGTGGCTGCTGTTTGGCGGCAAGCAGTGGCTGCAACAGGCTATCCACATAAAAGTGAATCAGTGCCTCACCTTCCAGCAGACGCGGTGCCCACTTTTGCAATTTGCCCAATAAATTCTGAATTTCTTTGGCGCGCGCAGCGGTAAGCCCAGGCGTTGCCTCTCTCCCCTGCTGATCGGCTTTGAGCAGCGCTTGAAAGCGTAGGCTGCTGTTGCGTAGCCCATCGTCATCCAATCCTTCCCGCCCAAAGGTGCGCAGCGTATGTTGCCAACCGGTGGGTTCGCGCCAGCGTTCTAGTAGGCGCAACGCCGCTTGTGGCTCATCGTGCTGGAGATAGATTTCGGCCAAGCCCCAGGTTAAGGCGCGTTCTGGATTGCGCCCGGTTTGCGAACGCGCCCAAGCCAGGGCGCGTTCGGCCTGTTCGGCGGCTAGTTCCGGTTCGTTCATCTTCAACAGGCCACGCACCAGGGTGAGCATCCCTTCACTGCGCGCCGGGTCAGCGGGCAGGATCTGATCTACCACCGTGATCGCATATTTGATCGCCCCCAGATCGATCAATGTCGCAGCCGCGCTGGACGCCGTCCAGCCATCGCTGCCTGGGCCCCACAGCGCCACCTGATCCGCCAGCGCAATCCGTTGCTCACGTTCCAAGTGGCGCAGGGGCATGGCCTCAATCGCTTTGCACAACGTATAGACCAAGAAATCGACATCGCGATCGGCAGTTGTGCGTTTGACCTGGCGCAAAAGGCTGGCGTCCTCTTTGTTGCTATTGTAGCCAGTCGAACGCTGGGCTGACAAAACACTTTGAATCGTCGTGATCTGGGTCAACACTTCATCGACCAGCCCAGCCTGGCCGAGGATCATGGCAGCAAGACGGCGACTGGGCAAGTTCACCAGCGTAGCATAGCGCACCGTTTCCACACACTGAGCGAACAGTCGCGCCTGGTCCGGAGTCGCCTGCTGGGTGGTCATCACTTGTTGTAGGCGCGTCGTGACGGCGTGCAACAACTGCGCGCCGGCATCGTCAAAGCGGCGAATCGCGCCAGTGATCAGATAGGTGGTCAGCGGACTGGCGCTGGTGTGTGCCAGGGCAATCGCCACTTGTACGCGCTGTTCTGGGTGGGCAATCAGGCGCGCCCAGGCTTTGGGCGCTTGATCAATCCGTTCCAGACAGGGCAAGGCAATGGTTTCTGCGCCCAGCAGGGCGGCGGCGGCAGCCACCGCGAGCAGTTGATCGACATAGAGCGGCGATGCAGCAGCCGTTGTGTCGACAGATGTATGAAAAAGGCGTGTATGCCAGCGTTCCAGCTCGTGCTGGAGGAGCGGCACCATGTCGGCATTGTGCGCTTGCTGTTGGACAATCCGATACAGGGCATGAAGTGGGGCCAGCGGTTGGCGGAGCTCGAGCAGGCGCGCCACTTGCAACGCTTCACTGGCCGCGCCCGCATCGGCCAACGTTTCCCAACAACGTTGCATGAGCCAGGAATCGGGCTGCCAGACGTTGCGTTCTTCGATCAAGATCGTTTGTTCGTCGAGCTGGACTCTGGTCGATTGGCGGATCGCGGCCAAAGCCTGTTGGGCGAGGGGCAATGCCACTTGTGGGCTAGGTACGGTCGTACGCGCGACGGTGGAACGTTCTTTACGCATGAAGGTGCAATGCTACTCTCAAAATAAACTCTGTATCGCCCAAAACAAGAGAAAAATCCCAGCCAGCAGCATGCCAAGGGCCAAGAAACGCCAGCCCCAGGCTGTAGCATGCTGGGCGCGCTGGACAGTAGCACCGTGGGCTTGATGCACAGCTTGGCCTTTGGCAAGTACAGCCGGACGCTGATGGGGCACACCGCGCACACGTGCCAGCCACCACGCGCGCTGACAAAAGGCCCACAGCCCAATGTCGCTGGCGCGCACTAGGGTATGATCTGTGGCGCGATCTGGGGTACGCTGGGTCAAAGCTCGCTGGCCTCATCGGGCGGGGCCAGGGACAAGGGAGCGGTGGCCGTCGAAAGGTCAACGCCGGAGGCATTACCCAACCGCGACTCAAAGGAATGCAGCGCCAGCCGCATCTGATCCTGGCGAATCGCCAGCGTGAGATCGCCGCGCGTACGCTCAAGCACGCCGCGCAGCACATCGGTATGGCGGCGCAGGCCATCGGTAATCGCGTCGGGAAAGTCAATTGTCAGCAGTTGACTATAGATTTCATCCATGTGGGCCAAATAAGGTTCGGCCTCTAACACTTTGCCTTGACGCATGAGATCCAGCACAAAGCGCCGCATTTCGGTGGCAGCTTCGCTGAGGCCGCGCAGATAAGTGGAGCTTGTCACATACAACTCACCCGGCAACGGCAGCGCCTCGTTGCGCACAATCGCGTAGACAACATGCGCCTCGACCAATTCCTTCAGCGCGTCCTGGGTATAGCCAGCATGATAGAGTGATGGATGCTGGCCGAGCGGGTCCACCATGGTTTTGGCGTCGGTGCGCGCTTCGCGCAACAGTTCCGCGGCTTCGGCCCACTCGTGGCGATGGATCGCCCGGATTGTATTGGCACACGAGCGCACCAGGGCGCGGCTCAGGCGCAACGTCTCATCGCGCAGGTCGTTGGTTTGGATAAAATCCTGCCGGATCGATTCGACAATGTCGAGCAAGGTCTGTGACAAAGCCTGCACTCCTATTTGTTGGTCTACAATGTAAGTGCAGCATTCCGGGATTGCACCAAGAAGTCCTTCAATTTAGCATATAGCACGGTGCAATCTCGGAATGCGCTTAAGATTGGTTCATTATAGCGAGATCAGGCGCTCACACAAAATCATCGACCTGTCCATGGCTAGGGCGCAACCATTTGGCGCGTTGGCTGCGCGCACGCACGTAAAGATACTCGTCGCCCACGTCCGGCACAGACAGATTGCCCGCTGAAGGATAGTGTGCAATCGCATCTTCCACAATGTCCACCCCCAAGCCCGGTGCATCGGGCACCAGCATAAAACCGTTGACAATCGTGGGCTGTGGCTGCATCACTTCGTAGCGTTGCGGCACATCATCTTCCAGGTGTTCGAGGATCAGGAAATTCGGCAGGGTGGCGCAAAGATGCACCGCTGCCATCTCGGCAATTGGCCCCAGCGAACCATCATGCGGCGCAAAGGTGATGTAATGTGCTTCGGCCATGGCAGCCATCTTCTTCATTTGCATTAGACCACCGGCGCGCCCCGTATCCGGCTGCACGACATCGATGATCTCGCGTTCAATCAATTCTTTGACACCCCAAATGGTGGCATGGCGTTCACCGGCAGCAATCGGGATATTCACCGCAGCAGAGACGCGCGCAATCGCGTCGATATCCTCGGGCGCAACGGGATCTTCGTAAAATAACAGATTGAATTCTTCCAGCGCTTGCCCCATGCGGATCGCATCTTTGGTCGTAAGCCAGGGCGGGCCGTGGATATCGACCATCAGATCGATTTCATCACCCACCTCTTTGCGAATGGCGGCTACCTTGCTCAGCGGATCGCTGACACCGCCGGTCTTGATCGCGCCATAGCCGCGATCCACATATTCGCGCGCCCGTTCCGCCGAGTGGGCATGGGTATAGAGGCGCACCCGATCGCGAATTTTGCCGCCAAACAATTCATAGACGGGTACGCCCAGCGCTTTGCCTTTAATGTCCCACAACGCCATCTCGATCCCCGTCATCGCGCCGCCACCGATGACACCAGTCATACCGTGGCCCATCATCGCCAGCAGCATCTTCTGCCACAGCTTTTCAATTTCAAAGGGATTTTCGCCGATCAAGATCGTGCTCAGATCCTGAATGGCGGTTTCGACTACGCGCGGCCAGCCACTGGCCTCACCAACGCCATAGATACCTTCGTCGGTAAAGACTTTGACAAAGAGCCAGTTGCGCGCCCGCCAACTCGATGTGGAGGCCACATTCGCATGCATGAGATAGGTCTTAATTTCCGTGATTTTCAAAATTGGAATCCTTCTTTGGCTAGCGACGATGCTATATGGTTTTGGGGGTAACATCGTTGCTACATGGTGTGTCGGCAGAGACAGCCACGCAGGTTACAACATAGGGTTGACAATATAGGTTATTGGGTAGGCGGTAGCATTGTAGCATGGCCTGTGGGCAGTCGCAAGCAGTTCGCCAGCGCCATCTGTCAATATCGACTGGGGCCAGGCAAAGCCAAGCGCGCTATTTGTTGCAAAAGCATAACTTTTTTACGGCTTTCTCTCGAAAACTGGTATGATTGGGAAAGAGAAGATTCGCTTATGCATCAGCAAATTGGTAGTGAATAGGTACATTTAGGCTAGGTCTGCCCTACCCAAATCAATCATTACTGGACAAACCCTGTAAAAGTTGTAAATACACATTGCCCGATCGATGATTGATTGCTATAACTTGTACGAGTTTAGCTAGCAAAGCACAAAATTACCGGCCGATACCTTTGTTTACCGATCTACCAGCTACGGTACAGGAAAGGAAACACAATGACTGCGCAAGATTTTTTTCAAGCCAAAGGTACATTTGACACAGGCAGCGGTGAGGCTGTGATTTTTCGTCTCGCCGCCCTAGAAAAACTAGGCATCACGACGATCGCTCGGCTGCCTTTTTCGATCCGCGTGTTGCTCGAAGCGGCACTGCGCCAAGCCGACGGCTTTGAGATCACCAAGGAAGCCGTCGAAACGATTGCCAATTGGGGTGCGGAGACTGCCGGCAAGGTGGAAATCCCCTTCAAACCGGCGCGCGTCGTTTTGCAAGATTTTACGGGCGTGCCTAGCGTGGTCGATCTGGCCGCGCTGCGCAACGCCATGGCGCGTTTGGGCGGCGACCCAGCCAAGGTCAATCCGCTGGTCCCCGTGGATCTGGTCATTGATCACAGCGTGCAGGTTGATCGCTTCGGCAGCGCCTTTGCCCTTATGTACAACGCCGAGCGCGAATTTGAGCGCAATCGCGAACGCTACGAATTTCTGAAATGGGGCCAGGAAGCCTTTGATAACTTCCGCGTTGTGCCACCGGCCACCGGCATTGTCCACCAGGTAAATCTAGAATACTTGGCCACGGCTGTCCACCTGAAGCCCTATAACGGTTTGCCGATTGCCTACCCCGACACCTTGGTAGGCACCGACAGCCATACGACGATGATTAATGGTCTAGGCGTGTTGGGTTGGGGCGTTGGCGGTATTGAAGCCGAGGCGGTCATGTTGGGGCAAGCGATTTACATGTTGCTGCCCGAAGTGGTGGGCTTTAAGTTGACCGGGGCGCTGCCCGAAGGCTCTACTGCCACCGATCTCGTCTTGCGTGTAACCGAATTGCTGCGCAAGAAGGGTGTCGTCAGCAAATTTGTTGAATTCTATGGCCCAGGTCTTGCCAAGTTGACGCTGCCCGATCGGGCGACGATTGCCAATATGGCCCCCGAATATGGCGCGACGATTGGCTTCTTCCCGATTGATGAAGAGACATTGCGCTATCTGATCGGCACCGGGCGCACGGAAGAACAGGTCGAATTGGTCGAGCGCTACTGCAAAGAGCAGAACCTCTTCCACGATGAAAACACGCCAGACCCAGAATTTAGCGACACCCTGGCACTGGACATGAGTACGGTACGCCCTGCGCTTGCTGGCCCCAAACGGCCCCAGGATCGCATTGATCTGACGCAGATGAAAACGGCCTGGAATACGAATTTGCCCGCGCCGGTTGGCCCCAAGGGTTTTGGGATTCCGACGGCAGAATTGACCACCCAAGTCATGGTGGAGCACGAAGACCGCACCTATTCCCTGACCCACGGCAGCGTGGTGATCGCGGCGATTACCTCTTGCACCAACACCAGCAATCCCAGCGTGATGATTGGTGCGGGTCTGCTGGCCAAGAAGGCTGTCGAGCGTGGCTTGGATGTGAAACCCTGGGTTAAGACTAGTCTGGCCCCAGGGAGCAAGGTCGTTACGCGCTATTTAGAAGCGAGCGGCCTGGTACCCTATCTTGAATCGCTGAATTTCCACACGGTTGGCTATGGTTGCACAACCTGTATTGGCAACAGCGGCCCACTACCAGCCCATGTCAGTCAGGCCATCAAAGAGGGTGATCTGGTCGCAGCCGCCGTGTTGAGTGGCAATCGCAACTTTGAAGGGCGGATTAGCCCGGATGTACGCGCCAACTTCCTGGCGTCCCCACCCCTTGTCGTCGCCTATGCCATTGCGGGCACCGTCAACATCGATATGAGCAGCGAACCGTTGGGCACTGATCCCAATGGTGAGCCAGTCTATCTGCACGATATCTGGCCCAGCCAAGAAGAGATCATCAGCACGATCCGCCAAAGCTTGAAGCCAGAGATGTATCGCGACGAATATGCCAACGTGTTTAAAGGCAATGAGCAATTTAATCAGATTCCTGTAGCCGGTGGCGAGCTCTTTAACTGGGACTCCAACAGCACCTACATTCGCGAGCCATCCTTCTTCGACATTACGCGCGAAGTGCCACCCGTACGTCCGATTATTGGTGCACGCACCCTGGCCGTCATGCCGGACAGCACAACCACGGATCACATCAGTCCCGCCGGGAATATTGCCAAGGGCAGCCCGGCCGCGCTATATCTAGAGGCGCATGGCGTAGAGCGCTCGGAATGGAACAGCTATGGCAGCCGCCGTGGCAACCACGAGGTTATGATGCGCGGTACCTTTGCCAACATCCGCATTAAGAATCAGATGCTGGATGGCGAAGAAGGTGGCAATACGGTCTACATTCCCAAAATGGAAAAGATGAGCATCTACGATGCCTCGGTCAACTACATCAACGATGGCACGCCCCTGATCATTCTGGCGGGCAAAGAGTACGGTACCGGCTCCAGCCGTGACTGGGCGGCCAAGGGTGTGCAGTTGCAAGGTGTGCGCGCCGTCATCGCCGAAAGCTTTGAGCGCATCCATCGCAGCAACTTGGTGGGCATGGGTGTCTTGCCCTTGCAATTCAAGGCCGGCCAAAGTGTCAGTAGCCTGGGCCTAAGCGGCTTTGAGGTATTCGACATCTTGGGTATGAGTGACTATATGGTGCCCAACCAAGAATACACCGTGCGCGCCACGTCGGACAGTGGCACGGTCACTGAATTTCAGACCATGAGCCGCATCGATACGCCGGTAGAAGTCAACTACTACAAAAATGGCGGAATTTTGCAAACTGTTTTGCGCCGCTTAGTCTAATCCAATCACCGGATACCATTAATAATGGGCTGACCAGCGGGCGGACCAGCAGTAAAACCGCCTACTGGCTAGCTCATCGCCGAGGCACGCGTTGATCGCAACGCTGTCGGAAGGCCACACAATCGCGAATAAAGGAAAAATTTATGGGTGTTGCATCCCCGGAAAAAGTGAAACAATATGACTTATCGGCCTGGGATCTGTCTGAGTTGTTGCCGGAAACAACCGAGGCGATCATTGGCGAAAGACTGGCCGCGCTCGAACAGACAGTGCAAGCGTTTGTGGCGCGCCGCGAAGCGTTAAATCCCGAAATGGCACCGGGGCTGCTTGTCGAATTGATGAGCCAATATGAGACGCTGATCGAACAGATCTACAAGGTCGCGGCGTATGGCAGTCTGTGGTTTTCTGCAGATACGCAATCCTCGGCAGCACTCACCTATCGCAATCGCATCCAGCAGGTCATGACCGAGGTCCAAAATCGCACCCTCTTTTTCGATCTTTGGTGGAAGACACTGGATGATGACGAAGCCGCGGCCTTGTTGCCGAGTGACAAACAATTTCCAGATTATCGCTTTTATCTAGAGGATTTGCGCCGCACCAAACCCTTTACCCTGGACGAAAAGTCCGAACAGTTGATTAACACCAAAGATGCCACAGGCATGAACGCGGTCTTGACGCTCTATTCCATGTTGACCAATCGCTTGGAGTACAAGCTTGAAATCGATGGCGAGACCAAGAGCTTAACGCGTGACGCTTTGATGAGCTATGCACAATCTTATAATCCAGAATGGCGCGCGGCGGCCTACCAGGAGTTGTATCGGGTCTACGGCCAAGAAGCCAACATTCTGGCCCAGATCTATGTCAACCGTGTGCGCGATTGGTATAATGAAAATGTGGAGTTGCGCCAATACGGTTCACCGATTGCCGTGCGCAATGTGGCCAACGACATTCCTGATGCCGCGGTCGAAGCGTTGCTGGATGTCAGCCGCGCCAACGTGGGCATGTTCCAACGCTACTTCCGCTTGAAGGCTGGCTGGTTGGGTATGGAAAAGTTGCGCCGCTATGACATCTACGCGCCGTTGGCCGCCTCGGATCGCCAATTCGATTATGGTGATGCGGTCAAGTTGGTGCTGGAGACCTTCCAAAATTTTCACCCGACGATTGCCAATCATGCACAGCGGGTTTTTGATCAAAATCATATTGATAGCGAAGTGCGTAAAGGCAAACGGGGTGGGGCATTTTGCTCCACTGTGCTGCCCACCTTGACGCCCTGGGTGTTGATGAACTACAACGGCCGCGTGCGCGATGTAGCCACGCTGGCCCATGAATTAGGCCACGCAATTCACAGCATGTTGGCCGAAGAGCATTCCGTGTTGTCCCAACACCCGACGCTGCCGCTGGCGGAAACGGCTTCCGTTTTTGCCGAAATGTTGCTCACCGAGCAATTCCTGGCCGTCGAGAAAGATCCGCTGGTGCGCCGCGAGTTGCTTGCCGCCGCGGTAGATGATATGTACGCTACGGTAATGCGCCAAGCTTTCTTTGTGAATTTTGAGCGCACAGCCCATGATGCCATCATCGCCAATCGCTCGCCCGAAGAGCTACATGGGCTGTACATGGCAAATCTACAAGAACAATTTGGCGACAGCATCGACATTGCGCCCGAGTTTCAGTATGAATGGGTGAGTATTCCCCATATCTATCAGACGCCCTTCTATTGCTATGCCTATAGCTTTGGCCAGTTGCTGGTGCTTTCGCTCTATCGGCGCTATCAACAAGAGGGCGAGGCCTTCAAACCTGGCTACATAAAGCTGTTGGCCTACGGTGGCTCGGCGCGACCCGAAGAGATCCTGCAAGAAGCGAACATTGATGTCGCCAGCAAAGCCTTCTGGCAGGGCGGGTTCGACGTGATTCGCGATATGATCGATGAGTTAGAAGCTATTAAGATATAGCCAGGTTTGTTTGTTCAACCAAGGAGCGAGCGACTGGCTCGCTCTTTTTTATTGCTGAAATATTTATTCTGCTATATAATAGAAAAGCCTCACACATTCCTCAGATAAACAGCGGCGATAATGATAGATCTGAACGCGCTTCGAATTTTGTATGTGGGCCACAGAAACACGATTTCCGCGGGTCTACAGGCATTCTTCGAGCAACAAAATCAAATAGCAGCGACTACGCATGCGCAGCCGATCACCCTGACGGTGATTACGAATCAAAAATCTGCGTTGCGGCTGATTCGCGCCCAACCACCAGCCGCGCTCTGGGTCGAAATCGAGCAGCGCCCCGAAAGCCGTTTGCGCTTTTGCGAAACAGTGCGCTATCGGCTGCCTTCGGTCTACATTGTTGCGGTGACGCGCCAGTTGCCAGCCAAGAGCGAGTTTAAATTTGATGGCTTGATTACCCTGCCACTTGTCGCGCAGAAGGTGTTGGCCACGGTTGAACAAATGGCCGAACAACGCACCGAGCATCGGCTCACGTGTGGGCCAATTGATTTGGATCTGGCTACGCGCATGGTTGTCACGCCGAATGGGCGCTATACGATGACACCCAAACAGTGTGCGCTGTTAAAGTTGTTTATCCAGCATCACGGCGAGGTGGTAAAGCGTCGTCAAATTATGGAGCATGTGTGGGAGACTTCCTATCTGGATGATACACGTACGCTAGATGTACATGTGCGCTGGCTACGCGAGCGGATTGAGCCCAATCCTTCCAAACCGATCTATCTCAAGACCGTGCGCGGCATTGGGTATTGCTTCCAGATTGTCTAGCGCTACCCGCTCGATTTGTCCTACCTGCCCACCCTACCCAATCATTCGGCGCACATCGACAATATTGGGCAAGCGGTCGATCTTCGTCAAAATCCGCATTAACTGAGCCACATCCTCGATCTCTAGCGTCGCGTTGATCAAGGCTAGATTATCTTTTTGGCCGGTCAACGCTTCCACACTGAGCATGTTAATGTGGGCATCGGCGACCAAGCTGGCCACATCGCGCATAAGGCCAGAGCGGTCATAGGCGCTGATCTGAATTTTAACGGGATACGTTTCTTGACCGCCGGTGGTCCATTGTACATCGATCAAACGATGGGTCTGCCCGCGCCGCACACTGGTGGATACGTTGGGACAATCGGTGCGATGGATAGTCACGCCGCGGCCTTTGGTCACATAGCCGGTGATCGGATCGCCGGGTACTGGGCTGCAACAGCGGCCTAGTTGGGTCAAAAGCCCCTCTACCCCCTGTACCACGAGCCCATCCTTAAGCTTGGAGCTACCGCGATTGACGCGTATGTTGATCAGAATCCCATTTTTGAGCGCAAGTCGTTGTTGCTCGCGACGTTCTTGATCAATCACCCGCTGGGCAATCTGCTGGGAATTGACATCGCCATAGCCAATCGCCGCATAGAAATCATCCAGCTTTTCATAGGCAAAAAGCTTGCTCAACGCTTCGGCACTTTGGGTAACCGAAAGGCGCCGCAGCTCTTTTTCCAACATCTGGCGGCCACGTTGTACATTTTCATCGCGCCCTTGCTTGCGTAGCCAGGTACGAATTTTGCTGCGCGCCCGTTGCGTTTCCACATATTCCAAATTGGGATTCAACCAATCACGGCTGGGGCCCCCGCGCTTGGCCGCGATGATCATCACCTGATCACCATTCTTGAGCTTATAATCCAACGGCACCAGACGGCCATTGATATTCGCCCCGCGGCAACGATGACCAAGCTCGGTGTGAATGGCATAGGCAACATCGATCGGCGTGGCACCGGCGGGCAGATCAACCACATCACCCTGTGGCGTAAAAACGAAGACACGATCTTTGAAAACATCGGTCTTCATGCTGTTCATAAACTCGTCGGCGTCGGTCACATCCTGCCGCCACTCCATCAACTGGCGAATCCAGGCGACCTTGCGCTGGAAGTCAGCATCATGCTTGGTCTGTTCCTTGTATTGCCAGTGCGAAGCAATGCCATATTCGGCTACATTGTGCATCTCATGCGTGCGCATCTGCACTTCCATGGGCCGACCACTGCGGCGGCTGAGAACGGCGGTGTGCAAACTGCGATACATATTGTTTTTGGGATTGGCAATATAGTCATCAAACTCACCAGGGATGGGATGCCAGAGGCTGTGGACAATGCCCAGCGCGGCATAGCATTGCGCCTCTGAATCGACAATCACACGAAAGCCATAGACATCATAGATTTGGTCAAAATTGACTTCTTTGCGCTTCATTTTGCGCCAAATACTGTAGATATGCTTGGTGCGCGCGCTGACTTCGGCCACGATGCCGGCTTTGGCCAGTTCACGTTCTAGCTCTGCCTTTAGGCGGATGACCCATTTGTCGCGCTCATCTTGCTTTTGCTGAATCGCTTTGGCAATATCGCGATAGCTGGCTGGTTCTAGATAGCGAAAGCTCAAATCTTCCAGCTCCGATTTAATGCGCCAAATGCCCAAGCGATTGGCCAGGGGCGCAAAAATCTCCAGCGTTTCGCGCGCAATACGGCGGCGTTTGAAATCTTTCTGGCTGCTCAATGTACGCATATTGTGCAATCGATCGGCCAGCTTGATCAGCACAACGCGAATATCTTCTACCATTGCCAGAAACATTTTGCGTAGCGATTCGGCTTTGCTGTCGGACATGGCCGAGCGCGTATTGCCCAGTTCGTTGATGCGCTTGAGCTTAGTCACCCCGTCCACCAACATGGCGATCACCGGGCCGAAATTCTCTTGAATATATTCGATCGTAAATTCTGTATCTTCGGCGACATCGTGTAGCAAACCAGCCGCCAAGGTACTCACATCCATGCGCATTTCAACCAAAATTTTGGTCACGGCAATCGGATGGGCCATATAGGGCTCACCACTCTCGCGCTGCTGATCGCGGTGGGCATAGCTAGCAACGGTGTACGCACGTAGCAGGAGTTCATATTCTTTGCGCGTAAAGTTGGGCGGCAGCGCTTGAAAAAGCTGATCAAAGGCTTGCTGTTCTTCTTTGGTTGGCTCAATCTTGATCGCACCGCTGTTATCGGCAGTGGGCAGCGGTGGCAATTTTTGCAGGGCAACCGCAACAGGATCAAGAGGCGGTGTAGGCGGCAGGGTATCCGGGTCAACAGGCGCTTTGGAGGGCAAAGGTAGGCGAGCAGAAGTCGCGTTGGGCGGTGTTAGCAAGGCGCGATTTGTCAAGGAAATACCGGTAACCAGCGTAGTATCAACCGGTGCGTCCAACCTATCTGAATTTGAATTAAGTGCCATAGATGATTTCCTTGTGAACCAACACATCCTGCCAAAGCGCCTTTGGCCTGCCGGCAAAAAGGGTGAGTTGCCACGCAATGCCACCCAAACCAGCGGTGCAATTTGCCCTTTCTCTGATCCTAATTGTGTATCCCTTAACGGATTATAGACTCATTTGTAAGTATTTGCAACGAACAAAAAAGCGCGCCCGTACTCCTGACAACCGCCATGCTTCTGCGACTACGCAGCACCCCATCACGTCACTATACCATAGCGAGAAACTGGGCAAGGTGGGCGTAAATCCGCTCTGATATAATGGCGGGCGTGCTCTCTGGCGTGATTGCTGTCAGATCAAACCAGTGGATCTTGTCCATCTTGCGAAACCAGGTATATTGATGGCGTACGTAGCGATGGGTCTCCGTTTTAATTTTTTCAATGGCAGCGGGCAAGGGCAGTTGTTGTTCGAGATGCGCGATGATCTCGCGGTAGCCCAGGCTGGTGATGGCCGGCAACGGTGGCCGATAGCCAGCCGCTAATAGCTGCTGCGTCTCGGCAATCAAGCCCTGCGCCATCATCTGATCCACCCGGCGATCCACGCGCGCATAGAGGGCATCGCGTGGCCGATCCAGACCAATCTGCAGAAAGCGATAGGGTGGCGCTTGGGTACCTTCGAGCGCGATCTTCGATTGGCCGGTTGCCAGGAAGATCTCCAGCGCGCGCAACACCCGGCGTGGATTCTGGGCATCAATCACGGCTGCCGTAGCCGGGTCTAGCATTTGCAGCCGTTGGAAAAGCGCAGCGCGTCCCTGTTCGGCCAGAAATGTTTCGAGTTCCGCACGTAACTGTGGGCTGGGCGGCACTTCGGGAATGCGCAACCCTTCGACGACCGCGCGGATATAGAGCGCCGTACCACCGACCAAAAAGGGCACGTTGCCCCGTTGATGAATGGCATCTATCGTGGCATAGGCGCGCCCCTGATACTGGGCCAACGAAAAAGCTTCATCAGGGTCACAGATCTCGATCAGATGATGGGGAACACGCGCACGTTCGGCGGGCGTTGGGGCAGCCGTGCCAATCGCCATACCACGGTAGATCTGGCGGCTGTCCGCGCCGACCACCTCGCCCCGCCATTGTTCACACAAGCCAAGGCTGATTGCTGTCTTGCCCACCGCCGTAGGGCCCAACAGGACAACGACAGGCGGCAGTAGCGCAGTAGCCGCTTGCGCAGAAGGTGTGAATTCCACGTGAGTTATCCTGTTACCGCATGGCGCACATGCTCGATAGCCAACAAACGGCCCTGCTCGTCCATCTGCACAGCCACCAGATCAATCCGCCAAGGTCCGGTCCAACCCTGCTGTTGCACATACTGTTGGGCAACTTCCCGGAGCTTGGCAGCCTTGCGCGATGTGATCGATTGCCGGGCTGTCCCAAAGGCGGCACCGCGGCGGGTGCGCACTTCCACCAAGACCAGCCAAGTGGCATCGGGCTCGCCAGTGACAAAATCTGGCGCACGCGCTTGGGCCACAATATCGAGCTCCCCCACAGCACAACGCCAGTTGCGCTCGAGGATGGTTAAGCCTGCCGCCAGCAACGTTTGCAGCGCCAGATCTTCGCCTGTGTTGCCCAGTTGCCGCCGCCGATCACGCCGATCACCAGGGGGGCGTTGTGCTGGTAGACGCATAACTTATCCTAGTACAGTTGGGCGTAGATACCACGGCAGTTAATAAGGCACGTTACTCGTGTACATCATGGTAAAAATAGGGTACCTTATTTACGCCGGGATCTACTAGTTGCTCAAACAGTGGGGCAAGACACGCAACGGGAGCAAAGGTGTAACGATGTTCGGCGCAGGGGCCATGCTTAGACAACGCCGCCAGATGCTCGGCTGTTCCATAGCCTTTGTGACGGGCAAAGCCATAGGCAGGATAGACGCGCTGCAAATCTACCAATCGCTCATCCCGGTATACCTTGGCCAGAATCGACGCGGCGGCAACCGAGACAATATGGCGATCCGCTTTGGTAAAGCTTTCTTGGGGTAGCGCGACCTGGGGCAATTTTACCCAGTCAAGTAATAGATAATCCGGTGGGAAAGCGAGTGCGCCAATGGCTTCGATCATTGCCTGACGCGTGGCGGCGGCGATACCGATCTGGTCGATACTCGCCGCGGGAACAGCACCGATCCCCCAAGCAAGGGCGGCGGTGCGGATTTCCTGGGCCAGCTTGGTGCGTACAGCGGGTGAAAGCAATTTGCTATCGGCAACAATGGCCCAAATTCCCTGCTGCTCACAGTTGGGCGGGATAATCACCGCGGCGGCAACGACGGGTCCAGCCCATGCGCCACGCCCAGCTTCATCTAGGCCAGCAATTTGGAGATAGCCAGCTTGCCAAAGTCGGTTTTCCTGTTGCAGGGTTGGCCAGATTGTCTTCGTGCTATCCATAACAAAAAGGCACTGATCAAACTGTCAGTGCCTCCCTCTCATTGCATAGGTATACCGCACTCGCCCATAGATGAAGAATGACACACGCGTGTACAAGGTCTGTTTTCATTGCCATCTATGGCAGTGCTCAGCATAGCAGGCAGCACTATACCTTGAGGAAACGCTTCTCGCGCAAACGAGCAGCCTTGCCCTGAAGATCGCGCAGATAGTAAAGTTGCGCGCGACGCACTTTGGCTTTGCGCAAAACTTCGACCTTTTCAACGCTTTTGCTATACAGGGGGAAGGTACGCTCGACGCCCACGCCGTGTGAGCCCGTACGGCGTACGGTGTAGGTGGCGCCGGTTGTCTTGCCGCCGCGCATTGCAATGATGATCCCTTGGAAGACCTGAATGCGCTCATTGCGTCCTTCGGTAATACGCTGATGAACGCGCACAGTATCGCCCGCATCAATTTCTGGAAAGTCAGCTGGCAGTTCTGGCTGAAGTGATGCCATGAGTGCGTTGGTCATGATTTTTTCCCTATCTTCACTATTTTCGCTACCGTTTCGGTTAAACAGTAGTCTCAGAAAAACACACACACATATTCTAAATCTATTCAAAACATACGTCTATTTAAAGACGAAGCTATTCAAGAAGAATAGCATGTTATTACCATAGAAAAATTTATTGTACATTTAGATACGACAGAAAAATGTCTGCATCTAGATGCAGACACCGTTAGTCATTGAAATGATAACTCGCATAGTTTATCACAATGCGAACCAGAAAGACAAACTTGGATAATACTCGTTTAGCTTAAACTGCACCGGCTGAATCTTCCAAGAAGAGTACACTGCCGCCTCTTTACAAAATTACCGTATCTCTTCTTGAAAGATAGCGCTGTGCCTAGATGAACATGGCGCTGGGCACAGCAGAAACTTCGTCTAATTGCCGGCGCACTTCGGGGTCCAGTGTCCAGCCGACGCCGCCCAGCACATCATTGAATTGTTCCAGCGTATCGGCCCCGCTGATGGCGACCGTGACTTCGGGGTGAGAGAGCACCCAGGCAATGGCCAATTGGGCAGGCGTCTTGCCCAGCTCGGCAGCCAAGCGGTGCAAGGTGCGCAGAACGTCACCAATGCCACCCTGCATGACTTTGGCATATTCATCTTTATGGATATCCCAAAATGAACCCTTTGGAGCCGGTTGCCCCGGCATATAGGCCCCGCTCAACAGGCCCACAGCCAAGGGACTATAGGCCATACAGCCCAATTTCAATTCGCGCACAACGCCAAACATTTCATTTTCCAAGCGGCGGGTGAGTAAACTGTACGAATTTTGCACACACATAAAGGGAATGGCGTTGACCGTATCGGCAATCCAGTGGGCGTGGACAACCTGCCACGCGGCATAATTGCAGCAGCCCACATAGCGCACCTTGCCGCTGTGTACCAGATCATCCAGCGTGCGGATGATCTCTGCTTGGGGCGTCGTCGTGTCATAACTATGCACCAGATAGACATCAATATGATCGGTGTCCAGCCGCTTAAGCGAACGTTCCACCTCGCGCAGTATATGATAGCGCGAGAGGCCCACATCATTGGGCCCTTTGCCCAGCGCCCCCGCTACTTTGGAGGTGATCACCACATCATCACGCTTGCCCTTTAGCGCTTTGCCCAACACAATTTCCGATTGGCCGATATTGGCGCGATCATCCATGGTGCCATAGACATTGGCACAATCGATCAGGTTGACGCCCTGGGCAATGGCATGTTCAATCATATATTGGGCAGCCGCCGGGTCAGCCTGGCCGCGCAAGCCAAGGCCCAACGCCAGTGGACTCACCTTGACGCCCGCCGAACCAAAATTAACGTAGTTCACAACCGCTCTCCTTTGTGTCTCATGTTTCGTTGCTTCTTATGGACAAACTATGTAAAAGTCGCACAAATACAGCAATCCATCTGCGCTGCCGGGTAAATTTAGGATCAACCGTGTGGTTCCGTCCAGCCGATTCTGCTTGTAAAATTGGGTAAGGTAGTGTAGACTGGAAGTATGATGAGCACACAAACTTTACTCGTTGAGCGCTTACGCCACGCTGGCTATAAGATTACGCCACCGCGTGTGGCAGTTCTCCAAGTAATTGAGCAGGAAGGCGGGCATCTGGACCCTGCTCAGATTTTGCTGCGCGCCCAAGAAATTCATCCAGCGATTGGTCGCGCCACGGTCTATCGCACGCTCGAACTGCTTACCCAACTGAATATTGTGCGGCCCATCTATGTTGGGGAACATGGACCCACCTATATTCGGGCCGAAGGCGGTCATCATCACCTGGTCTGCTCCACCTGTGGCATTGTGATCGATTTCGATCAATGTGTGGCCGGCGAAATGACACGCGAGCTAACCGATCGCTTTGGCTTCCAAATCCAGAGTCACTTGCTAGAATTCTATGGCCTCTGTGCCAAGTGCCAGCCGAGCGCATAGCCGCGCACACGCTATTCTGTAGCCTCATCCTCTTCGATTTCCCAATCTTCGGCAGGCAATTCAATCTCTACCATGACTTTCCCTGCCGCGGCCTTTTCTGCCGCAGCGCGCACGGGTTGGCCATCGGCGTCTACTTCTATATCAAACAGCGGTGCAAATTTGGGTTCCAGTTGTAGGTGACGGTAAAAACGTTCCACCGCGGCCGCGCCTTCATAGGCAAAGCCCATGCCCTTTTCTTTTCTGCCGCGCAAGACGACTTCAACCGGCGCACCGCCGCGCAGATTGCGCCACCACGTGCGATGCGCATGGGTGAGCACCGACAGCAGGTTGCCATCTTGTACATAGTTGACGGGTGTCGTGTAGCGTTTGCCGGTCTTACGCCCCGTCACGGTGATCAGCATCAATTCGCCGCTGGCGTTCCAATGCCAACGCGAGCGCAGCAACACTTTCAGCAAGGGATTGCCAACGAGCAGGGTCAGATTCAATTTTGCCATAGTTACGCTTTCGTGTGCGCCGCTACTGTGCGTTGCCATTCTGCGGCATAGGTAGTGGCTTCTAAACCAAGTTCCTGGACATAGGCAAAGGTCAATTTCAACATGGTCATGGCCGGATCAAAGCGCGCCAACGACCAGGGGTGCCAGATGAGCGAGATATAGGGCATCCCCAATGCGACCGCCCGATCGATGAAGATGCGGTTGACCGCAAATTCTTCTTCCGGCGTGGTGACCGGGCGCAAGGGTACGCCTTCGGGGAAAGGCGCGGGCCAGGCAACAATCCGCCGGGCGCTTACCGTCAAGTTGTGGGCCTTGAGTAAGTTCTCATGCCAGCCATGCCCCGGCAATTCCCACAGGTCTGGATGACCATCAGCGGCATAGGTAGTGGGTGTTTCAAAGAGCGCGGGCACGGTAAAATCTGGCCCCCACAAGACAGAGCTGACATAACCAAAGCCAGCCTCGGCCACTGCGTTCACCAACCACGGATCGCCGCGCAGGCCATCGGTAAAGCCACAGCCAGGGCGCATCCCCACACAAGGCTGGCCAAAGGTCTGCTCGATCCAGTCTTTGCCCAGTTGGATCTCCGCCAGCCGCGTGGGCTGGGCGGGTGTCAGGCCACAAAAGGGATGGTCGCGCAGAATCTTGTGTGAATAGGTATGCGAGGCGACCTCGAATTCGGGCACATTGCCCAAGACCGCGCGATAGTCGTCGCCTTCTTCTTCTAAGCGTTTTCCGACAATGAAGAAGGTGCCTGGGAAAGAAAATTGTTCATGCACCGCGCGAATCTGGCGGCAGGCCGTCAGACAATCTTGTGCCTTTTCGGTGTCATACGCAGCAATATAACGAGTCATGATTTCCTTTAGCGCGTTTCAAAGCCACTTGGTCGCGCTGGCATCTTGGGTACAATAGGCGGCCAGCACCTTGTTAATGCCCGCGGCAATCATATCACAATCCGCTGGCGCATACCATTGACTGAGTGCGATCGAAATATTGCGATTGTAGAGATCATCGGCTACCGGACATTGGCCCTTGGCATACTCGACATGGCCATCGCGCTCCTGATAGATTGGTTGATCAAAAGGGCGATCATCCGGTGTCGTGCCAACTTTCAGCGTAATCGGAAACATGTCGGCGTAAATGTGCCAGTCGGGGCGCGGCTGTGGCCCGCGCATACCACAACGAATGCCTTCGGCGTTGAGGGCGCTCACAATCTGTGCGCCTAACGCATGGCTTTCGGGAAAAAATCGCAAGAGGTAACCAATATCGCCGTCCACATCATTGAGCTTTTGCGGTGTGATCTCGCGATAGGTGTCAAGCTGTTGCAAAATACGCATTTTTACGCCATGAAAACCGCTAACAAACGTATCGAGCTTGCCCAGTTGCACCACGTCTACGGCCGCTTCCAATTCGGACATCCGGTAATTGAGGCCGTTGAACAGTTCGCCCGCATAGCGCGGCGGGGCGAAGCGATCGGGTCGCCATAGACCACCGGCTTCGGCAAATTGATTGGCGCGTTCCCACAGCCGTTGCTCATTGGTAATGACCAAGCCGCCTTCGCCGCCGCCAATAATTTTATAGGCCGAAATACTAAAGCAGCCCAGATCACCCAGCGTGCCGACCGGGTGACCACGGTATTTGCCGCCGGGGGCTTGGGCGCAATCTTCGATCACTTTCAGGTTGTGTTTGCGCGCAAGCGCCAGAATTGGGGCCAGATCGCAGATGCTGCCCATGACATGGGTCGGCGCAATCGCAACGGTGCGCGGCGTGATCAACTGCTCGATCTTGGTGGGATCGATGGCCAGCGATTCGTCTACGTCACAGAAGATCGGCACCCCTTTGGCCGCAATGACCATACCAGCCGTGGCATAGAAGCCAACCGCCGGCACGATCACCTCGGTGCCGGGTCCCACACCGGCGGCGACAAAGGCGCAGTGCAGCGCGGCGGAACCAGAGCTGACGCCTAGGGCGTAGGATACGCCAAATTTTTCACGCGCCAACGCTTCAAACGCCGCGCCCTTGGTTTGCGGGGGATAGGCGGTGGCATAGCGCGCCAAATTGGGGCCAGTGCCCCAGGCTTCGTCGGCGATCGCTTGTTGAATGCGCGCCAGTGTCGCCGCCGAAAAGCCAAAACGCTCGGCAATCGACATAAATTCTTCCGCCCCAATCTTTGGTTGGGGCTGCCCCACCGCGCCAGGAAAGGCTTGTGCCCCGCCATGTAAAGCGAGGGTGGCGTCCGTTGTTGCGATCATCATTCTCTTCTCTTTCCAAACAAATGGTTTAGGTCATTTCAAAGAATCAAGTATGCAGTAGGGGCGGCTTGCCGCCGCCCGTTCGCAGCGAGCCAAACGCGGGGCGGCTGCGCGGCCGCCCCTACGCATGATTTTGTTTGGCAAGCGCTGGTTACTTATTTCTTTGAAAGCGCCTTAGTCTATACGTACCACAAGCGCCAACGTTTAGGGCTTTGATCCCAATCCATAGAGGAAGTGATTGGGGGTCGTTTTGATCGTAACCGCCAACCCGGCCGCACGATATTGGGCAACCAAGGCCATTGGTTCGAAATAGTTTTTGACGATGGCAAAGGTGCGGCCATCTTTGATCTCACGTGTCATAATTTGGGGATCGAGCACGGGTTGGTGGGCGGCAATGCCGGGCAATGATTCATGCTGCAAGCTATCAATAAAAAAGAGCTTGCCCCCCTTGCGCAACGCTTTGCACACCTTCTGCAAGAAAGTATCCATGCGCTCCAACGGGACATGCGAAAGCCAAAAGCCAAAGAAAATCGCGTCATATTCGCGTTTCGGTTGCCAAGTAAAGAGATCGGCAAGGATGTAGGTAACACGCTCACTTTGTACGTGCGCGCGATTGATGGCGATCATCTCGGGCGAGGTGTCTACGGCGGTGATCGTGCTTGCCGTAGCCAAGAGGCGTTTGGTCCAATTACCTGTGCCTGGGGCCAATTCCAACACATCACCGCTGAGCGCAAAGGCATCAAAGTCAGTCAATACCGCTTGCATTTCGGCAAACCACCGCGCATTGCTTTCCGGCCCACGATCATAGCGTCTCTGGCGTAGCCACCATTCGTTATATTCTGGGGCGCGGGCGCGATAGTAAGCCATCATCTCTTCAAGCAGTTGTTGGGATACCGTAGCAGTTGTTGTTTCAGTCATGGTATACTCGCTTTTCGACTTTTCGGCTCTAGCATGATCGGGTAATAAGGGACGGGGTGATAAGACAATCGTCCTAGATCGTCTTGCCACCCTGTCATCCTATCATTTTATTCGATGTAAGCCAATAAATCCAAATAAGCGCGCTTATTTTCCGTAGCCCATGCGCAAGCCTTCCACAAAGTAGGGCTGAAAGAGAATGTAGAGAATCAACATCGGCAGCACAGTCAGCACAGAGCCTGCCATGACGAGACCATAGTCAATATTAAATTCGCTTTGCACCGTGGCCAAGCCGACCACCAACGTGCGCATGGTATTGGCGCGCAACACAATCAGCGGCCAGAGAAAAGCATTCCACGAGTTGATCACCGTAAAGATGCCCAGGGCAGCCATGGCCGGCGTCGAAAGAGGAACGATGATCGACCAGAAGGTGCGCAATTCTCCGGCACCGTCGATCTTGGCGACCTCGATCAGTTCGGACGGCAAGCTGGAAATAAATTGGCGCATCATAAAGATGCCAAAGGCGGTTGATAATTCGGGCAGAATCAGCGCCCAATAGGTGTTGAAGAGGCCCAAGCGGTTGACAATCAGAAACGAGGGAATCAAGGTTACCGCGCGTGGCACCATCAGGGTAGCCAACAGCAGGGCAAAAACAAAGTTCTTGCCGAAAAATTCCTTCTTGGCAAAAATATAGCCGGACAAGGTGTTCAAGAATAGACTGCCCGCGGTGATGGCAACGGTGGTGAGCAACGTATTAAAAAACCAGCGCGGAAACATGCCATCCTGAAAGGTAAAGATGATCTCATAATAATTGGCGAGCGATGGGTTTTCGGGAATCAGCGTGGGTGGATAGGTCATCATCGTAAACGATTGGGTCAAGGAAGTCGAAGCCATAAAAAGAAAGGGCACGACCGTCACCACCGAGATCGCGATCATCAGCAGATACCATACCAACTGCCAGGCAGCCGTCTGCCGCCGATTTTGTACACCGCCAAAAGTTGCCGCCATAAAACCCTCTCTCCCCAACTCCTACCGAAAATCCTACCGACAAAAATGCTTCAAGCCGTCGTATATGTTGCGTGGGCGTTAAAACGCTTAATATTCAATGTCGCTGCGGAAAAAGCGCATCTGCATGAGCGACAGCGTGAGGATGATCACCAACAACACCACGCCCATCGTGCTGGCAAAGCCCACATTATCCGCTTGAAAGGCTTGCTGGTAAACATACCAACTGACCGTTGCCGTCTTCCACGCCGGCCCGCCTTTAGTGAGCACATAGACGGCATCGAAGAGTTGGAAGTTGAAAATCGTGGCCATAATGAAACAAAAGCCCAATGCCGGGCGTAACAGCGGAATCGTAATGCTCCAAATAATGCGCAATCCTTTGGCGCCATCAATGCGCGCCGCCTCATAGAGTTCTTTAGGAATCGACTGGAGTGCAGCAAAGAGAATAATGACGTAGAAGCCAAAGCCGCGCCAGATCTCCATCATCACAATCGCCGGAATCGCCCAAACCGGATCGCCCAGCCAGTCGATGCGCGGCACGCCTACCATGCTCAATAGATGATTGAGCGGCCCAAAATCGCGGTTGACAATATAGGCCCAAATATTCGCCGCAATCACCACCGGTGTGATCAGCGGAAAATAGACGGTGCCGCGAAAAAAGCCTTGCATTTTGGGCAGTTGAAAGATCACAATCGCCACCAGCAACGCCAACAAAATCACAATCGGCACAGTCAACACCGCATATTGTGTGGTGTTGATAAGGGTCTGCAAAAAGATCGGATGTGCAAAGGCTTTCACATAATTTTCCACACCCACAAAGGTATGCCGCCCCAACATGCCGCCCTTGGTAAACGAATAATAGATGCTCCACACCAGCGGAACAATCGAGAAGCCCAGGATCACGATCAAGCTAGGCGACAGGAATAAATAGCATAACAGGCTTTCGCGCATTTTACGCCAGGCGCGCCGCGGCTTGGTGGCCGGGGCCGCAGCACGCAGCGCGGGTTGGGCAGTCGAGGTGACACTCATGACGGCTCTCCTAAAAACGCGTGGTTGGCCCTGCACGACACGCGACGATTCATCGTGCAGGGCCAGCCGCTACTAAGAATCGTTATTCGCCATCCAAGATCGGGCCAACTGTTGCTTCAACGTCGGCCAGCGCTTGAGCAGCCGTCTTGGCACCGCTGAGCACCGCTTGGGCTTCCTGCACCAAAGAGGTTGTCGCATCGCGCCAGCGGATACTGATCTGCGTGCCAACGCCATAGCCTTCACCGAGCCAGGAGACCATTTCCTCGACAATTGGATCAATGTCGGGCAGGCCGGCAATGTCCTTCTTGAGCGGCAACAGGTCTACACCTTTTTGTACATATTCCACCTGCATGTCATCGGTGGAGAGATATTCGAGCAACGTAAAGGCCGCGTCTTTGTCCGCCGATTGTTGCGCCATAAACATAAAGCCAATGTTGGCCCAGGAAGCATTGGTGCCATTATCGGCCAATTGGAGCATGGGGATCGTAGCCAGTTCCAGATCAGGTGCTTCTGTGCGCCAGACGGCCTTGATCGTGGAAGTCTCCTGCCATATCATGCCAATCTTGCCGTCCAAGGCCAGGCTGCGAATCTGATCTGCCGTGAAGCCCACAGGTGTACTGGACTGATCGTTCCAAGCAATATTCTCGAGCAATGTCTCAAACGCGGCCACACCACCTTCGGTGTTGGCGGTCACGGTCAACAGATCATCACTGAGCAATTTGGTGCCCCCGGCGGCCAGCAGGGGGACCATGGTGGTCCAGTTGGTGGGTCCGGCATCGGCAACGACGCCATAGGTGCCAGCGGCAGTATCGGTCAAGGCTTGGGCCGCGGCGCGGAACTCTTCCCAGTTGGTCGGTGCAGCAATGCCCTTCTCATTAAACAAGGTCATATTCAGCACCCAGCCTTGCGCGACCCCCAAGAAAGGCGCGCCCCAAGTGCTACCCTTATAGGTCGCGCCCGTCCACCCCGCCTCGGAATATTGATCCTTCCAGCCGCTGATCTTGTCGGTGATATCGGCAATCTGTTCTTGGTTGACATACTTGGGATACCATTCGTCGGGCAGATAGAAGATGTCGGGCGGGGAACCACCCGCAAAGGCAGCGGTGAACTGCTCATCCACACTGGCCCACGGCACAACTTGGTGTTCAACGGTGATACCAGCATTCTCGGTCTGGAATTTTTCGAGCAATGGCTTCCACAGATCCGCCTCTTGTGCGCTGTGGGGCGGTTTCCAGAAGAGCACTGTTTCAGCAGCCGCGGCTGGGGCTGCATCACCGCTAGTGCCTGGTGCGACGGGCGCGGCACAAGCAGCCAACGCAGCCATACTCATCAGCGCAGCCGAACTCTGCAAAAATTGACGCCGTGAAACCTGAGATCGAAACATAGAATGCTCCTTCTGAAAAATAGGGTAGAAGATGAGAATACAAACGAACGATGATGCCAAAATCATCTGGCAACATGACCAACATGACCAACATGACCAAGGGGGGTGGAAGGTGGATTACCATGCACAGATGAAAGATTCCTTGATGGAGATCCAATACACCAGCTTTATTGGTAGGTAATTGGGGCTGGTGACGACTCCCAAGGCTAAAGTAGTTGGGCTTCTACAGTCTTTCACTGATACGTTGTCGTCCCAACGTCGTTAAGGTTGCGGTGTGGTCTGTCTTACCGTACCGCCTGTACTGGCTTTAAGAATCGCATCTTCCGCTGATTCGGTACACCAGATGACATTGAAAATTTTACCTGGGCAATGATTTCTGCCCAGAACCATCTATTTTCAGTTGGTAAAGTACCCCTGCATTGTACCACGCATCAGGGGAAAAGTAAACCAATGGATATTTCAGTACGCTGGCAACTCCTTCGACCTAAAGGTCACGTTGCTTCGCAACGGGGCTAAC
>DAOTTR010000795.1:0-15362 GCA_034437715.1 Caldilineaceae bacterium
CCCCGCCGCCACCACCACCGACACCCCAAGTCAGCGTGGCCCCAGATCTAATCAATTTGGGTGGTTGCACCAAGGTCAAATGGGATATTCAGAATGTGAAGGAAGTTTATCTGAACGACGTAGGTGTTGTGGGTGTGGCCGAGCGTGAGGATTGTCCAACGGCGCCAGGCCGGTACACCTATACTTGGCGCATTGTCCAATCTGATGACAGTACGATCCAGTTGGAACGTTCATTGCTGGTTAACCCGGGTACCGGCGCACCAGTGGGGCCACCCACCCCGCCGGTGCAATGATTGCTTGGAATTCATATAGAGGATGCTGTGATTTTTGTCATGGTCAAACGATGTGTACTTTCGATGAATTGGTTGGTTGCCGCGTGCGGGTTTGCCATCCGCCGGCCGGCGCTGAAAGGCGGTGGTATTGCCATCCTGTTGATTGGCCTCTTGTGCTGGTTATTACAACCGGCCAAAGCCCAACTGCCGACGCCGGATGACCAGTTGCTATTCCTGGCGCAGTTTCCAGCGATCACGGTGCGCGTTGGTTGCGATTTCCCTGCAACGGACGTGTCGCTGCCACGTTTTGCCTTGTTGGAGGATGGAATTGAACAGCAGATCCTAGAAACAACCCGGACGTTCGTTCGCCCCCAGACCGAAACGGCAATTTTCATCGACCTCTTTGATGGTCAGACAGCCGTTGTCGGGCAAGTCGGTGATGCGCTAGAGAAACTCTACAACCTGTATTTGTCGAATACCTTTACGGTAACCGCTGATCGGCTGGCTGTTTATGCGCCTGCCAATGGGAGCTCTGAATCGAATGCTACGCCGAGTGACAGCACTACGGTGGCGAGTGCAAACCTCGATGTGGTGGTGGATTGGACTGGTAATGCTGGCGTTGTCGTCAACAATGTGCGCGCAATTCAATCCGATCGTCCCTTTGCAAAACTTGATAAGACGGCCTTGATGCGGATGTTGTTGGAAACGTTGACGCACTTTGACACCAATCCGATTGCGCGCCGGATATTGGTCGTTTTTTCAGATGGCAGTGATGTGGTCAGCGGACAACTGCTGGATCAGGTGGTAGCGGCCGCAAACGCAGGTGAGATTACGATTCACACTTTCTTGCTCAACACAGGGTTTAACGGTCGCACTAATTTAATGCAGCTTGCTGACGAAACAGATGGACAGTTTGAAGTATTGGCTGAAGCGCTCGCCGAGCCGGATGAGTGGTGGAAGGAGTTTTGGGGTCGATTCGTTGTGCCCAAGGCAATCTGTGATTTCACCTATCGCACTGGCAAACAACAACCGCAGACATTGCTTGTCCGTCCGCTTGTGACATCAACCGTTGTGGCAGCACAACCCTTTACGCTTGCATTGCCCGCTATCGCCGTCAACCCGCCTGTTTTGCGGGTTCAGTCACCCAAGGTAAGTCAGCAGATTATTTTGCCGCCATCTGTCGAGTACAGTGCGACCGTTGCCGTACCCATAGAATTAGCGATCGCCTGGGATTTTGCCCCTGCTGCCCCGCGTTTGATCAAGGAGATTACCTACGAGATCAAAGGATTGGTGGCCGTGGCCAAGACAAAGCTTGATCCGCCTCCCCCACCCAATCAGTCAATAACATTTTCCATTCCCTTGACTAGTATGGTGGCAGGATCATATGCGGTAAATGTGACCATTGTTGATGAACTGGGGGTGGTCAGTCAGGAGAGTGTGCCCTTCACCCTGTTCCAGCCGGTGCCTACATCTACGCCTATCCCCACCCAGACGCCGACTGTGACGCCGACATTGACCCGGCCACCGACCCGGACATCCACCCCTATGCCGACGGCAACCTTGATTTGGCATCAGAAAGCGGTGGCGACCGCTGGAGTTGCCGCTAGGGAGAGTAGTGCAGCAACCACGCGCTGGTTTCGCACCGATTTCCCCTATCGGGCGCTTTTGGTTGGTTCGACCCTCTTCTTCGTAGGGTTGGTGCTCTTGCTGCGCTACCTGTGGCAAAAGCGCGTACCACCGGTTGAGCCTTCACCTTCATCATTGGCGGAGACGCCCAAAGTCTATGCGATTCTTTATCGTCTACGCTCGGACCCCGGCTTGGCTTTGCAACAGGTGGTGAAATTGTATGATCGTGAGGCAACTTGGCCGGAAGAGTTCTATACGCATGGCACGGAAATACGTAGCGGTGAGCGCGCCAAAAATGACTCGTTTGGCTTGCGTATTTTCCGACGCGATAAACGTTATCTGCTCAATTGTTTACCAAATAAGAAAGCTGTTACCGTGCGCCGTGGCAAGGAACGAATTACGGTAGAAGGAAATTTACCATTACAAAGCAATTTACCATTACAAAACAATGATGAGATTCAACTGGGGCAAACTTCCTATGCGTTCTATGAACTTTTGCCTGCCCCTACATCGTCGTCTCGCGCTAGCGATTCTTCCCGTTGAAAATGGGATGGTGCAACGAATGAAAAAGGTACCCATCGCGATTGCTCTTCTGCGCCGTACTCTACTAGTGCGCTGGTGCCCTAAGCAGATGACCCTATATCCCATAGCCGACTACGATTTCACAGAGATAAACTTATGGCGACCACTTACTTAAAACAGCTATCCGCCGCCGATGATGTACGGTTAAGTACGAATAGATTTCGCACCAGCACGGCTGCGAGCTGGACATTGCGTTCGTCTGGCACCGCGCAAGAAGATGATAGCTTAATCGCCATTCTGGTGGACAGCATCAATGGTGATATGGAAGCGAGTCAGGTTAGTGAATCTGTGTTGCAACGGATTCGTACTGCTACGGCCAGCAGTAACACACAGCAGCGCGAGGTGCAGGCGCGGGTCGCGCGCGGGATTGAAGACGCCAATCGGGATCTCTTTTATCGAGCCTATAATGAAGATAAAAGCGGGAAGATTGGGGCATCGGTCATTGTCGCAATTTTCACCACCACAGGCGACGGAATTATGGTGCAATTGTTGCATGTGGGCAATTGCCGTGCGTATCTCGTGCGCGAGCATAAGCTCCATCAACTGACAACCGATCATACTTGGGGGCAATCACAGGTAGAGACCGGTGCGCTACCGCAAAGTGATGAAGCTCGCCATCCCAATTGGTCTCGGCCAATCCGTTTTCTTGGTGCCAATGCCGATGTGACCCTTGATCGAACGATTGCAGTGCCCAAAGCTGGCGTTGGGATCACTGTCCGTCCGCAAGAGTTTCAGCTTGAGTTGGGCGACCGGATTGTGCTCTGTTCGGCACGGGCAAAGCGGGTTGCGGTGGAAAGCGTATTATCGACCTTGCATCGTGGCCGCAGCAAAGCCGCGGCCACGGCAGTGGTGAAGCAGGCTGCCAAGCAACGTGGGGTAAAGCTAGTCGCCAATACACTGGGCACAGATGTGGCTGCGCTGGTGGTGGCAAGGCGGCAGCCGCGAAGACCGATATGGCTTTTGATAGTATTGGCCATCGTAGCGCTGCTAGCGGTGGGCATCATGGGTAGTGGAAGCCGTATCATATCTAGACTATGGGAAATTATACAAACTCTGCCTGAAATCGGTAGCGAACTCGAATCTACGCTAACAGCAACTGCTACTGCCACACCAACATATACATCAACAGCAGTCTCTACGGCAACAGTTACACCGACCACAACAGAAACCGCAACCGCTACGGCGACCAGAACAGCCAGGACCATAGAAATACCAACGGCTACACTGAGACCGGTTGCCGCACTTAAATCGCCGGTACCATCGCTTGTACCACTATATACGGCTACAAATACGCCAATACCGACACAAACGCGAACACCAACGAACACGCCACCACCGGCACAGACGCTAGCAACGCTGACCCCTACGTTAACTCCTACCTTGAGTAGCACAATCGGCGTGGTTCAACCATCGGGCTTGAACTGCGAACAAGAGGGTGCGAGTGTTTCCATTAAACAGGCGCCGGAGTCGCTTAGTCAAACACAAGATTTTTCCTGGGTAGCAAACTGTCGGTTGGCTGACGGCTATGGCTTTGAACTTGGTTTTTGGAAAAAAAGTAGCGAAACTGAAAATGATGCGCAAGCTTGTGTTGATACTGGCACCGCACAATCACAATCGATCGATCCAGCTTGTTTTGAAAAGCGTGGATTGGTCGAATATAACTGGGCCATTTTCCTGGCTAAGACAGTACCGTTTCAAATTGTTAAACGCCTGAGCGCGGTGAAAGTTGTGCGGGTTGAACGCCCAGCTACACCTAATAAACCCGAACCGCCTGTTGAACCACCCATCCCTGAACCAGAACCACCCATCCCTGATCTAGATCGACCTTAGGGGAATAATCCAGACAGGCCGGAAGGAAAAAACAATGAAGCAATTACATAGACTCTATCTCATTCAGTTGTCGATCATTCTTTGCTGTTTACTGCTATTGCTTATCAGCTTTTTCACCTTGGGCTTTGCTGAAGAGCAACAAGCACAGGCTACTTTAGTCATCACCCCCGAAGCCGACACGTATGTCTTTTCTGGCACATCAACGTCGGTACCTCCAAAGAATTGGCGCGTGCTTTGGGTTGGGCATAACGAGTCGCCAGCGATTCAAACGGAACGCACCTTACTGAAGTTCAACCTTGCGGATTTACCAATAACCGCAACGATTCAATCAGCCGTATTTTCTCTTTATTTGCACAGAGTGGAACCGATCAACGATCCCGATATTGGAATCAGTGTTTATCGTCTTCACGAAGATTGGCCTGAGACGATTACCTGGCCGGACTATGTAAAGTTAACCCAAATTGATGCACCCAGTAAAAGCATCCCAGTTGGCTCTACGCCGGGTTGGCAGCCGTGGGAGGTTAAGGCGTTAGTCGATCAGTGGCGACAAGATCCCAATCGGAATACGTATCTGTCACTCGTTGTACGCAGTAATGCGGAAGTTGGCAATCATGAACGTGCTTTTTGGTCAAAAGATTGTCCCGTCAATGATTGTAATAATCATCAACCGAAGCTGGAAATCCAATATACGCTGCCGTCGCCCCCAACCCCAACTTCTATTGCCACGCCCGGCATTGGCTATTTGCGCCTGCGCAACGAACCTGCCACTGCTATTACTGCGGGTGACACAGTAACCTATTTTATCGAGTATGGTGCCATTGACTACCCTAACCGTGATTATGAACTGACCAATGTTGTGATTACCAATGTGGTACCGGCTGCTGTCGATCTAATTCCAAGTAGTTTGCCTACGCCCAGTACAAAGCTGATCGTTGAACACACTGGCGTGAAAAGCGGTTCGCTCATCACCTGGACGCTCTTAGAACCGGTGCAGGATGGCGTCCACGGCAGCGTATCCTATCAAGTGCAACGACCAACCGCTACGCCAACACTAGTGCCTACGGCACCGCCGACACCGGGGTCGCTGCAAATTACCAAGCGCGGTCCTGCTATTGCTACGCCTAATGCTTTCATTATCTATACCCTTGTTGTGACCAACACTAGTGCAGATCTGGCGACCGGTGTTGTGATTACGGATCGCATTCCAATGAATGCTCGCTATGTAACAGGCGGCGAACGTAAAGGTGATATTGTCGAATTTACGATTGGTGACTTGCTGTCCGGTCAGAATGCGAGTCGTCCATTGGCGTTGACGGCCTCCCAAACGATCACAAATAGTGATTATGGCGTGCGGGCCGACGAAAGCGAGACCACCATGGGAACAACACCCATTGTTACACGGATCGGGGAGAACGTTATCCTACTGCCATTAGAAGAGACGCTGATTGTCAACCAGGGGGCGGTAATTCATTGGCTCTTCGATGGGCAATCACCTACCCTTACAAGCCCACCGGTCTATAATCCGTCATTTACGCGTTATTTTCCGATTGTCACACGGTAGACAATGTATCGATAACGGAAAATTTTTCTTATTGTGCTTGGCATTGCGGGCAAAATTTTTTGGAGAAAGTATCGCAGACGAAAGCAGAAAATCGTGTTTGAATTTGTGTGTCGTTATCGCCCACGGCTACTATTGCTGCTCACCCTCGTCCCAACCTTGCTGGTACTGGCTACGCTGCTGGTCCTTAGCAAAGGATTGCCATTGATCGCCCATTGGTTGCTCGCTTCCCCATTACCGGAAGCGCGCGCCAATTCGCGCGCGCTTGTGCTGGGCGACAAACTCTATGTGGTAGGCGGGCAAAGCTTTACGCAAGTAGGGAAAACCGTGATCTCCACTACAGTAACCAATGGGGTTATCGACCAATGGCACTCAGTTACAAGTACGCTACCCATGACTCTGTATCTTCATACCCTGACCAATGGTAACAATGCCGCCTATGTCATTGGTGGATGGAACGGTGCGCAAAGTTTGTCAACCGTGTGGCGAACGCCAATAACCTCTGGCACTACAACCCTTGGCAATTGGTCTCAAACCCGCAGCTATCCCAGAAAAATTACGTTGCATAGTGCTGTCGCTGCCGCCGGGCGCATCTATGTTCTCGGTGGGGTCGATGAGAATGGCAAAGGCTTGAAGGAGATCTACTTTGCTGGTGAAGGCCAGGGCGGATTAGACCCGTGGTCTAAAAACCCGAAAGATCTGCCCGCTGTCCGTTACCGTTTTGCCGCTGCGCATCATGCCATTGGTGACCACAATTACGTCTATATCGTCGGCGGCTATGATGGCACTCAGGCGCTTAGCGAAGTCTATTATGGGGAGATCGACTCTGCAACTGGGTTTATCAACGATTGGAAAAAGACCCAAGCTTTGCCTCGTGTCCTCTATCACCATGACGTAGTGGTCCATCAGGATCGACTTTGGATGCTGGGTGGAAGGAATGAGACAGAAGTGTTTGATCGAGTCTACAGCGCACCCTTTCTCAGCGACGGGAAAATTGGTGAGTGGATCGAAGAACCACGTCTGCCCACAAGCCTATATCGTATCAGCGCTGCCGTTATCGCGCAGGATTCAACTGGAATGGGCAACATCTATGTCTTCGGGGGCGTCCACAGCGATCACTATCAGTCACAGAATTATCGTGGGATGTTGAACACGCCAACCTTGACCCCATCGGCCACTGTGGTGCCGCCGACAGCGACACCGATCCCGCCTACGGCAACACCGACACTAACAGCAACATCTACGCCACTGCCAACAGCCACTGCAACGGCGACTGCAACGGCTACGCCAACACCAACCCCTGGTTTGGCTACCTTGTTTCTGCACAATCAACCGGATAGCCGTCTCGCCCCTGGCGATCTCGTCACCTATACCATTCTCTATCAAAATGGGGCCATTGTGTTGGATGATTTCCAGATTACCAATCAACTCCCGGCGGATGTTGAATTGATCACCGAGACATTGCAGAGCATGCCAGTGCTGAACACGAAACTTCAGCATACCGACGATGCCCTATTCATCACATGGTATACCGACCAACCGCTGCCCGCGAATCAGGCCGGCCATGTTTCCTACCTGGGCCGGCGTCTGTCGGCAACGGTTACACCACCCCAAACCGAACTGACGATTAGTAAAAGTGGACCGTCTACCGCTATTGAGGGTGGTGACATTGCCTATACGCTCACCGTCTATAATCAGAGTGATCGCACGCTGACTGATTTGGTCGTCTTTGATCGAGTGCCTGCCGGCGCTCAGTATATGGCCGGCGGCGCTCTGTACGATGACATTGTCTTGTGGAGTCCCATTTCCACCCTGGCACCAGGTATGGCGTTTTCACAGACATTGCTTGTGAGGGCAACGCAAACGATCACCAATAGTGACTATGGCGTTCAGAGTGCGGAAGGTGCCTCCGCCGTCGGCCACCAACCGGTAGTGACCTATATCAACGAAGCGCCATCGATGCCCGCCCCACTACCACCGATCATTAACCAAGGCGTTCAAGTCACCTGGCGATATAACGACCAGCTGGGCGCTATGCAAAGCAATCCAACCTTTAACCCGGCGCAAAAGGTTTACTTGCCTCTGACTGCCCGGTAATCTATCTATCTATCTATCTATCTATAGTGAGCAATGCCATAGATGATAAAAATTTACAGGTATTTGCCCTGGTACTCCATGATCATCTATGCGTGATTGCAGTATATCTAACGGAGCATCTCATGTCCCTTGTCCCGCCATTGCTCGATGACCGGAAGTTTCAAGATCTGGTGGATGAAGCCAAAACGCGGATTGCCCATTATTGTCCGGAATGGACCGACCACAATGTCAGTGATCCGGGTGTGACCTTGATCGAACTCTTTGCCTGGATGACCGATCTGCTGCTCTACCGGCTGAATCAGGTGCCACAGCTTCACTATATCAAATTTATGCAGATGCTGGGCATTCGTTTGGCGCCGCCGGTGCCGGCCCAGGCTGCCATGACCTTTTGGCTGAGCAAGGCGCAACCGTCTGTGCGTCTCCAGGAAAAAGAGCCGGCGGTGGTGTCGATTCCCGCCGGCACCGAGGTGGCCACGACCCAGACGGAAACAGAACCATCGGTCGTCTTTACGACCGATCGGGCCGTTGGTGTACAGGCACCCCAACTTGTCGCCTTGATCACGCGGGTGACACGTAGTGACGGCCAAAATCTGCGCGATGAAGCCCTCAACCTGACCACGCTTGGCATCGATCGGCGCGATCATCTGCTGTTTAGCGGCAATGAAGAAACCGTGCCGGCTGTTGGGAGCGCGCTCTACTTTGGCTTTGCCACCGACCTGAGTCACCATATCTTGCGCCTCGACCTCAATCTGTATGAAGCCGGGGGCGCCGATGTCAATCCGGACAAACCACCCTATACCTGGGAAGCCGCAACCGGCAAACCGGAGCCGGCAGATTGGGCACCCTGCTATGTCGAGAAAGATACGACCGGTGCCCTGTGTAAAGATGGTGAAGCGATCTTGCATTTGCCCGCTATGGGCAGAGCGATGGTGAATAACCAAAATCTATTCTGGGTGCGGGTGCGGCTTCATCAACTAACCAAAGAAGAAGTCGCCCTAGGTGTCCAACCCTATGCGCGTTCGCCCAAATTGCGGCGGGTGGTGAATGAGCAATGTCTGGGTGTAACGCTGCCAGTGACCCAAGCCCAGATGGTGCGTGAAGAATATTTGGGCCGGAGCGACGGCAACGCTGGTCAGCGCTATCACCTTCAGAATATACCTGTGTTGCTGCCGCGTACTGCTGGGGAGATCTTAGTGGTGCAGAACCAGGGTGAAGTAACCCAATATTGGCACGAATGCCCCGATTTTGCCACTTCCCACTTGGATGATCCACATTATGTGTTGGATAGTGTGAGCGGCGAAATACGCTTGGGGCCGGCCATTCGCCAGCGCGACGGTACGATCAAAGTCTATGGGGCCATTCCACCGCGCGGGGCCACGCTGATCTTCCACCAGTATCGCAGTGGCGGCGGGCAGCGGGGCAATGTGGCTGCCGGTGCCATTAATACCCTCAAATCATCGATTCCCTTTGTGGAGCGGATCGAAAATCGCGCGCGTGCAACCGGTGGCCTAGATGCCGAAAGTCTGGAAGCCGCCATGCTAAAGGCCGCTGCTCTCTTACGCACGCGCGAACGCGCGGTGACGGCGGATGACTTTGAGTTTGTGGCCCAGGCGGTTTTACGCGAGAAGATTGCGCGTGTCAAGTGTATTCAGCCCCGTTCGGAAATTGCCCAGGAAGTCGTCCCCAATCTCGTTTATATCCTGGTGATTGCGCGTGTTGATCATCCAACCGTGCGCCTGCAAGAGCAACAATTGCTGGTGCCGGCTGCCGATGTGCAAGAGTTGGCCCGTCGTCTGGAGGAACGTCGCCCCCTGACTATGCGGATTGAGGTGCGATCGCCGGTCTACAGTTGGATCTCTGTGCGCGTGCGGGTGACGGTTGCGTTTGATCAGGATCGGCAAAACGTTGAACGCACCTTGCTTACTCGTCTCTATCACTTTATCAATCCGATTGTCGGCGGTGAGGAAGGCACCGGTTGGCCCTTTGGGCGTGCGATCTATGTGGCCGATGTATACCGTCAGTTGCCTACCATGCCTGGTGTCCTTATTCGTGGTGTTGATCTGTTTGAAGCGGATCGGGAGGGGACGCCGCTCCGGCAGCGACCGGATGAATCGATGCGGCTGGTGTTACATGGCGTGGTTGCTTCTGGCCGCCACTGGGTGGAATTTGTGGACGCAGAGCGTTAATTGTAATAAGCATTCGCAAAACAGTTGTTGAGAAACCGTGGGAGTACTCGTGGCGCAAACCGTTGAATTTCGGCTGCAGCCGACCACTATGGAGACGGCGCAGCCGGTTGTGTTGCGGCAAGGGCGCAATCTGATCGGCCGCCAACCGGACAATGATCTTTACTTGCCGGATGATCGCGTTTCGCGCAAACACGCTGAAATTATCTGTAGCAGCACCGAGTGTTGGATCATTGATTTGGCAAGCGCCAATGGCGTCATGGTCAATGGCGAACGGCTGACGCCCAATGTGGCAAAGGTACTCGCCCCCGATGATCTGATTGAGATTGCGGAACAGCAGATCATCTTTAAGCAAGTTACCGGTGGCGCAAACCAACCGCCTTCCTATTGGGTGCCGCTACCACCGACGCCCACGCCCCGACAACCCTATGGCTTGCCGCCGGGACTCGCGCGCGTTGGCTATCATTTACTGGCCTATCTGCCTGAGATTTATCGCCTGCCGATCAATGATTTGGATGCGGTAGCAGCTCACCTGGAGGATAGCCCGGATAATTTTCTGGCGCGTTTTCTCGGTATCTTTGAGTCGATCCTGTGGCCGATTAGCTGGAATATTGCGAACTTTGATCTCTTTCTGCACGCCAGCACGGCACCGCCAGACTTTCTGCCCTGGCTGGCGACCTGGTTTACTGTCACCTTTGACGGCAGCTGGGATGATGAGCAACGCCGTATGTTTCTGTGCGATGCCCACAAAATCTATGCCCTGAGCGGTACACGGTGGTCGGTGAGTCGTGTTCTGGAAATCTATCTTGGCGAGATGCCTGTCCTTCATGAGTTTATTGATGAGAAGGACCCTTTTATTTTTCAAGTGAAGGTGAGCAGTAAGCATCAGGCCAAACGGCAACAGATTGCCGCGCTCATTGACGCACATAAACCGGCCAACACCGTCTGTCGCTTGGAATTTACCTGATCGGTAATCGTGATTACAATGGAAGATCTGATCAATCAATCCTTTGGTAAATATAAGATCTTGCAACTGCTCGGCCAGGGTGGCATGGGCACTGTCTTTCGCGCCTATGACACCAAATTGGATCGCGAAGTTGCGATCAAGGTAATGCATCCGCAATTTGCCCGGCAACCTGACTTTCAGCGCCGCTTCTTGCTAGAGGCGCGGGCCGCGGCCCGCCTGAATCATCCCGGCATTGTCCAAATCTATGATTCTGGCGAAGAGCAGGGCTATCTCTATATTGTGATGGAGTTGATTGTTGGTGAAAACCTGCGTAAGTTTCAGGAAAATCTGCGTGTGCAAGGGCGCACATTGCCGCTTGCTCAAGCCATCCTGCTCATTCGCAAAATCAGTCAGGCTGTGGACCATGCCCACCGTAACGGCGTACTGCACCGTGACCTCAAGCCTGACAACATTATGTTGAAGCGCGCTTCAACCGATCAGGACGAATGGCAGCCGGTGATTACTGACCTTGGTCTGGCCAAATTGAGTGAAGGTACAATGCACACGCTGCCCCATCAGATTATGGGTACGCTGGCCTATATGTCCCCAGAACAACTCCTGGCGGAAAAGACCGACGCGCGCAGCGATATTTATTCACTGGGTGTACTCTTATATGAATTGGCGGTTGGGCAGCGACCTTTTCCGATCAATTCATTGACCGAAGCGTTGCGCTATCATACACGCGAGCAGCCGCCCAAACCGCGCGCTGTGCGTCCTGATCTGCCTGTGGCGCTGGAACGGATCATCCTGCGCGCATTGGCAAAAGAGCCAGCAAAGCGCTATCAGACAGCCGGTGAATTGGCTGAACAATTGGCGGTAGTGCCACTCAGTACCGCGCCGCCAACCAAAATTTATATTCAACCACAGCAAGGGCTGCCCAAAAAAAATTGGTGGGTGCCGGCGCTGCTCCTATTGTTATTGGCGACTGTGATTGGACAGGCCTTTATCTGGTTGCCAGCGATCCTGAATCCGGTCGACGACACGCCAACCAACCCAGATATGGCAATTGCACAAACACCGACACGCTCTGCGCCAGTCGCAACTGTAGCAAGTGCATCAACCAGTACATTGGCAGTGACGAATACACTAGTGTCGGCACCTACCGCGGCACCAACTCGCACACCAATTTCGGTCAATCAGCAAGCGACGGCGACCCAAGCAGCTTTCTTGGCAGCACAGACGCAACAGGCTGCCAATGGGCGTGCAACCCAAACTGCCGACGCCGTAGTGGCGGCACAGACTACACAGGCTGAAATGTACGCTACCCAAACTGCGCAAGCGCTACAAATGGCCGCGGCACTATCCGCAATGGCGACGCGCCAGGCTGAGGAGCAGTTGGCACAAACGCGCGCGAATGAGCTTGCGCCAATCTATGCCAGAGAGACGGCGGTGGCAAATGATGCCGGGCATACACTGCCATTGCCGGTTATCGATAGCATCAATATCCCCCTCACCTTCGCGCCGGGCCAACCGTTTGAGATGGAAGTGTGGGCGCGCAATGGCGGTGCCACCGGTGGGGGTGGTGGCGGGCTGACTGTATCATTGCCCCAGGGCGGCGATGTAGAGATTGTCGCGTCCGATCTGCGCATGTTGCCAGCAACCTGGTCTGATTGCAACTATAGTCAGCCCAATGCCTGGTTGCACACCTCCTCCTCGCCCTGCCGCCAAGCGTTGCGCTATGGTACGCTCTGCCCAGCTTCTGTGCTGACAACACAAGTGCCCATGGCTGAAATTTGGGATAAACCCTGGCAGGCGGGAACGCAACATTTCTTACGCCTGCGCATTACACCGCCAGTGGATAGTAGCCACTACACCATCCATGTGCGCGTTGCCGTACGCGCCCAACCGCGCGATTGTTCGCTGGTGACAGAGCCACTGGCTGGGGCGACAGTGGCCTTGGATCAGCAGGGGTTTCCTGCCTACGTTTTTACGCTGACGGCTTCCCGCTGACGGCTTCCCGCTGATGGCTTTGCTGGCACACCAAAGGACGGTTCCTGACCCAGGAATTGAAACAAAGGAAACGATGGATGAAGTCAATTCGGATCATTACGCTGCTGCTCTTGCTGACCAGCGTCGCCTGTGGGCAACAAGCTGAAGACAATGCGACGGCTGTACCCTTGGTCACCCCATCCGCTGTGACGACAGCGACTGCATTGCTCGTTGCGACGGCCACGCCCGTACAGGCACCAACCGGCATGGCGCGCCTGCCGACCGCGCCGTCGACACCTACGCTTACAGAATCGACATCTGCGCCTACGGTTACCCTGCAAGCAACACAAAGCGAAGGAAGCATCCAGTTGACGGCAAGCCAACTTGAGCAACATGTTGACCAACTTCTAGCCAGTATGACACTGGAAGAGAAGGTGGGTCAATTATTTATGGTCTACTTTACAGGGCCAACGTTATCGCCGGCGCTCAACACAATGATCACCAACTATCATGTGGGGGGGCTTGTGCTCTTTCAGATTGCCGATAATCTACAGAGCTTGCCGCAAACTGCTGATCTGCTCAATGCGGCGCAGACCGCGGCCCTGACCCACGGTGCGCAGATTCCGCTCCTGGTGGCTGTGGATCAGGAAGGCGGCCCCGTCACCCGGCTGCCGACGACAGCCACGCTCTTTCCCAGCAACATGGCGGTTGGGGCCACCGGTTCACTGGATCTGGCCCGCCAAATGGCACAGGTGACGGCCACTGAGTTAAAGGCCCTGGGCATCAACATGAATCTAGCCCCCGTGGTGGATGTGAATGATAACCCCAACAACCCGGTGATTGGGTTGCGCTCCTTTGGTTCAGCGCCGGCCCTGGTTGCCGCATTGGGCTCCGCTATGATTGAAAGCTACCAGCAAAACGGCATTGTCGCCACGGCCAAACATTTCCCTGGTCATGGCAATACCGATGTCGATTCACATTTTGGGCTACCTGTGGTGGGCCATGATCGGGCGCATTTGGACGCGGTGGAGTTGTCGCCTTTTCGCGCTGCGATTGCCAGCGGTGTGGACGCGATCATGACTGCCCATGTCCTTTTCCCCGCGATTGTACAGGACACGGGGCTGCCGGCTACGCTATCACCGGCTGTCCTCCAGGGCCTGCTGCGTGAGGAACTAAATTTTCAAAGGTTGATCGTCAGTGATTCCTTGACCATGGGGGCCTTGGATCAGCGCTACGGCGTTAACTTGACGACCGAGCTGGCCTTTCGCGCCGGTGCCGACATTCTGGCCTTTGGCGCTGATTATGGCCATACACCCGAAGAGCAGCCGCCCGCCTACCACCATCTGCTGGCGCAAATTCAGCAAGATGCTGCGCTTCAACAACAGTTGGATCAGTCAGTGCGCCGGATTTTACAGACCAAAGTGCGCTACGGTCTCTTTGATCGCCCGCCGGTGGATGTGGCGGCGATTCCTCAGATCGTCGGCGTTGAAGCCCATCGCGCCCTTGCGCGCCAGATCGCCCAGCAGAGCATCACGCTGCTCAAAGCTGATCCGCAACAACTGCCGCTGTCGCCGGACGCATCCGTTTTCCTAATCTTATCCCCCGGTAATGAAACGTTGGAGAGTGAGCTCATGCGCTGTCATAACGGCGTGCAAACGCTTTACGTGGACATTGACCCAACGGCTGATCAGATTGCTTGGGCCGTACAACAAGCGGCAACCACTGCGGTGACGGTGGTGGCAACCACCAATGCGCGCAGCCATCCCGGCCAGGTGCAGTTGGTAGATGCTCTGCGCGCCTCTCCGCTGATCGTGGCCGCGTTGCAGACGCCCTATGATCTATTAAGCTTTCCCCAAGTGCCCACCTATTTGGCGACCTATGGCAACGTGCCGGTTTCATTACAAGCCTTAGCCAATGTGTTGTGTGGGCAGGCTGCGCCAACAGGCAAGCTGCCGGTTGACCTGCCGGGGTTATTTGCACGTGGTGCTGGGCAGTCATAAAAATGGAATTCGTCGTGTGAAGTAAATGTAATAGAAACGATACGTGAGATCGGCGAAAGCGCGGCGTTTGCGTTTGTTGCTGTAACATCAGTGCAATGTAAGCATAAAATCTGTGCTTGATTGCATCTCTTCTTAGCAGAAGACAGTATAAGGACAGTAGAAAGAAATAAGTATGCAGTAGGGGCGGCTTGCCGCCGCCCGTTCGCAGCGAGCCAAACGCGGGGCGGCTGCAAGCCGCCCCTACGCATGATTTTGTTGGGCAAGCGCTGGATACTTATT
>DAOTTR010000796.1:0-5086 GCA_034437715.1 Caldilineaceae bacterium
AATCCTTCGAGACGTTAACAAAAAACGACTAACTACGTTGTTTGGGGCGATTGGCCCAAAGCGCATTGGCGGCCTATGATCTTCGTGCAGCGCGTTTGCACCCGTTGCGGCACGCGGACAATACAACCTTGGAATATGAAGATACCACTCAATGACGCGCCATGAACGATAGACGAATCGCTCGGCGCGTCAGGCACTTTTTATAACGAAACTATTGGGCACAGGAAGCGGATGGGGGAGCTGAAATGAATGGAGAAGAGCCGATCGCGACCGCCATAGGCGAGATCGTCAACACGGGCGCGCTCGCGGGCGCGGTGACACTGGTCTGGCGCGACGGCAAGGTGGTCCAGACCGCGTGCGTTGGTTGGCGAAATGTGGAGGCCCGGCTGCCGATTGCGCGCGACAGCCTGTTCCGCATCGCCTCGATGACGAAGCCGATCACCTCTACGGCGGCGCTCATGCTCTTCGAGGAGGGCCGGTTCGCGCTCAACGATCCGATCACACAATTGGGCACCGGAATTTTCAGAGATGCGCGTCTTGCGCTCGCCCACAAGTCCGCTCGACTAGACCGACCCGGCCGCGCGACTGATCACCTTCGAGGATCTGCTGACCCACCGGTCTGGTCTAACCTACGGTTCCTTTCATCCTGGCCCCCTTGCGCGGGCCTATGCAGCGGCGCTGGGTGGTGATATCGACAGCGCGGTGGCACCCGATGATTGGATCGCGGGGCTCGCTGCCCTGCCGTTGATCGACCAACCAGGGGCCGCACTCCACTATGGCCATTCGACCGATCTGCTCGGTCTGCTCATTGCGCGCATGGAAGACGCGCCGCTCGGCGATGTGCTCGAACGCCGGATTTTCGGCCCGCTGGGCATGAAGGACACCGGCTTCACCGTCCCTCCTACGAAGGCCGGCCGGCGGGCTGGGCTGTATGGTTTCGATGCGGCGGGCCGCCTGACGCCCCGTCGCGTCGCCCCAGGTGGCTCGACGATGATCGAGCGGCCTGCGGACATGGCCTATGTCTCCGGCGGCCAGGGTCTTTGGTCAACGTTGGACGACTATCTCGCCTTCGCGCGCATGTTCTTAGGCGCGGGTACCGTGGCTGGCGTACAGCTGTTGCGCCCAGAGACTTGCGCGCTGATGGTCACCAACCGCCTGACCGAGCGCCAACGCGCCAAGTCCGAGGTGGGGGGAATGCCGCTCTTCGCCGCCGGCCACGGGTTCGGGATGGGCGTCGCGGTGGTGATCGAGCCCGAGCAGGCGTTGCCCTCGCTGTGCGGTGGCGGCGTGGGCGCGGTGGGCTGGCCGGGCGGCTTCGGCGGCTGGTGGCAGGCTGATCCCAACGACAACTTCGTGCTGATCTTCCTGGCGCATAACATGGTCGAGCCGGACCAGTTCGCCGAAGGCATCGGTTTCGTAGTCTACGACGCCATCACACAGTTCCAGGCGTTGGCGTCGGCCTTGCCACAATAAAGACATGCAACGGACGAATATACACCAGGAGACCCTATGTTTCTTATGCACGCAGATGCCCAGCTTTACACCGTTACCTTTGGGCGTGGGCCCCGCACCATCTTGGCCCTTGGTGGTTGGGTCGGCAGTTGGGAGCTCTGGGCCGCTCCGTTTACCACCCTGAGTGAGTCCTGGCGGACGGTGGCGTTCGATCACCGCGGCTGTGGTGCCACCATTGCACCGCTTGCGTCGATTACCATGCCAACCATGGTCGCAGATGTGCTGGCCGTTGCCGATGCCCTTGCCATTGACCAGTGTGTCCTTGCCGCCGAGTCGGCTGGCGTGGCGATTGCCCTCCAAGCCGCACTCGCCCATCCCCATCGCTTTACGGGCTTGATCTGTATCGCTGGGGTCTACCACCGTCCCACACCGATCACTCCGGATCCCTTTGTCGCTAGCCTGCGGGCGAACTACCGGGCAACCCTTGCCCATTTTGTGGATGCCTGTGTCCCAGAGCCGGACAGTGCCGCCCTTCGCCATTGGGGGCGACAGATTGTGAACCGTACCGATCAGGAAGCCGCGATCCGGTTATATGAAAGCATGGAGGGTCTCGATCTGCGGTCATCCGTCAGCCAGATTTGCCAACCGACGCTGATCCTGCACGGCACTGCCGACATCATCCAGCCGATGCAGTCATCGGCGTGGTTGGCGACCCAGATTCCGCAGAGTCATTTGCACCTGCTGCCGGGGGCGGGACACGTGCCCACGGTCACTCGCCCGCAGGAGGTGGTGCGCACCATTAATGAGTACTTTATCGAGCAATAAGTCAGTAATCAGTCCGTTGCGCCCAACAGGCAAATAGTGGCTACCTGCGTATTTGGTAACGATTCAGGCCCAGGCTTTTACTGCCGGGAACGCCGCCATCCCTGGCGGCCAGTGACGGAAGCCACCATCCTGGTGGCGCTCCCGGCTGAATCGTACGCCAACGTTACATTTCATCACCGGCTGCTCTGAATGAATGCAGAGCCTGGGATAGAAAACGTGTTTAAACACGTTTCCCGTCGCAGGTGTTGAATTCATTCAACACGAATTTAACGTTGGCGTAATCGTTACAAAAAATCTTATAATGAAACTTTATGCCATGCTTTGATAGTTTACTAGAGATAGTACTTACACAAATTGATTGCGCCAGCAGACCCTACAGGTCTGGTCCGTACGTAAGTTCTGATGGTTTACTGTAGGTCACGTATGGTACATGACAATCCATCCAAGGCCGCAACAGCGCCCAAGCAAAACCTTGCGCAACGATGCTTGCTCGGTTAAGAACCGGATGGTTTGCATGGAACGAGCATGTCACGTTACAAACGTGACCTACGCCTACTCCATCATAATTTTGCTAACAGTGTACTAATGGGGGCTGCTACGATATGTTCCCTGATACTATGGAGGATCTATGTCTTTTCACCTACAGCGACGTTCTGAGTTTCTTGGTCGGCCAACGCCTACGACGCCCACAACCATTCTGGGTACGGCTGCCCCGTATGGTGTGCGGATAGCGCAAAATGCGGCTAGTGGGGAAACTGTCGCTTGGCGAGTGGTTGGCATTCACCACCTGACACCCGATGAAAATCGGGGCAGACATGCGGTTTATGTTGATGCCGTGGACGAAGCTGGCAACCGTGTGCGCGATCCCAATTTGCGCCTACGCTGGGGCTGGGAAGGGCAGGGCCATGAGGAACATGCCGATCCCAAACCCTTTGATAAACCCGACAATGAACCAGCCACAAACGTTGATCTCTACTCAGGCCAACATCTCTGGGTGCAGATCGAAGGCGATGGCCTTCCCAGCGATCAGGTGAGCAACTGTCATACCAATCATCCCGATGAACCAGGACCCAACGGTGAAAATTGGAATTCCATCGGTCATCATTCATTCTATGTGCTCTTTCAGCGGAGCCGTCAACTAGGGACCGAAGTGCCTCCTGATGTGCAAGACCCACCCCCCGGGGAATTGTTACCTGTACGCCAAGATCAGGCGCTTTACCTCCAGGATCTGGTACCGGATGGCAGCGCCTTTGCACCCGGCGTTTCCGTTCAACAGCAGTGGCGGGTGCGTAATATTGGTACAACCACTTGGGGGGCTGGCTATGAATTAGCGCTGCAAAGCGGCGACCCATTGGGCGCACCCGCTGCCGTGGCGGTACCGATCACACAACCCGGTGCCGAAGCAACGCTCGCCATTAGCTGTACAGCACCCACTGCGCCGGGTGCCTACCGCAGCGATTGGCAACTGCGCAATGCCGCGGGGGCTTGGTTTGGCGAGCGGCTCTGGCTTGATATTCGGGTTGCGCAACCCGTGACCGAACCAGAAGTGGGCAAAGGCAATAAGCTGGGCTTTTACATGCACCTCTCCACCGATCAACATGGCCTGTGGGACGCCGTCAGCCGTGTCCAGCCGCCCGTAATGCTGATCCACGCTGACACAGCCAATACCATGCTGCTAGAGGAAATCCGCCAATTTCGCGCCCCGGATACTTTTGTGATCGGCCGCCTCTACAAAGATGGCCATACACAGCGCCAGATGTTGACGAGTGCTGATCCCGCGGCACAAGGCCGGGCCATGGCCGAAGAAATTCTGAGTTACAATTTTGGGCTGGCCACCAAGCGCGCGGCAAATGGGCGTCTGCTGATTGATGCCTGGATGAGCCTGAATGAAGCGGTGCCAGGGCCAGCCTCAGATCAATTTCGCCAAGCGCCACAGGAGACGGCCCAACTCTTGCGCAATTATGATCATTTTCAAGTGGCCTTTCGGGCGCGGTTGCAAGCGGCCGGGGTGGAAGCGGTGGCCTTTAATTTTGGCGCAGGCAACTTTGGCACAGCCGATCACTATCTCGAACATTTTCCCGAGACATTGGCTAGCTATACCTATCTGGGTTTTCATGAATATGGGTGGCCGACCCTCTACCCGGCAGTAGGGACAGCCACCAGTGGCGGCACCTATCGCCCCTGTTTGACCGGCATTCGTGCGCGCTATGGGGATCAGCACCGCGTCATCATCACGGAAGCGGGCTTGGCGCGCATGTACCAAAATCCGGCTGGTGGCGATGTAGGCTGGCTCAACCGTGATACACCCTTGCCCGAAGCCCACTATTGGCAGTCGTTGGCATGGTATAACGGCCAGATGACAGCAGATCCCTATGTGCTGGGCGCGTGCCTCTTCGAGGTTGGGCACCATGGGCAGTGGGAGAGCTTCCGTCACCTGGGGTCGGACAACCAGGGTCAGCCCCTTGGCCTCATCGATCGCATTGTCACCCTCAAGGACGGCACCAGATCGCGCGGCATCGCTCTGCCGCAGGGCATGCCACAGTCAGGCACACGCTTGCCAATGCGTCTGCCCCAACCCACACCCGCTGGCCAATCGCTGGCGGATGTTGATCCTGAACTGTATGCTGCTTGGCGCAAACACATGGAGCAAGGATTTACGAATAATCAACTGATGTTTAGTAGCGTATTGAACGCCTTTATGAATCCGTATTGGACCACCGTCTGGATGTATCGTGTGCTCTTTGGTTTGGGCGTTGCATCCTTCCTGGCGGCAGTCGGCATAAGTCTCTTCACTGGTCAACAGGGGTTC
>DAOTTR010000797.1:0-3485 GCA_034437715.1 Caldilineaceae bacterium
ACAGTAGGACAGTGAGACAGTAGGACAGTGAGACAGTAGGACAGTGAGACAGTAGGACAGTGAGACAGTAGGACAGTGAGACAGTAGGACAGTGAGACAGTAGGACAGTGAGACAGTATTTCGTGTCTCCTTGTCTCGTATCTGATGTCTCGTGTCTCGTGTCTGCTACTCACTCTCTGCGACTTGCTTGGTTTGGGCGGCCGCGGCGCGTTCTTGCCACTGGGTTTTTTGCAGGGTCTGCCAGTAGAAATCGCGGGGCGTGGCGCGGGTTTTGGCCGGCACACCAAAGCCCAGGATATAGGCACGGCGCGGTTCATCGGTACGATTGGGGCCGGTGTAATGTAGCGTGCGCGAATGATGAATGGTCGCGCCGCCCGCCGGAAGGGGGCAAGCCACGGCATTGGCACTGCGGATTTCTGCTTCATCGACTTCCAGCCCAATCACACGCGGATCGTTGCCGATGGGGTGATGGGGCAATACTGCTTGGTGATTGCTGCCGGGGATGAATTGCATACAGCCATTTTCGAGCGTCGCTTCCTGCAAGGGAATCCAAATGCTCAGGGCATTGTATTCCTTGTCGGCGCTCCAGTAGGATTCATCCTGGTGCCACGGCGTGGAGGCAGCGGTGTGGGGCGGTTTTAGGATCGCGTGATCGCTGCTGCCTGTGGCCTCTGCGCCCAATAGTTGCTTGGCAATTGCCAGGGCGTTGACGCGGAAAAGGGTATCTACCAGTTCGGGCGCATACTTGGCCGGATTGAGAATTTGGGGCAACACTGGCGCTTGATCCTCTTCGTCGGTCGTAACCAGATCCAGGTGATCGCCTTCGGCGCGCCCGGCTTTGGTGGCAAAGAGACGGTCATAAATCGCTTGCAGATGAATGACTTCTTCGGCGGTGGTGATGGCTGGCAAGGTCAGATAGCCCTCACGCTGGAAGAAGTCAATTTGTGCGGCGGTTAATGTAATCGTTGGTTGGTACATAAAGTTTCTTTCTTATAAACGGTCATCGGCTTTTGTCGTTGACCATTAATTATTAGCCATTGATTATTGATGATTATCACTCTATTGCTTTCTAATCATCAATAATTAACGACTAATGACGGATTACCCCTTGACGCCGGTCACGACAATGCCCTGGATATAGGCTTTTTGGGCAATGAAGAAGAGGATCAGCGGCGGGATCATGGCAATAAACGAGACGACCATGAGTTCTGACCACAGCACGCGGTACGACGCGTTCAGGTAGGAGAGGGCAAGCGCCAGCGGAAAGGTTTCCATCTTGCTCAAGTAGATCAGGGGTCCCAAGAACCAATTCCACGAGGCGGTGAATTCGAAAATCGCGATAATGCCGACTGCGGGTGCCGCCAGGGGCAGCAAGATGCGCCAAAAAAGCCCAAATACGCCGCAGCCATCAATCCGCGCGGCATCGTCCAGATCGCGCGGGATGGTGGTGAAGAATTGGCGCAACATAAAGACGTAGAAGGCATTGGCAAAAAACTGGGGCACGATCAATGGATGATAGGTGTTGACCCAGCCCAGCTTGGAAAACAAGATAAACAGGGGAATCATCGTCACCTGTTGTGGGAGCATCATGGTGCTGAGCACAAGCAAAAATAGCACGCGACTGCCGCGGAAACTCAGCCGTGCAAAGGCAAACGCAACGATGGTGTTGGAAACGATCGAGCCAATTACGTTGCCGAGACTCAAATACATCGAGTTCCAGCCAAAGATCCAAAAGGGGACCGGGAAGATCGTGATTGCGTTACGATAATTTTCCCACACGATTGGTTTGGGGATCCAAACCGGAGGGAATTGAATGACTTGACTTTGCGATTTGAGCGAAGTTGAGATCATCCAGGCGATGGGAAAGAGGATGACGATGGCCCCCAGAATCAAAACGAGATGCGTTGCCAGATGGCGTACACGGTTATCACGCGTTTCGCTGGCGCGCTGGGGTCTTATCTCTTTGGTTTTCATCTCTTCGATGGCCGCACTCATTCGCGTTTTCCTCCCACTTCAGTTTCATAGTAGACCCACAAACTGGATGATTTGAAAATCACCAACGTAAAGAGCAGGAGAATGAGAAATAACACCCAGGCCAGCGCACTGGCATAGCCCAGCCGATATTGGCGGAAGGCCACCAGATAGATGTGTAGCACATACATCATGGTGGAATTGGCGGGTCCGCCGCCCCCATTCGTCATGACGTAGACGTTGGTAAAGACCTGAAAGGAGGCGATAATATTGGTGATCACGACAAAAAAGATGGTCGGACTCATCAATGGTAAGGTGATATGGCGCAACCGGCTCCAGGCAACCGCCCCATCAATTTTGGCCGCTTCGTAGAGCTCGGTGGGAATGCCTTGTAAGCCAGCCAAAAAGATCAGCATATTGCCGCCCGCCCCCCACACGCTCATGATCACAAAAGCCATCTTGGCAGTGCGTGGGTCATAGAGCCAGCGGACGCCTTCAATGCCAACCGCTGAAAACAGCCAGTTGATCACCCCGAAGTCGGGCTGGAACAGATAGAGCCAGACCACCGAGGCCGCGATCCCAGGGATGATCGAGGGCAGATAGTAGATCACGCGGTAGGCCGAGCGTCCACGCATATCTTGATTGAGCAGCACCGCAATGAAGAAGCCTGCGCCAATCGTCAGGGGGATGCTAAAGAAGACATAATAGACTGTATTATAGAGTGATACCCAAAACAGCGAACGTGTGGCGTCGGTCGAAAAGAGGGTGGTGTAGTTTTTGAGCCCCACATATTCCCAAGAAAACAGGTTGGTCTCGAGAAAACCCAACCCGAACGAAGCCAGCATAGGGCCCAAGATAAACAACGCAAACCCAATGATCCAGGGCGAGATCAAGAGGTAGGCCATCAGTTCTTCGGATCGTTGCCGCGAGCGTGGCTTTCGGGGGACCTGCCCAACGCCCAGGCGTCTGCTGTCCGCGCTAATACTCATCGCTGTCACCTTTGCTATAACACTACGATCACGGGTTGTGGGAACGGATAGACGATACCCGCAACCCATGTTATAAATCACTAGTAGATCCCGGCGTAAATAACAATACCTTCGCCAAAGGCGGTTCTCTGGTAGATACCCCAAACGGGGTATCTACCAGAGAGATCCAGGCAATAAAAATCACGTCTGGCAAAATCGGAAGGCATTTAATTCCACTAGCGTGCAATTTTGTGCCAGTCTATCCAGAGGTCGCATATTGCTTCATGTGGCGAAGGTATTGAAATAAGGTACCCTATTTTTCCATGATGTACACGAGTAACGTGCCTTATTAACTGCCGTGGTATCTACGCCCAACTGTACTAGTAACTATTCAGGTCACCCCCACCCAGCCTCCCCCAGATTGCTTAGGCCATTGCAAAGAAATAAGTATGCAGTAGGGGCGGCTTGCCGCCGCCCGTTCGCAGCGAGCCAAACGCGGGGCGGCTGCGCGGCCGCCCCTACGCATGATTTTGTTGGGCAAGCGCT
>DAOTTR010000798.1:0-53627 GCA_034437715.1 Caldilineaceae bacterium
CCCACGCTAGCAATCGCAGCAGCGTCGGCTCGTTGGCAATCAAGCCGTTAATCGCAGTCTGCATTTCTTGGAAGAAATCTAGCGCGCCGTCACTATTAAAGAGGCTAGCTGTCAGTAGAAAAACTTCACGCCAACGATTATCGGTCAAGCGTTCACGAATCAACTGGCTGGTTGTGCCGCGCCGCTCATTGTCAAAGATGTAGCGCGCTGCAAAGTATTCCTGAAAGGTAAGGTGCGAGAAGGAGTAAATATCCTTGGCACGTTCCACAAAGATACTGTGCTGGGCTTCAATCGCCTGTAGCACCATCATATTATCAATCGTATCGGCTGGCTTAATATTGGGCAGCGTCGCCAAGTATTCGCCAATCCACTTGGCTAAATCACGGCGACGGAAAAAATATTGCCCGCGACTAAAGGTATCATAGGCAATCGCCGCAAAAAGTTGCTCCTTGCGCCGGGTTGAAAGCTCGCGGTAGACGACCTCGCCACGCGGCATCTCATCGCGCCGGATATTACGCTTAGCATCCCATTTATTGAGCAACGCTTCGATAGCATCTTCATAAAGTTCGGCGCGATTGGGTGGAAATGTCATACGATGACCGAAGTAGAGACAGACCATCGAAAGTAATAGGGGAATATTACACAGTTCACGCACTCCCGCATTTTCCACCTTGGCCAACTCTTCTAGAAAAAATTCATGCGATTTATCTTCCGTCTTAAACCAAAGCTGCGCATACTCACGTACCTGCTCCTCTGAAAAATCGGCCACTTCCACATCCGCAAAGCCTTCAAAAACATAGTCAGTAGCTGCAATTCGGCAGGTAATTATGTGTTGCGAGCGATCATATTGGCGGGTAAAATTGGTTAGCAGCTGCACCAATCGGCGACGCTGATCATGCTCTTGGCGTACTTCGTCCAATCCATCAAAAAGGACCAACGCATTGCCACTGGTGAGCAACTGAATGACAAATGCTTCAGCCTCAGAGAATTTACAAATCGCAAATTCTTCAACAATAAAGGGCAATAACTGTGGATGATCACCACCCGCAAAAGGACTGTTGGCCCATTTATTCAGTGAGACGAAGATCGGTACACGATTCAACCCCTGATGCTTGGCAGCCTGAATCGTTAGATATTTCATAAAAGTGGTCTTGCCTGCACCGGGCTTGCCCAACACAAAGAGATTCTGACCTTGCTTGGCCAACGCCACCCCATTGACTGGCTTTGCCGAGCGATGACGAAAGAAGATGTGACGCTCTTTTTCAGCATGCTGGTGCAATGCTTCAATACTATCAGGGATGCGTGCCAGCTTTTCTTCGAAGATATAAACATCGGTGAAGATAGCTTGTAATTCCACATCCTGAGATGTGCCAAAGACACGAATATGCCCATAGTGTTCGATCAAACTGGCACGGTAGCGCTCTGCCGCCGCGCCCCAATCAAATTCGGTTTTTTTCTGCTTGGCATAGTTTTTAGCCGCAACAACGGCGGGTGTCATGAAGGTATCCAGAAACCAGGTGACTCCGGCAGCAATCGGTTCTCCGCCAATCATGGGGTCTGTCATCGGGGAGATTCTCCTTGCAGTGTGTGAAAATGCACAGGCAAAACGGTACTGCACGTATCAGTCTGTGCACAGTGTACCATTTGGCATTGGCTTGGTCAACCGAACTTGCTGATACGACAGCAAAGAGGTTTCTGGAGATGATAGTTACAGGAAAGTATGGGGAACGAGTTAAAAAGTTGCATAGCCAAGGGAAGTTGTCTACTCTTGGCTATGCGAATAAAAAATGAGCGAAATAATGGATTGGCAGTCAGCGCTGCTAGCTCAAGAGGAAGAAAATCCTGCGCCAAGTCATGTAGCGCGGCAGCAAGGCTGGCCGTGTGCGCAGTTGGCTTTGCTGGCGATGCTGGGTGTAGATGGCACGCGTCGCCGGAAAACTTTGCCGCGCATGTACCGAAGGTAACCGCCGCGGCTGCAACTTATCGACCACGAACAACACACAAATGGTAACTTGGAGAAGTTGATAAGCAATCTTCAAAAATGACCGGATCATAGGTAAAACTCTTTCTGCGATATCACAATGACACTATCCAACCAATGCTTGCCAGGGGGCGCAGAATTACAGCTTGCGATAGCGTACATACATTTCCTGGTGGGTATCGCCTGGTTGCAGGCGGAAGATAGCAATCGGCCCCACGGCGTGCCCTTCGGCATCCAAGAGTTGGATTTCCCATAACCCGGCGGCAGAAATCTGTGGAAATTCTACTTTCAGATTGGTATAGCGTTGTCGTTCATTGGGAATTGGCCAGGTGTAGCCGGGAAGACCGGCCATAGTGGCCTTGGCCACGGGCAATTCGATACCATCTTTGCGGACGCGTACCATATAGCCGCCCAAGCCAGCTTCTTGTTGATGTACATAGAAATAGATGCGTGGCACAACATGCTCTTCAAATTGGGTTTGCTCGACCACCATAAATTCATAGGATACTGGCGGCACAGCCGTTGGCACAACTGGAGCCAGCGTAGGAGTCGGTACACTGACCATTTGGACATTGGTTACATTCGCCCCCGTATTGGGTTGATGCACAACACCAACACGGCTGAAATTGCCAGTGACCTGCACTACGCCACTGTAAATCCACAAGGACTGCGCTCCGTTACAACAGACTAGCCACCATGTATTGGTGGGATCACGGCCGACAATCGTAAATTCCTGGCCAAGCGCGGCAGTCCCCACCACGGCCCCGGCCAAAGTAGGGCTGCTGCGCAGATTGACCACCGCTTCCGTCACCTTGGCTTGGGGTTGCGTACTGATCATGGATGATTGCTGGGTAGCTGATTCCTGCAGAAGAGGGGACTCCCCAGAGGAGGACGGGAGCGAGGATGACGGGACAGGCGATGACCCGCCCGCAACATCTGGCGCTTTAATATAGGCAACCGAACGACCATCGCCTTCGCCCTCTGTGCTGGCTTGCACTTCGGTATTGCCTGGGCCGTGGGCGCTGGCCTGGGCGCTGGCATTACCGCGGGTATGGACTTCGACCTCAACCTGCACATTAGCATCATTGTTCTTACTAGTCGTGACATCTTGCACTACCATCTGGGGTTGGATGGTATTCGCCGCAGACGCGACAATCGGTTGCTCAAAGGGTAATGCGACGCCTTCCAATAAAGCGGGCAGGCGTTGTCCCAACAACCCTAAACATGCACCCAGGAGGAGGGCAGTGATGATAAGTTGATAAACTGTCTGTAAGTTGATAGTTCGCATACGTTGGCTCCTACCCCAAAAAAAATAGCCAGCACTGTCTACATAAAAAGACAGGCCGGCTATTCCGTACCTATGCTATAAAAAGGATTCTGTTATTCAGTATCCTCGGCTATTATAATTTTTGTTCGTTCATCCCTGCGGATGTTTTAGGATTTTGTACATGATTAAGTTTATTTTTAACCGCTTTTATGTTTAATCGCTTGACAATGCGGCAGGCGAAAGCATATAGGGTGTGTCGTTACTCGACTACATTTTCAAGACATTTTCAAGACAAGGGTAGAAGACGAAGATGCCTGAACACCTGCGCCTACTACCCTTGCTGCAACTTGATACTGCGGATAAAGGTAATTTTGAACTTGTCGGCATAGCGCCGCACCATTACCTTTTCATCCTCACGACGGCTTGTAACAATGCGCGAGATCTGATCAACGGCTTTGCTAGGCACTAAACATTCAGTCACAATGGAAACGGTATTGGTAACCGGATCATATTCCAGTGCTTGAAAGGGCTTAAGACCTAGACAGATCTGAGCAATTTTTTCCGACAGGCTATTGGAAGGACTATTTGCGCTCATAGGGCTTTATCTCCAAGTACGGGAAGGTTTACCGACAATTTTACGGCGATTTGTTAGGAACTGTGTCAACCTAGTAGCGTATCCTGAATAAGTAATATTATACTGGTCAATTATCAGCGTAGCCATTAAGATTGACTCCTCTGATCTCTTTTGTAACCATCAAAGAACGCATCTGACTGCCTAACGATTGAATCACATTCACTGCCGCTACCCGTCCAACTGGAGAAAGTCTCTCTTTGATCATCAGCTTCAAAATATCACGCAAACACCGATTATGTTCTAAAACCTGTGTGGGTGTCATTGTCAGATCATCAAGCATTTGATTGAGTGCATCATATTGCTCAATAATTAGCAACATTCCTTCAGAGATCATCTCGATGACACCGGAAGATTGTTCATTGATTAGCTCTGAGGAAAAGATGCGATAGACCTCGTCGGCGTCCTCAATGGCGCTCTTGATGAAGCGCAAATCTTTGTCTTTCCCCGGTCTGGGTTTGTCCGACATCGTTCATCCCTTTTCTTCTTGCTTTACTGGCCCGTGCAAGTGCTACCGCCACTTCTTGTTTGTATTCAAGATGGCGAGTCGTATCTCCTAAGACCATAGGCAGACCAGAAGATACAAAGCCGGCGGCAATTTTCAAGGTATTGATGGCACCGATGCGTGTGCTCAGCATTGCCATGGTCGAAAACACACCAAAAACAACAAAGAAAGATGTATAACCATGTTGACCATACTTGCGATTCATGTGGGCGACGAGTTTATTGTAGACAATGCCAAAGCTAAACAGACCAGCGTAGATCAGTAAATCCTTGCCCAATTCTAATTCTTGCGAATTGACTTTGTCCTCTGTCTTCATTGTAGGCATAGTGCTTAAACCTTTCGTAGACGTTGGCTTACCTGACAAACTGCTAGAGATTGAAACAGAACACTACTAATGTCAATTATATGTCAATCTCCGCAACTCAACTTAATTTCTCTTTACTGCCTGCCTTGGTTGCATAGTAACATTCTGGCAACGCCATGTCAATAGGTTTTCACTTAATTTCGGCTGAATTGCGTAGGAAATGGTAGCTTTTTGCCAGCTTTCCTATCATGTTCCAGCGCAGAACCCATAGCCATCTCGCGCCGTTCCTCTTGGTATTACGGCTCTTCCTCTCTGCTATCAAGCCAAGCAGCACTACAGCAGTGCGCAGCAGAAAAACCGCGCCGTTTATTTTGCGCAACCCAGGAAAAATCGAGCTTGCCAGGGTCTATCCTAGGAAAAAAGAGCCTGCTTGCGGCCTGATGGGTGTCAAACAGAGAGCAATACAGCCACTGTCATCCATTTCTAAGCCCTCAAAAAGCTATAAAAAGCCAAGACAATAGACGAAGATAAAGTATCAGTAGCCTATCGCTTTATGCGAAGAATGCTCGTTCCACGCTCCAGCGTAGAATGCCCTCTGAGCCCTAGACGCGGAGCGTCTACACTGAGGTTCCCACGCGGAGCGGGCGGACCAACATTCCTTACCCTACTGGCAGGGGGACAGATACCCCTCCCGGGGGGGATAGTCAGGAAAAATATCAGCCAGCCACACGCAAAAGTCAGTTTTACAACCAAAATGGCTTTTTTATGGCTAAATCATCGCTTTATTATGGCTTTTATGTTCAATCAGTGCAAAATCACAATAAATTGCTAAATTTATGCTTTTTATTAAACTAATTATTGATTTCAAACACCTTTTTTCAAGCTATATAAATGCTTTATTAAACAAAACATGTAGCTATTCAGCCGGGAGCGCCGCCAGGGATGGCGGCGCTCCCGGCTGAATAGTACGACAACGTTAAATTCGTGTTGAATTCATGCAGAGCAGCAGGGGATGAAATTTAACGTTGGCGTAATCGTTACCAAAATATACAGGTATCTTCACGCTATTCCAGAGGAGGGCAAAACCCTCGTTTGCGCTGATCCCTCTCTCCTAGCCGCGCCGATGCCCTAATTTTCGCCCCCTTCAGTGAACATGCTATACTCAGAGGTGGGCAATCCGTATCGGTTTGTTTGACCTGCCCACCAGCGAAAGAAAGACAGTCACACGTATGGGCGATACAACTTATAAACTGGCCGGCGTTGATATTGATGCCGGTCAGCGCACGGTAGAATTGATGAAACAAGCGGTGCGCAGCACCTTTACCGCGAATGTCCTGGCCGATGTGGGGGCCTTTGGCGGTCTGTTTGCCCTACAAAATCTGCCCACGCAGCCAGTCCTGGTGGCGTCAACCGATGGTGTGGGCACCAAAGTCAAGCTGGCGGCACAACTTGGCCGCTGGGAGGGCATTGGGCACGATATTGTCAACCATTGCGTCAACGACATTCTGGTGCAAAATGCACGACCGCTCTTTTTCCTCGACTATGTGGCAACCAGCAAACTTGTGCCAGAAGCGGTGGCGGCGGTCGTCACGGGTGTTGCCAACGCGTGTCGGGCCGTGGGGTGCGCACTATTAGGAGGCGAAACAGCCGAAATGCCAGGGGTCTATGTCGAAGGGGCCTTTGATCTCGCCGGCACCGTTGTGGGCCTAGTTGATCGCAATCAATTACTGCCACAGCCGACCCAAATGGCGGCAGGCGACCTATTGATCGGGTTACCCAGCAGTGGTCCCCACACCAATGGCTATTCCTTGATCCGCAAATTGATCGCAGATCGGGATCTCAACGAAACTTTAGCGGATGGGCAAACCCTGGCCGATGCACTGCTGGCCCCACATCGTTGCTATGTGGACGCGATCGATCAATTGCAAGCTGCGGGGATTGGGCTGTTGGGCATGGCGCACATTACAGGCGGCGGCTTTATCGATAACCTGCCGCGCGTCTTGCCAGCCCATTTGCATGCAACCATCTATTTGCAACGCTGGACAGTGCCACCACTCTTTCAACAGTTGGGAATTTGGGGCGCTTTGCCGCTTGCAGAAATGTTTCGGGTCTTTAATATGGGGATTGGTATGATCTTGATTATGCCCGCGACCGCGGCAGCAGCAGTCCGTACACTTTTGCCCGAAGCAATTCTGCTTGGTCAGTTGGATGAGGCAGCCGAGGCGCAACCAAGAGTGCGCTTGGTGGATGCAGGGTAGCCAACAGCACATTGTACGGTTCCGCTTTTCGAGCAACAATCTTTTATCAGAACAACGCCCACCGCTTTTTGAGTGATGCTATGCCTACACGACTCGCAGTCCTGATTTCCGGCAATGGTTCTAATTTACAAGCAATCATCGACGCCATCCGCATGCGTATGTTGGATGCAGAAATTGTTGTCGTTGTGTCAAACCGCAAAGAGGCCTATGGTCTGCAAAGAGCGGCCAAGGCTGGCATTCCGACGCGCTACCATCCACTACAGCCCTATCGTGCGGCCGGCCAGGAACGCACCGACTATGACGCCGCCTTGGCCGACATTGTGGCCGCGTATAAGCCAGATTGGATTGTGTTGGCTGGCTGGCTGCACATTCTGAGCGATGCTTTTCTGCAACGTTTTCCCTATCGCGTCATCAACCTACACCCAGCACTGCCCGGCCAGTTTCCGGGGATCAATGCGATTCAGCGCGCCTTTGAAGCCTATCAAGCCGGGAAGATCAAAAAAACGGGCATTATGGTCCACTTGGTGCCCGATGAACAGGTGGATAGTGGCCCCATCCTGGCAACCCAAGAGGTGCTCATCTATCCAAGCGATACCCTAGAAAATCTTGAGAAACGCATTCACCAGGCCGAGCATCAAATCTTATTAGCCGCGATCTATCGTTTGATCGAAGGCGATGAGGCATGAACGATCATGCATGATCAGCTATGCGCAATTGCGATCTATACTAGAGATTATGCCGATTTTTTCTTTGGGCGACAAAACAAACAGGGTGTGGTGGTTCTGGTAGGTGCGGTTTGTAACTGCACAACGCTGGCTCCACCCTGATTGTGCGGTTTGTAACCGCACCTACGCATTCACAAAATTAAATCGGCATAAGGTCTACTGAAATCACATTGAGAACCGCCGTTTTCAGTCTAGTACAGTTGGGCGTAGATACCACGGCCGTTAATCAGGCACGTTACTCGTGTACATCATGGTAAAAATAGGGTACCTTATTTACGCCGGGATCTACTAGTTACATTACGACCATTGTTTTTTGCTTAGGGCAAAGTTCCCCAACCACTGTCTTGTATGTCCTGCCAATTGCTCCTGCGAAAAGTACATGATGTAAATAGGAAACGCAGAGAGCAACATCCCTTTCCAGCCGAACATGGTGTAGACAATCGCAAAACATAGCCCAATCAGCGCCAACAGCAGATGGTACAGGGGACGTTGCTGGTACTTCTCACGCCACACTTCGGTAAACCTTTGGCCCGTCACGACTGCGTGGGCCAAAGCGGTTAACCCGACAGTTGTATAGCTGTAGGCAAGTGCGACGATCACAAACGGAATCACCCAAAGCAGGACATAGTTGATATGCAGCGAAAAGGTCAAAATCGTTGTGAGCAACGCCGGGGCACTACACGCGATGACATCGGTCGCCCATTGATAGAGCACAGCACCATTGAATCTTTTGGACCAAGTCAATTCGGTTTGCGCAAAAACCGCAGCCAGCACACTTACAGCACTGACCAGCGCTACCCCAGGAAACCCCGTTAACAAACTCGCAGTAAAAAGAAGGGCTGCCACCACGGGAATGTGTGCGACCGCGAAAAAGTGGACACACAAATATTGCGTAATGCCGGCCAGCACCATCAAGTAGAGCACTGCGGTCCAATCGATTGGCTGCTGCCAAACCGTGCCCAAGAAGACAAGCAAAGCAGCGACTAGCACAGCGCCAGTTTTTACCATCAATGGCGATAGCAACTGTGCAAAGGGCGATATGGCTAAAATTTGTGCGGGAAATTGTACCGGGAAATCGCTATCCTTTGCTTCGAAGGGACGCAAACGCCGCTGGAGCGGCTCGGCAGGGTTTCCGGCACCAGCGTCTGGCTCAGCCGAAAGTTGGTCGGCTTCCTCTTTGATCCGATAATAGAGATCGCTTGCAGAAACAATCCGGTTACGCCCATCCATCTTGGCCTGGTAGACCGCAACATCTGCTTGGTGAATCAGTTCGGTTACTGTTTCTCCGTCTTGTGGGTAGGAAGCAATGCCTAATGAGATGGTTGTTTTGACCGGTGTTTGCGTAGTTGGTACATCAAAACAGCTCGCCTCAATGGCTACACGAATTCTTTCTGCAACAATATACGCTTCTTCTTGCTCAATATCTGGCAGTAAAACAGCAAACTCTTCCCCCCCAAAACGCCCGACAGCATCTTCATGACGTACAGAGAGCTGAATCATTTGACTTACGCCAATCAGCACCATATCCCCAGCCAAATGGCCATAGGTATTGTTGATGCGCCGCAGAAAGTCCAAATCTGCCATGATCACCGAGAAAGGGCGACCGGTCTGATTGGCGCGCACCAGCGCTTCTGCCATCAGTTGATTAAAATAGCGTATGTTGAGTAAGCCGGTCTTGCTATCGGTTTGGGCTTCGTGTTGCAACTTTGGTAACATCATTGCTTTTTGGATCAGCACCAACACACCTAGCATCGGCACGATCATGATCGGGTTGATAAACCAGAGCAAGGCAACAATGTAGCCCAAATAGGCCATGACAAATTCTGCCCACAAATTATCGGCGAGCCATAAACCAGATTCACGCCAAGTGCTGCGATTGATTAAGACATCGGCCATCCGCAAAAGCACATGGTTACCCATAACATAGACGGTCGCCGCAACGAGGACGGCAAAAACCTGCCCAAGTACGACCATTTCATTCAGATGACCATTGAGTGCAATATAGAGCCAATGGGCGCAAGTACCAACCAGCGCTTGCACAGCAACATTGATCACAAGATCCCACCACCAGCCGGCATAGGTGCCTTCGGCATTTTTGGTGCGAATTGCGGCCAATGCCAGCGGAATTGCCAATAGGGGCACTAACAAAACAGGTGATAACAGAAGGACGCCCGCAAAAAAGAAAACGCTGTGTGGATAGTAAGAACGGCCATCACTTAGGCGAACCTCAAAAAATTGCGAAACGGTTGCCATTGCCCCAAGAACCAATAAACTCACAAGCTTATCTCCGATGGACAAAGCCGGAAATTGAATAACGATTGCAATCACTAATGCCAAAATCGCAAAGCTGCCAATATAGATTCGATCGCGAAATGTCATTATTGTCATCTTCCCTATCCAACCGGCTGTACTTCGGTGCGCAATTAGCCATGACTGTTGGATAGGTCATAGCGTACACCCAAAGCAGTACAGTAAACGAATAATTCATTTTCAGAAACGATTCATCCGGGTGAAAACCGATGCCAGAATCGTTACCATTTTTGCTGCACGACTTACGATAAGAACGTAAAACTCAAACTTTTGTCATACACATGTTGCGTATGATCGACATTGTAGCATTTGTTTTTGCTACGTCAATAGCGTTGGTTAACTATTTGATGACAAACTAGCTACATCGGAACAGCCCAATTTGAGGTGACAGAGAGCAACGGTAGAGGAATTTTGACATAGTTGTCGATTAGCTTACATTAAAGATCGTTCAGTGCAGGGATCACTTCCCCGCAAAACCAGCTACAACCCGGCGGAAGCGACGCCAGTGTAGAAAAGCCGTCACAGGCGCGGTCAGTAAAAACGCGGCCCAGATAATGCCTAGGTTATCTGGAAAAAGGTGGGAAAAGATCCAAGCCAAGAGCACAGCCGTCCAACTGCCGATGGTGTTGACATAGAGTGGGTAGCGCGTATCACCCGTGCCGCGTAGCGCGCCGGCCTGGATAAAAGAGATGGCCCAAAACGGTTGCGCAAGGGCAACGGTGCGCAACGCAATCGCCCCAATCCGAATCACATCCACATCTGGCGTAAAAAATCGAATCAGCGCTTCGGCTTGAAAGAAAAAAAGTAAACCCAACGTGCTCATCCAAACCGCGCCCCAACGCGTTGCAATATTACCCGCCACGGCTCCTTCCTGGGGCGCATGAGCACCGACGCTTTGCCCCACGAGCGTAGTGGCGGCCAAGGCAAAGCCGATGCCTGGCAAAAAGGAGAGCGACATGGCATTAATCGCAATGCGGTGAGCCGCCAGCGCTTCGGTACCCAAAACGCCCACAATGATCGTCAACCCCAAAAAACTTAGCGAACCCAACAATTGCTCCAACGCAGCCGGCACGCCGATGCTCAACATCTGGCGCGCCGCGCTGAAATCTGGCCACCAGCCCAGACGCCCCCGAATCGTTATACCATTGCGCCCGCGCCACATCACAATAAAAAGCAGCAGAAAACCTACGACCCGTGAATAAAAGGTACCCCAGGCACTGCCAACCGCCCCTAGATCGGGCATGCCTAATTCCCCGAAAACTAGGCCATAGGTCAGCACCACATTCACCACATTGGCCAATAAAGTAACCAACATTGGCGTGCGCGAATCGCCAGCGCCGCGCAATACGCTGCTGCTCAAGAGCATCAAGGTCAGCACAATCACTGTCCCCATCACCACGCGCAAGTAGTCGGCACCGATCTGGTTAACAGCCGGCTCCATGCCAAAGACACTCATCAAAGGTTCGGCAGCAAAAAGCCCAACCAACGCTAGTGGAATCGAAATCGCGATACTCCAAACCAATGATTGGCGCGCCAACATGCTCGCGCGCGTATAATTACGGGCACCCACCGCTTGCGCCACCAAGACGGCTGTGCCCACCGAGACGGCGCTAAGGACGGCGATCACAAAAAACATAATTTGTAAGGCTGCGCCAACCCCGGCCAATGCTTCGGTCCCTAAGCGCGCGACCATGATCGTGTCTACAATGCCCAACATGGTTTGCAGAAAATTCTCGCCAATCACGGGCCAGGCCAAGGTAAAGACCCGCCGGCGCATGATGGGCATATTAACGGTCTCAACCGCTAAACCACTTGCCTGAATCGACATGGGTAAACTCTTTCATTTTTCGCGCTATGATTTTATACAGATTGAGCGATATCGATTACGCACTCCGTCAGATGCGCTGGCTGGCACGCAGTCGCCAACCGTTTACCGATAGCGGCGACGTAACCGCCACAGCGAACCAGCACAGAGGCCAGCCCCCCCAAAGCTCAATACGCCGAGGAACAGTAACCCAGTAGGCCGCAAACGCTGGGCGACATCCAAAACCTGCGTCTCCACGATGGCCGCATCCAAGGTCAATGGGTTGAAGGAGTTCGCAGATGCAGCAGGTGTCGCCGTCGGCCAGGGCGTCCAAGTCGCCGTCAGCGTGGGCGAAGGCGTGGCGGTTGGCGTGGGTGTTTCTGTGGCAGTGGGCGTCGCGGTCGGAAGTGGCGTCTCTGTGGGCGACGGGGTTGGCATGGGTGTTTCGGTGGCTGTCGGCATAGGTGGTGCCACCACGGCTGCGGCTTTCGCTACTGCCTGTTCAACTGCTGGTTCTGCGGCCACGGGCGCGGGAACCGGTGTTTCCGTGGGCACTTCCACAACGGGCGCGGCAACGGCTGGCGCATTCTCATCTGGATAAAGCGCAATCGCATCCACATAGATCAAGTTGTCACCAGTGCTCACAGGATGATCGGTGACAAAAAAGACGGTAACTGTGCCGTTGACCGCGCGTGCGCTGACATCCACATTCGGCCCTTGGCCTACGGGGTAGTTCAGCATACGCCCCTCACCCCAGTGCATTGGCCCCCAAACGATATTGGGGCTGTTAGGATCCGTGCCGCCTGTCGGATCAATGCCCAGCTGTCGCCCAAAGGTGTCGGGCGCATTGGGCGCGCCCCACGCAATGCTGGCGCGATAGCCAGCCCCTGGCGTCACATTGACTTGGGTAAATATGCCGGCCTTGAAGGTGCCACCGCTGCTCCAAATGCGCAGCGTACCGCTGCCAAAAAATGAGTGAGGATCATTCATAAACGAAGGATCGCCATAGAGCACAAACTCACTCCAGCCATCGGGCACCTGGCGTGGTGGATCGCCATGAAACGAGTCCATGTCACAAACAGGCTGGGGAATCTGGTTGGGTGGGTTACATGGATCAGAGGCATAAGCAGGAGATTGCGTCAGGCGCAGTAGGATGCCGAGCAACAGGAGCGTGCCCCCAAGCGAACGCAAGGAGCGGCGCACTGGTTGCTGGTTTTGGATAGGAACTTGGAACAATGAAAACTTCCTTTTTATCATTAACGCTTTAGGTCTACTTAATCCACGATTAATTTTTGCGCCCTATGCTTAGGGTGCGCTGTTGTGTGAATGCTATTGACCCTCCTCACTAGTATTCACAACTGTGGGGGTCTACGCCAATAGGCAATCAGTGATACTCAGTCGCTCGACAGAGGCCACTTCACTTACCTCTTGGCGGCCATCCGCTTAACCCAGTGTGATACGCCCCATCACACTGGGTTTTTCTTTGGCTTTGCTTGGCCATTAGCCAATAATAGGCTACCGAAAAGCAACCCCAACCGAGGTTGCCAATTGCGTACGAATCTGGGCCAGTTCTTGCAGAATGGTCATAGCCTCGCTCGGGTCAGCGTGGCGCAAGCGATACTTGCGCAGTGCTAATTCCACATAAAGATGCATCCGATTACCCTGGCTGCGCGCCTGATGCCCCCGCTTGCGTAGCGGGTTGTGCCACCGTTCGGTAAGCTGGGCATACTCATCGTTAGAAAGCAGACTCCCCACTTCCTCGGCCAATTCACTACGGATACAAGTTCGTTCATGTTGCCAGGCCAGCACGACAGCCGTTAAGATCAAGCCAATGCCGGCAACGGCCACCAGCAGGCTCAACCCCAAGCCAGAAATATCAATCGCGGCTAGGGCCGCGCCCAAGTTATGCAGGCTGTGAGTGATGATCGCAACGGTCAGCCCAAGCACGATCCAAAACACCCGGGCAATCCCCGAACGAAAGATGCGCGCGAGACCAAAGCCAATGCCAGCCAGCCCCGTATAAAATGCATGATTTAAGCCAAACAACAGGGCACGCAAAAAGATCACGACGCTCAAGTGGGTAAAGCCACCATTATCATACGCGCCAATAAAATAAAAAAAGTTTTCGGTCATGGCAAAGCCAAAGCCGATCAATGCGCCATAAACAATGCCATCCAAGACGCCATCAAATTCGCTGCGTATAAAGAGAAAGATGAAAAGTAACGCCAACCCTTTGGCCAATTCCTCAACAATCGGTGCGATCACAGCACCCTGGATGATCGAACTGGTGATGCTATCGGGGACATCGACAAACGGCATACCCAAAACCTGCTCTCCCACAAGGCTGACAATGATCGCAGGCAGCGCACCCCAGACAAACGCCACAATGGCCAACCAGATGGGTTCGCGCTCGTAGCGATCGGCCCAATAGAAGATCAGCACGTAGAGAATCGTCGGGATAACAGCCGCGGCCAAGCTTAGAAGTAGAGGCAGGATCATAGGTGACGATCATCCTAGTACAGTTGGGCGTAGATACCACGGCAGTTAATCAGGCACGTTACTCGTGTACATCAGCGTAAAAATAGGGTGCCTTATTTACGCCGGGATCTACTCGTACAGTTGGGCGTAGATACCACGGCCGTTAATCAGGCACGTTACTCGTGTACATCATGGTAAAAATAGGGTACCTTATTTACGCCGGGATCTACTCGTACAGTTGGGCGTAAATGAACCAATCGCTACGATGCAGTTTTCGTATTTCGTAGGTCACGTTTGCAACGTGACAAGCTTCCCAAGCCTGCAACACCGCCCGAGCAAAGCCTTGCGCGACGACGCTTGTCCGGTGACAAATCAGGTGGTTTGCATGAAACACGCCTGTCACGTTACAAACGTGACCTACAATCGTTATCGCGCGTGAATTTTGGAAATAGCCCTGGCTTTTTTCCGCCATCATGGACTAGTCCATGATGGCATAGCTACCACGGCAGTCAATCAAGCATGGTTGTCCCTGTCGATCATGGCAAAACTGTGGTGCCTCTTTTCCGCCGCGATCTACTAGACAGGAACGGGTGGCAAGACCACCGGGGCGATTCGTTTGCGCCATTTGGCATAGGTGCTGGCAAAATGGGGCCAGAATGGGCTAATCTGACCGCCGACCTTGGCCTGCGCCAACGCAGCCAAGAAACTTTCGGCATTGTCGTCGAAGGGCGGCAGTTCTAGATAACAGTGGCCCAGTTCCGCCGGGATATGGGCATCGCTGCCAGCGGTCACCAACTTGCCATGCGCTTGGGCTAATGTCGCGGCAGCCAAGTTGTCGCGCCCACGCACACAGCGCGCATTGAGCGTTTCCAGCGCATCCACCTGATCGATCACGGTCATGACATTGGCCAATCCCATGGCTGAGCGCCGCAACGAATCGAGCGGATGAGGGATGCTGATCACCGCGCCCTGCTCGCGCAAGCGCGCAATCGTTGCGGCAGGCGACAAGCCGCGCGGCACCTCTTGCTGGACAAAGTAGGCAATCAACTCGCCGTGGGTCGTCATAATCTCTTCCCCCACGATCACCAGATCTGGGGCCAGGGCTTTGGCAGCCAACGCGCCATCCAACCGATTATGTTCGGTCACAGCCACTTTGTTCAGCCCCAAGCGGCGCGCCTGTTCGATCAAGTGCGCCGTCCGCGTCAAGCAATCTTTGCTATAGATCGTATGCGAGTGCAGATCAACTTTCCACATAACCCGTAACTTTCTCGGTCTCTATTTACGCTCTAGCTTACTCTGCCACCAACACTTCTTCGCGGCTTTCCTCTCGGCGCGCCGTCTCTGAACCGGCAAGGAGTTCGGGCCAGAGTGCAAAACTAATCACCCCAATCGTGATGCCCAACCAGAGTGTACAAAAGCGAATCAAGAGTGCGGCGGCGGTTGCCATAGTGACGGCTAACCCAAGCAGACGCACGGTCAGCGCCACAAGGCTGCCTTCTACCCCGCCCAAGCCACCCGGTGTCGCAAAGAGTGCGCCGATCACGGTACTAATGCAAAAGATAAAGACGGCGATCAACACAGATTGACTACCCGGCGTTGCGCCAAAACCAACCAGCACTAGATAGTAGGCAAAGCCTTCTGCCACCCAACTCACCACACCAATACCCAACGAAATCAACAGATTGCGCGGGCGGAAGATCAGATAGCTACTTTCGTAAAAACGATAGAGATGATCAGCAAAGCGCTTGACCACCGGCAAATGTCGGCCAATCGCCAGCACACGCATGGCCAGTGGTCGGATTTGAATAATCACAATCGTGACGACGGATGTCATTAATACGAACAACGCAACCCAGCGCGCTGTCGGATCGGGAAAAGCAAAGAGACCAGCGCTGGCCAATAGCAACATGGCCATGCCATCCGTCATACGCTCGGCCAGAACGGCGGGGGCGGTGATACTCATCGGGGTGCCCGTCACGTTGCGCACCATGTAACTTTTGAGAAACTCGCCTGCTTTGCCAGGCGTCATCACCATGAGCATGCCAATGCCAAAGATACGCGCGCTATCGCGGCGCGTGATTTTTACGCCCAATAAGTTCAGATACCACTGCCACTTGAGCAAGCGCCCAACATAGTTGACAAGCGTTAAGCCAATCACCAACGGCAACCAACGCCAGGGAAAATCAGTCAAGGCTTGGGCTAGTGCTTGCCAGTCGCTCCACAGCGCCAAGGCCATATAGAGCAGGAGCGCAAAGACAAAAGACAATAAGATTTTTCTTCGTAAATCGTTACCCATAAGGGGTAATTATACTCGCGGCACAATGAAATGAGGAAACAGCCAGTAGAATGATTGTGGATTGTAAGCCCTAGTACACTCTCAATTCCCAAGCAACCAGCGCAGCAACCGTTGGGGGGCACCCTCTGGCTGCGTTTCCAGGTGTACTCCTTCGAGGGCCGTGATGAGTTCGGCACCCGTTTGGTAGCGCGCCGCGGGATCTTTGGCCAATAATTTTAACAGAACCACTTCCAATTCGGGCGACACATAGCCAAACTCACTTGGCGGCGGCGGTGGCGTGTATAAATGGGCATCCAATATATCCTCACGCGAGCCATAAAATGGACGCCGCCCGGTGACCATACGATAGAAGATCACCCCCAATGAGTAGAGATCGGCGCGCCCATCCACCGCGTTGCCATTGCGGATCTGTTCGGGCGCGAGAAAGCCTGGGGTGCCATAGATGCCACTGGCTTCCGCATGGGGTGGGGCGCGCAGATCAAGCGCCGCACCAAAATCAAAGAGCAGGGCACGGCCATCCTGGGTAACAAAGACATTAGATGGCTTGAGATCGCGGTGGACGACTTGCTGCTGATGGACATAGTGCAGGGTATTGGCCAATTGGCGTGCCAAGTTCACCGCAACTGTCTCGCCCAGCCCTTTGTCCTTGCCCTGAAAATCTTGCAACGTTTTGCCTTCAACCAGATCCATGGCAATAAACAAGTGCCCATCAATCATCCCGGTGTCACGTACCTGAACAACGCCGGGGTATTGGAGCCGCGAAGTGATTCGGTATTCATTTTGAAACATGAGCCGGATCTTGGGTTGGGCGGCGGCAACGTCATTCAAAACCTTCAGGGCAACGACGCGACTTTGTGGGGAGCGGGCGCGATAAACGATCGCCACAGCACCTTGACCGAGCATTGACTCAATAACATAGCCGCCCAGCCGCTGCAATAAGCGTTGTGGTGGCTGCATTCCATTGGGACCACCATATGAAGAATACATGAATAACCAGGTTTTTTACCCCAGAATTGGGAAGCACTGGTGTTTATTATAGACAAGAACCCTTCATTTGTAAATCTATCTGGCCGCTTCCCTGCGTAACATCCGGATGACAGAGTGCCGCTTTCAGCTTCCGATATTCCCTTTAGATTCCCTATAAATTAGATAAGTTGGCAGATCGGGCAGCGAAACCACGTGCATTTTGTGCAGATTGCACATGGAATTTAGGCATTATCTTTTATAAACTTCTTATACCATTGTGAAGTAAGCTACAAATTGTGCCTTTAGTTATCAATGAGCATGTGAGATCCAATTTACTATACATAAGTAACCAGCCTACGCTAGGCATTTGTATCATAAATCTCCCATCTCATTATATCTAAAAACGAGAGTTCACAGTGGCATCAATTATTTCTTACCCTTTGTAGAGGAGAAACTAATGACTCGAAGGTTTGTGCGTGCTCTTCCTTTGGTACTGGCCATGTGCTTATTAGCACCGAAGGTCTTTGCCCAGGATGAGGGTCCTAGTTCGGCAGAAATATCGTATGCCGTTGATAACATGATGTTGTTTATCTGTGCAGTGCTAGTCTTTTTTATGCAAACTGGCTTTGCCCTGGTCGAAGTGGGTTTTAACTCGGCAAAGAATGCCTTGAACATTATGTTCAAAAACTTCATTGACGTAAATGTTGGCATCTTGGTCTACTGGCTCTTTGGCTATGGCCTCATGTACGGCAACGATGTCATTCCTGGTTGGCTGGCTTGGGGTGGCTTTGGCTTAGATCCGACCCCACCCGAAGCAGGCGCGGGCGTACTAAATGGTCAGGTAGATTGGCTCTTCCAAGTTGCTTTTGCAGCCACGGCCGCGACGATCGTATCGGGTGCAGTTGCCGGTCGCATCAAGTTTTCAGCCTATCTTGTCTACACGGTCTTTATTTCGGCTATCGTCTACCCGATTAGCGGTTTCTGGCAGTGGGGTGGTGGTTGGTTGAACCAATTAGGCTTCCATGACTTTGCTGGCTCGTTAGTCGTCCATGCGGTCGGCGGCTTTGCCGGGTTGGCTGGCGCAATCCTATTAGGACCACGTCTCGGTCGCTTCAACAAAGATGGCAGCAACGGCTTACCTGCACACAACTACATCTTTGCTACTTTGGGTGTCTTTATCCTGTGGGTAGGCTGGTATGGCTTTAACCCCGGTAGCCAACTGGCCATCACTGGGGCAGCCAACACGGATGCAACCATGCTAATTGCGGTCAATACCACCCTGGCAGCGGCTGCTGGTGCAGTCGTAGCCCTATTTGTCTCACGCTTTTTCCTGGCGGGCAAGAAGTTCGACCTGGGCATGGCCCTCAACGGTATGTTGGCGGGTCTGGTAGGTGTTACAGCCAACTGCGATGTCGTCACCAACAGCGAGTCGATCATTATCGGTGGCATCGCTGCCATCTTGATGATTGGCGCAGTCTTGCTACTCGAACGCCTAAAGATCGATGATCCGGTGGGTGCCTTCCCCGTACACGGCGTCTGTGGTGTCTGGGCAGGTATTGCGGCAGCCATCTTTGGTGGTCAACCTTTGGTCGCTCAATTGACTGGTTCGATTGTGATTCCGATCTGGTCGTTTGTCCTCTGCTTTGCCCTCTTCTTTGTGCTCAAGCAAATGAACATGTTGCGCGTGGCACCAGAAGAGGAAACCGAAGGGATGGATCTCTCCGAACATGGCACCAGTGCCTATGCTTCCGGTGACTAACTAGCCACAACACTCGATCTCAGCTTTCGAAAAAGGGCGACGCTCACGTAGCGTCACCCTTTTTTAATTATATGACACACCCGCATCATCGTAACAGATAGTACCAGGGCACAGCTTTACACCCATTACCCAATGGCTTGTCGAACCGGCCGAATCGCACAGCCGGATGGTTTGCATTGAACGACTCGGTCACCTACCAAACGTGACCGACAACCGCTATCGCGTGTGAATTGGGAAGCGACTCGACTACGCTCTATTACCTGTTGGTAACTTTGCCATATTCCAGCAACAAAAGTGCCGGTTACAACTGAGATTGTAACCGGCACGCTAACCACTTGCTTAAAGCGTAGGTCACGTTTGGTACATGACCTGCACAGAGGAATATGCGGTTTGTAACCGCACCTATGCTAAACCATCAAATCGATAACACTATACAACTACCTCATAGATAAAACCCTTAAAAGTCATTCATAGTGTATCGTGTATTAACGGGCTTAGGCCATTGCAAAGAAATAAGTATGCAGTAGGGGCGGCTTGCAGCCGCCCGTTCGCAACGAGCCAAACGCGGGGCGGCGGCGCGGCCGCCCCTACGCATGATTTTGTTGGGCAAGCGCTGGATCCTTATTGCTTTGCAAGCGCCTGATTGGTATGACTTTTAAATGATTTGTCTATCAGATGGCTTCGGGCGCATAGGCACGTTCGCCATGTTCGCTCATATCTAGGCCAAGTTCCTCTTCTTCGTGGCTGACGCTCAAGCCCCAGACCATATCCAGCACCTTGGCAATCACAAAGGTCAGGATAAAGGCATAGGCCGCCGCCACGATCACCGTGATCAACTGGGTGACAAATTGGCCTGGGTTGCCATAGAGCAGCCCTGTGCCCAGCGGATTGATGGCCGGGTTGGCAAAGATGCCCGTAGCCAAAGCACCCCAGACGCCCGCCATGCCATGACAACCCCAGACATCCAACGACTCATCCAGCTTGCGACGCTTGATAAATTTGATACAGTAGTAGCTAATGGGTGCGCCGATTGCACCGATCAGAATCGAGGCCATGGGTGTGACAAAACCGGCAGCCGGCGTAATCGCCACCAGCCCCACCACCGCGCCGGTGGCGATCCCCAGAACACTGGGCTTTTGGTCGCGCCAGGCCAAGATCATCCAGACAACGGCACCCGCCGCCGCCGCGGTGTTGGTGTTGAGCAAGGCCGTGACAGCAAGGCCGTTGGCCGCCAGCGCGCTACCCCCATTAAAGCCGAACCAGCCGAACCAGAGTAGGCCAGCCCCCAACACGGTAAAAGGAATGTTGTGGGGCTCAATCGACTCCTCACCGTAGCCGCGGCGAGCACGGATCGCCAGCGCAAAGGCCAAGGCCGAAAAACCCGCGGTGATATGTACCACGGTGCCGCCGGCAAAATCCAACGCACCCATCTCAAAGAAGAAGCCACCCACAGCCCAGACCCAATGCGCTACCGGATCATAAACCAACGTGGCCCATAGCAAGGCAAAGGCGATGTAAGTCTTAAAGCGCACACGTTCGACAAACGAACCAGTGATCAGCGCCGGGGTGATCACGGCGAAGGTCATCTGAAAGGCAGCAAAGGCAATAAAGGGAATGGTTGTGCCATACATGTCGCTGGCCGCTTCACCAACACCACTCAGGCCCAGATAATCCAGTCCACCGAGAAAGCCACCCATGGTTGGGCCAAACGCGAGCGTGAAGCCAAAGAGCACCCACTGCAAACTGATTAAGCCCATGGTAATTAAACTAAGGTTGAGGGTGGACAGAATATTCTTTCTGCGCACCATACCACCGTAGAAGAAGGCCAGCGCCGGTGTCATCAGCGTGACAAGGGCAGTGGAGATCAATACCCAAGCGGTATCGCCCGAATTAATTACAGAATCCATATTCTCTTTTTTCTCCTCTTGGTTGGCCCATCCAGCACAAAGCAAAGCACACGTAAGTATGGAAACTTGAGCATTGATCAAGCTCCAATTACACTGCGCGCACTCATTCTATCTTGACAAGCTGTGATTGGTTTGTGAAAATGTTACAACTTAGTTTTGGTACATCGGAAAATAGAAAGGCCAAGCGTAAGGCCAGCACATTGCCAAGCTTACTAGATTTGGCAGGAGGAAGACATGTACAAAGTGCATAATAATACCTCTTGACTGAACGGTAAAATCGCATAAGCCAGACATTTTGGCTAGGTTAGGCATTTTGGCGCATAATGACCACACGACCAATCGACTACACAACCAATCGACCACACGACCAATCATCTAGGACACCAGACTATGGCATCGATCGGGCTCGGCACATCCTCCTGGCAATTTGACGAGTGGCGGGGCGTCTTTTTTCCCACCGAGACCAAACGTCCCCAATATCTGCATTATTATGCCAGTCAATTTAATTCGGTAGAGGTAAACACCACCTTCTACGGCATTCCCCGCCCGGCAACCCTGCTCAACTGGCTCGAGAGCGTACCCCCTGGCTTCACCTTTTGCCTCAAATTTCCGCGCGCGATTACCCATGAGAAACGGCTGGAGGATTGTACCCAGGAAACATTGATTTTTCTCGATATCCTGCGTTCACTGGGCGAAGCCGCCGCGCCGGGTCTGCTACAATTTCCACCCGATTTCACCCGTCAACGCTATGGCAAGCGGCTAGCCACCTATCTCGACTGGTTGGCTGGCGAACTGAACGGTTTGCGCGTGGGTGTGGAGGTGCGCGCGCCGGACTTGATGACGCCCGCCTTTGCCGCCTACTTGGCCGGGCGCGGTATGGCCTATGTGCTGGTTGATCGCGAAGACACAACCGATGGCTTTCCCATGTGGTGGGCGTTGATCGAGGGCGGGAAAGCACCCGGCTTTACCCTTGCGCGTTGGATTGGCGATGACAAAGGGGGGCCCCAAGGCAATGATGCGCTGGTCGCCCCACGCGATGAACAGCTTGATCTATGGGCGATACGCATTACACAATTGGTGAACGCAGGCAGCGATTTTTTTGGTTATATGCACAACCCCTATGAGGGCCATTCACCAGCAAGTTTACGCCGCCTACAAGAGCGTCTGGCGCAGCACCTTGTGTTGCCGCCCTGGTCGCCCCCCAGTATAGAGACCGGCACAGATGACGAACCACCCGCACAGATGACCCTGTTTTGAGGGTAGGCAGCGCTAGCCTTTTGCCTAGAAATCACAGAAAATTTAACGCGCTACCCGTTACGATTGTCACTGGGATCGTGGTATACTGTGGACATAAATGCTGAGCGCCCATCGGGCGCGTCGCTTGAAGATTGCCATTGATTCAGGAGCCGTTTGCTATGATTCGCACAATGCCAGTTGTACAGAGCGAAGAGATCGAGCTCTATATTCGCACCTACTACTCGCTGTTGCGCAGCAGCGCGCCCATCCGCATCCGCAGCCTGGAAGAAACCCATGCCGCCATGAATTCCAGCTTGCATCAACTGGCTGATGGCCCCGAGATCGATATGTCGGCGCTCGTCTATGCGGCGTTGCGCCTGCCCGAGCAAGTTGTGGATGCGCGGCTGGTAATCCTGGGCCAAATGGACGATGTTTTTCAACGCGAAGGCTATTCCCCCGAAAGCTGGCAAGCGGTGAAAGCGCGGGCCCGCCGCCGCAAATTTTATTTTGAACCAGATGAGCGCATCCTAGCCGCCTACATCGCCAGCGTCAGTGATATCGATGACCTGATCCCTTGCCTGACCACCCTGCAGATCGAATGGAATAAGCTGTATTACAAGCTGGTCAATAGCCAACTGGCAACCGCATTGCAACAGGTGCGCCCGGAAGATCAAGAAGGGGTGCAGACGCTTTTAGAGCAGGTGCGCCAGGCCAGTGGGTTATCCGAAGAAGATTTTGCCAAATTAGGCCAGGTGTGGCGGGGCGCGCATCTGCTGCACAATCTACAAAAGGTTTCTAGCCAACGGTTGGACTTGCGTGTCACGGTTTTGGGCAGTGGGCTGAGTGACTATCGGCGCAGTGTACAATATTGGTGGGAGAAAATTCGCCAAACCGCGCCCCATGATCTGAGCAAACGCCCAATCTATTTTGTGAGCAGCAATGTACACAGCTTGGCGAATCTGCTCAGCGGCTATGTCTGGGAACAGCAAGCGGCGATTACCGCTTATATGCAAGAACACAACAACGAAAATCTGTGGCCCGAATATCAGGGATTGCCAGAAACCGACAATGGTCAGTTGCGCAACTTTCTCTATTACACCTCGCGCTTGGCCCTGAATGACACGGCAGCACAGCGCGCCTTTAGCGCGGCCGAAGAGGCGGTTGGCATTACCCGGCTCAGCAATCTGCATTGTCTGGATGTCGAAGCCCAAGTGATTGAGCTTGCCCGCCTGGACCCTACCCGCTTTGATTCGCGCCTACAGGTGATGGACGATCAGTCGTTAGCCTTGTTGCAGCAGAGCGATGCTTTGATCTTCAATATTGATTATCCGCTGGGCATGGCCGCTTATCATATCTATAGCCAAGTCAGTACGGCGGTGGGCCAGATTCTGGGTGTCTATATTTTGGGGAAGGCAGCCACCCTCAATGCGCGGGTGGGCGACGTGATGATTCCGAATGTGGTCTATGATGAACATTCACGCAACTCCTATCTCTTTCGCAATAGTTTTACCGCGCAGGATATCGCGCCCCATCTTAACTTTGGCACTGTCTTTGATAATCAAAAATCAGTCACCGTGCGCGGCACCTTGCTACAAAATCGCAACTATATGCATGTCTTTTACGAAGAAGGCTACACCGATATTGAAATGGAAGCCGGGCCCTACCTGAGCAGTATCTATGAAGACGTCTATCCTAAACGCTACCCGATCGACGAAATTGTCAACTTGTTTATCAATGTCCCCTATGAAATTGGCTTGCTGCACTATGCCAGTGACACGCCGATCAGCCGTCGCCAATCGCTGTTGAGCAAAAGCTTGAGCTACTTCGGGGTTGACGCCACCTATGCCACCTCGGTAGCAGTGCTGCGCAAGATTTTAACGCAAGAGGTGGCGCGCCTGAAGAAGCGTGAAGATGACAAAATGAGTGGACAAGTAGGATAATATTTGTGGCTGTTATGACTTTTCTTGAGCAGTTTCGTGTTGAGTTGCAGCGCAAGGAACCCAATCCAGAATATCTGGCCCTCACCATTGCCGGCATGGCCTACCCCGCCCTGGATATTGCGGAGGAGTTGGCGACCCTGGACCAACTGGCAGCCGTGGTCGCACGGGCGCTACATGATATCCCGCCTGGCTATGAACGCGCGGTCCGGTTTATCGATGTGCTGCACTACGACCTGGGTTTCACTGGCAATCGCGAGCACTACTATCACCCAGATAATAGCTATCTGAATGTGATGCTGCGCCAACGTGTAGGATTGCCGATCATGCTCAGCCTGCTCTGCATGGCAATTGGGCGACGGCTCCACTTGGACATCACCGGCATGGGCTTTCCCGGCCATTTTATGGCGCGCTACCAGGATCAAGCCGGCACTTGGCTGCTCGATCCATTTCACAATCAAGTGGCGGCGTTGGATAACGCCAACCATTATCTATCAGGCATCTTTGAACGACCCATCACACTATCTACGGATATGTTTGAACCGGTTTCGGCAACCCTGTTGGCCCAGCGGATTCTCAACAATTTGCGCAATGTCTATTTGAGCCGCAAAAACTTTACCATGACCCTTACGGTGCTCGATTATCTACTGCTGTTGACGCCGGAAGAGCCCGCGCTGTGGCAGGAAAAAGGCCTTTTGCACTATCAGGCCGACGATTGGGAAGCGGCCTCCTATCACCTGCGCCGCTACTTTTTCCTGATCGACCAATATATGCTAGCCTATGGGCATGAGAAAAATGCCGACATGGTGCAAGCCACCCAGCAACCAACTCATCGCCAACTATTGGAAGTCTTTCAGCAGATCGAAGAAATGCGCCGGCGCATCAATTGATTGCGCCACAGCCATCGCCATACGGTAAACGATAGAACGGATTTGTGCCCAGCCAGCGGCTCAATTCGTTCTCAAAAGTAGAGGAGAACCCCATTGCGCATTCCACGCGATGCATCACGACTTTGGCAATTTTTTTATGTCCTGCTCACGATCCTGAAACCACTGCTCTGTCGTTTGCGCGTTGAGGGGGCCGAACACATGCCCGCCACCGGCGGCTGTGTTGTGGCTAGCAATCATTCTATGGGGCCAGATTATGTGGTGTTGGGCTATGCTTCGCCGCGCCAGATCTTTTATATGGCCAAGATCGAACTTTTTCACGTTCATTCTTGGTTATCCAAGCTGCTGGAGATGGTGGGTGCCTTTCCGATCAATCGTGGGCGCAATGACACAGAAGCGCTTACCATGGCCGAAACGTTATTGCAGCGCGGCAAAGTCTTGGGCATGTTTCCCGAAGGCACGCGTAGCCGCACCGGGGAGTTGCGCCGTGGCAAAACAGGGGCAGTTCGGCTTGCCATGAAAATGCAGACACCCGTTGTACCCGCCGCGGTCATTAATGGCGAAGCGATCTTTACGCGCTTTGGTCGCCGGCCAGAAGTCATTGTCCGGTTTGGGCCGCCCATCTACCCAACGGGTGATCCCAACCATAAGACGCTACCGCGCGACCAAACCGACACAGTTATGCGTGCGATTGCCCAGCTATTACCACCAGAACAGCGCGGCATCTATAGCAAGCACGCGGCAGAAAACGTGGCGACGACTCCTACGGCCTCATTGGCAACAACGGATGCCGAATAATTTTCGGCAATCCGTAGACGGTTCTTTATGCGGCAACTGATTCTCGATCAGCGAAAGGCGTGATATCTGCTTTGGCCGCTCGCTGCATCAACGTTAACGCTTGCTCGTTATAAAACAAGCTTTCCGAGGCAGTACAGTCGGCAGGGACCACAATGTCAAAATCGCGCATGTAGGCATCATGGGCCGTGAAAAGCACACACATGTCACCCGCCATGCCCGTGAGGATGAGCGAAGTAACCTTGAGGTCCTTGAGTAACACTTCCAGATTCGTCTGGTAAAAGGCAGAATGCTTGGGCTTGAGCACAAAATAATCATCCTCATCCGGCTGGAGCAGACGTGAAATTTCATGCCCACGCACAGCGCTTTGACAACAATATTGGACAAGGCGGCGAAAATCTGAACGCCACTGTCCAAAATTGTCATTGACATAGATGACAGGGATCTCAGCTGCTTTGGCAAGCTGTTTCAGCGCCGCAATTTGATGGGCCATCGGGCGTGCATGTACCAGCAGATCATCGCCGCCCGCAAACTCTAGATCGTTGATCACATCAATCAGCAGCAGGGCTGTCGTGGTTGGGTCAGGTGTCAATTTCCACATCGTAATCTTGTATCCCAACACACTAACAGACAGCCTCTTAATATTGCAAGAGGCTGTCTGTTAGTGTGTTTTCCTAGCAAAGAGCTGGCGGCGCCACGGGTAGATTGGCAGGTAAGGGTTGGTAGTACGCCAACGTTAAATTTCATTACCTGCTTGCTCTGAATGAATTCAATACGAATTTAACGTTGTCGTAGTAGGTAGTAAAGACTTTAGTCTTTCCCCAAATAAGACAAAGACTAAAGTCTTTACTACGCGTGAATCTCTCAAAATTTCGCTGACAAAACACAAGCCAGGCAAAGACAAATTACAGGTCAGCCATGATCTGTTGCAACGACTGGCGGCTGGGGCGCGTTTGGCTTTCGGGCAGATGTGCCAATGGCGTGTCAACCATCTCCAACAGTTCAACCATGCTCGGTTCTTCATCATTAATGTAGAAGAGACCGGTCAGGAATTTGTTCTCGCGCCGAGCATCTTCCAATGTCTGGTAGGCCAGCATTTTGTTGGTCGGATCGTAATCGGTTTCCAATTTCTTCAAAACGATGTGCGAGCCGTCATGCAATTCTACTTCTTGTTCTTTTTCGTAATCTTCGATCACAATTTCTTCGTACTTGGGCACAAAGTTGAGCTCATGGATCGGTGATTCATTGGCCTTGCCCCAGCCATAGCTCTTGTTGGAGCTATCGTGGTTGTTAAAAGTGACACACGGGCTGATGATATCAAGCACCGCTATGCCACGATGACTGATCGCAGCCTTCAGCAAAGCCTCGACCTGCTTGGCATCACCGGCAAAGCTACGCGCCACAAAGGTTGCGTTGGCAACCAACGCTTCGATGCAGATATCCAACGATGGTAGATTGTTGACACCCGCATATTTCAGCGCTTGCCCACGATCCGAAGTAGCGCTAAACTGGCCTTTGGTCAAACCATAAACGCCATTATTTTCCACAATGTAGACCAACGGTAGATTGCGCCGCACCGCGTGCTTGAATTGGCCAAGACCAATCGAAGCCGTGTCGCCGTCGCCGCTGACGCCGATGGCAATCAAATTGCGGTTAGCGGCCAATGCGCCGGTGGCCACCGAAGGCATACGACCATGCAGCGCGTTAAATCCATGACTGTTGCCCAAGAAATAGGCCGGCGTCTTGCTGCTACAGCCAATCCCACTCATCTTAATGATCTGCGATTGATCGAGCCCCAATTCCCACACGGCGTTGATAATCCGGGCGCTAATGCTATCGTGGCCGCAGCCTTTGCATAGAGTTGAGTCGCGACCGCGGTATTCAGTCTTTTCAAGTCCCAGGGCATTCGTCTTGGGCGCGCGGGCTGCTGTCGCCGCGCGCGCCTGTTGTGTTACCGTACTCATGCACTATTTCCTTTCGCTGCTTATGACACTAGCAGGTTTCTAGAGTGACACAGAAAGTCCAGTGAGCAGACCTATCCCACCCCCGTTTCTTGCGCGGACAGGGGCGCGGGCGGGGTGCGGCTACTGCTGCAAAATCGACTCGGTAATGAAGCGGGCCGAAAGTGGTAAGCCGTCACACTTGGCAACCGAGATCAGCCGCATAGAATGTTCGGGTATTTCCATACGTAGAATCTTGTGTAACTGACCATCAAAATTATTTTCGATGACATAGACTTTGTCATAGTTGGCAATAAAATCATGGATCGTCTGGTTGATGGGCAGGGCGCGCAACCGCAAATAGCTGGTTTCGACGCCAGCCGTGCGCAGGCGATCGCGCGCTTCCTGGATCGAGGGATCATTGCTGCCCAGGCTGATAATTCCAACGCGGGCCTCTTCGACATCCTCAATGACCGGGGCGGGCACCAATGTGCGCGCCGTATCAAACTTGTGGCGCAAGCGGAAGAGGTTCTTCTCCCAATCTTCCGAACGCTCACTGTAGTAGGCATACTCGTTGTGACCGGTACCACGTGTAAAGTAGCCAGCCAACGGATGTTCTGTGCCGGGGATGGTGCGATAGGGAATGCCGTCGCCATCTTCGTCCACATAGCGACCCCATTTCCCGCCACGGGCCCGCAGGTCTTCGGCAGTCAACACCTTGCCGCGATCGGCTGGCGCATCGGGATAGTCAAACGGATCGGAAACCCAGAGATTCATGCCCAGATCCAGATCGCTCAGCACAAAGACCAATGTCTGCAAGCGCTCCGCCAGATCAAAGGCAATCCCGGCCATTTCAAAACATTCTTTGGGCGTGGCGGGGAAGAGCAACACATGATTGGTATCGCCATGCCCCAAATAGTAGGCGGCCATAATATCACCCTGGCCCGTACGCGTGGGCAGCCCGGTGCTGGGCCCCATGCGTTGAATGTCCCAGATCACGGCGGGAATTTCGGCAAAATAGGCCATGCCCGCGAACTCAGACATCAAGCTAATGCCAGGGCCGCTGGTCGCGGTCATAGCGCGTGCGCCGGCCCAACTGGCACCCAACACCATGCCAATCGCCGCCAGTTCATCCTCGGCTTGCACCACGGCATAGGTGGCCTTGCCCGTTTCTGGATCTTTGCGGAGATCAGGGGCATAGCTATTGATGGCATCGGCCAAGCTAGATGAGGGCGTAATCGGATACCAAGAGACAAAGGTCACACCACCATAGAGCGCGCCCAGACCGGCAGCCGTATTACCATCGACCATGACTTTGCCTTCGTTGAAGCCGCTCATGCGCGCTACGCGATAGGGCTGATCATTGGCCAAATGATCGGTCGCCCACTGATAGGCAGCCTGCACCATACTCCAGTTCATGGCGATGGGTTTGGGCTTGCCCTGGAAGTTCCATTCCAACGCCGCTTTGATCTCATCCATCTCAATTTCTAGAAGATACGCGACCACACCCACATAGATCATATTGGCAATATAATCGCGGAGGGCAAAGGGCAGATCGCCAGCCTTGACCAATTCCTTGACTGGCATTGCATAATACTTTACGTCGGCGCGCTTGGCAGCAATCGGCAAGGCATCGTCATACAAGACGATCCCATTGGGGGCAACACTGGCCATATCTTCAGCCACGGTGGCCCCATTCATGCAGACCATGATTTCAACTGCTTCGCGACGGGCCCAATAGCCCTCTTTGCTTAAGCGAATATTGTACCAGGTGGGCAACCCCTGGATATTGCTAGGGAAAAGATTTTTGCCCGTGGTCGGAATGCCCATTTTGAAAAGCGAACGGATCAACATACTGTTGCTGGTCTGGCTGCCAGAACCATTCGCGGTGGCGACATTAATATTAAAATCATTAATAATGCGCCCTTGTTCGTATACTTCTGGTTTTTCTTGAACTAATACACTCATGCCTTCCTCCAAATTGTGAGGCCCTTCAAAAACGGTCTAATGACAGTACATCTCATCATACTACAGCGTTGCGAGCACTGTATGTAGCAAAGTTACCCACCCCAGCCTGCTTACTGCGGTCTACCCGGTCAATCTATCCAACACAACATAAAGTTACAAGGTCACATCGGTTGTTTCCATGGAAATCCCGCGATTGCTCAGGAGGCGCATGTGTTCGATGAGCAGCGCTTGCCCTTGCGCATAATCACCACGACAAATTGCCTCGACAATGCGTTCATGGTATTGCCAGACGCGCTCCAAATAGCGGTAATCGGCATAGGTATTCAATTCCACCGCCTCATAGCCATCCCAGTATGCTTCGAGCAGGCCAAGCACAAAGGGATTGTCGAGCCGGCGGAAAATCGCCAGATGAAATTCGCGATGTTCCTGATACGGAATCTGGGCGCGCGCCTGATTGAGCTTATTCCACGCTACGCCAACGAGTGAACGCAGATGCTCCTTGTCTTGGGTTGTCAACAGCGCGACGGCTTCATGCCAATAGGCGACCTCCAAGTGACTGCGCAGGCTGCTAAAGGCATCAAAGTATTGACGATCGATGGTGAGTGCGGTAAGGAGGCTTAGACGGACAGAGGGTAGAAAATTGTACTGGGTGCGCACAATTCCACGGCGTGGGCTTACTTCAACCAAACCCAACATACGCGCCACTTCCAGTTGTTCGCGCAATTTGCCAACGCTCAGCCCAAGCTCAGTGCTGAGTTCATTGAGCGAAGGCAACCGATCCCCCGGTTGGCTGGCTTGGGTTAACAGATGGTGAATAAATTCAGAATGGACTTTTCCATTAAGCATCATGGCTGGGAGCATCATTGCTATCTACTCGGGCATCGTCAGCGATGCGTAGCTACTCAATTTACCTCACTGTCGAGGTAAATCTGCAAATTATTTTATACAAACCATTCAACTCGATCCTTTGATTGATCGGATGAATATGATCAATCAAATTGATACTCTGCATATTCTATCACAAAGGTTTTTTAATCCGCGAATTGGTACCTTATCAGAACACAAAACATGGCAGTCAGCCACTTTTCTTGGTGTTCATCGACAAGCCGATTGCTGCAATGTTTGCTTAATGGTATGATTGTCTTCCACAACCCACAAACACAGACTGATAAAGTTAAACTCGTTTTTCATTGTCGCATAAATCCGACGCGCAATAGATTAATTTTCACTTACAATTCACGGAATAACCCGCCACAATTTGATGATCCATGAGGAAACCATGATCTATTTTCCACAACTCTCTGCTAATCTACGCTTGGCGCGCTTGCAACCACCCACCGGCAAGGTGCGCATGGTACTCGATACCGATACATACAACGAAGTAGATGACCAGTTTGCGCTGGTTCAGGCCTTGCTTTCCCCCGATCGCCTACAGGTAGAGGCGATCTATGCTGCACCCTATTTCAACAGTCGTTCCTCGGGTCCCGCCGATGGCATGGAAAGAAGCTACGATGAGATTCTGCGTCTACTCGATAAGCTGGCCTGGCCCAACCGTGACTTTGTTTATCGCGGTGCCACTGCCTATCTGGAGAGCAACTTGCAACCGCAAGAGAGCGCGGCGGCACGCGATCTGGTGGCGCGGGCCCTGGCCAGCCCCGACGATGATCCGCTCTATGTGGTGGCGATTGGAGCGATCACGAATGTTGCTTCGGCAATGTTGATGGAGCCGAAAATCATTGAGAAGATTGTCGTGGTTTGGCTGGGCGGCCATGCGTTGCACTGGCCCAACACGCGCGAATTTAACCTCAAGCAAGATGTCCCCGCGGCGCGCCTGCTCCTGGATTGCGGGGTGCCCTTTGTCCTCATTCCGTGCATGGGGGTCACCAGTCATCTCCACACAACCATTCCCGAATTGGAAGCGCATGTGGCTGGCCAGGGTGCGATTGGCGATTATTTGGTCGAGATTGTCAAGGGCTATCACAAGGATCACCGGGGCTGGTCCAAAGTGATCTGGGATATTTCTGCCATTGCCTATCTGCTCGATGCCAGTTGGACACCCAGCCACCTGGTCCACAGCCCGATCCTCACCGACCAAGTGACGTGGAGCGTCGATCACAGCCGCCATTTCATTCGCTATGTCCACTACATCGAGCGCGATCCGATCTTCCGTGATCTCTTTACAAAGCTGGCCAGCCGTTAATTGCAGCGAGTCCGGCCAGCTGGAAAAGTGACTGACCGGACTCGCGTATCCCTATCGGGAAGCGATTATTTATTGGTAATCGGCAAGTAGAGCCGGAATAGTGCTGGCCCTGGTTCTTCTGTCTCGGACAGGGCCGTTGGACCGGCGGTAATAATCGTCGCCTCGCCGATGCTAATTGGCGAGACGCCTTGCACCACAGTACTCTCAGCAGCCAAGTGCGCGACGTTGGAAATCGCAACGCCAGCCGCAACCCCAAATTCAAGCCGCACGGCAAAAATTATGGTCCCGGTTTGTCCTGGCTGCAAAGTGCCCAGCGCAAAGGTACAGGCAGTACCAGCCACAGCCCCATTGTTGCAACTCCAGCCAGCAGTGCTTGACCCGGCCACAAAGGTCGTATGGGCCGATACGGTCTCGGTGATGACTGTGCCGATTGCCGCGCCATTGCCCTTGTTGTGATAGGTCAGCGCATAGGTGACCACAGCACCCGGTTGAACCGTGGGCGCACTGGTCATAGCCTGTTTGGTCAAAACCAGCGTTGGTTGGAGGCGTACAAAGCCACTGTCGAGCGTAGGATTATGTTCGCCGGTCGACAGGGGTGCAATCACAACCAACAAGCCATCGCTATCCAGCGCATCATCACCTGTATTGGTCAGCGTGGGAGTATAGCCAGCTGGCGTACCAAAGGTGACGGTATAAGGCAGACCAGGCAGCAAATTCGTAAAGCTGTAAAAACCATCGGCATCCGTAGTCGTCGTTAGTGTGGTTGCATCGGGCAAGGTTAAGGTGACGGGAACATTGGCAATGCCCGGCTCACCCTGCTCCTGCAAACTATTCCCATTCAGATCTTCCCAGACAAAATCGCCCAGGCTGGCTAGGGGTGGCGCAACGGGTATGGCAACGATACCAGCGTCAAACGTGTAGTCGTCGGTGCTACCCAAATTGGCAACAACCAATCCACTGGCGGGCGCATCGCTATCCAGGGTGTCATTACCACCTTGATTGATGGTTGTAAAACGATAGCCTGTAGGCAATGCAAAGTGCACAAGGTAGAGCTGATTTGGCAGCAGATTGGTAAAGGTATAGTAGCCACCATTGTGCGTGAGTTGGATAGCAGTCATACCGCTGGGATAGGTCAATGTCACCGTAATTCCATCCAGGCCAGCGCTTGGCGGCTCATTCTGAATGCCATCGCCATTGCTGTCCAACCAAACATAGTTGCCCAAGCTGACGGTAGGCGGTGCGACAGGCTTCGTGTAAAAGCCGAAATCGAGCGTTAGGTTATCACTTTCGGTAATCACTACCGTTGTGCCCAGCCGATCATGGTTGTGATCGTTGTTGCCAGGGTTGCTGCCCTGATTGGTAATGACTGGGGTATCCAGCGTGCCGGTGGGCAGCGCAGTTGTCACGCGGTAGGTGTCATATTCGGGTACGCGAATCAGATAGTTGCCCTGGGCATCGGTAACGCCTGTATAGGTCGTCACGCCATCGCTGGCTACGGCGGTGACGACATGACCCGCCGCGACCGGCGTCACCGTTCCTGTTGTCGCATCGCCGTCATAGTCATCTTCCAGCCACAGGCGATCGCCCAACGACACGACTTTGGTCAGCGAATAAAAACCAAAGTTGATGCTCAGATTATCGGTTGTCGTAACCGTTACGCTTGTGCCCAGCCGATCATGGTTACGGTTGTGGTTGACGAGTGGATCGTTGCCATGGTTGAGCAACACCGGGGCGTCTACCAAGCCAGCAGGCAAGTTGGTGGTAACCGTGTAGGTGTCGTAAGTTGGCACCAAAATGGCATAGGCCCCGGCCACATTAGTTGTGCCTGTGTAGACGGTCTGTCCATCACTGGCCAGCGCGGTGACCACATACCCCGCACCAATCGAGGTGACCGCGCCGGTGGTGGCATCGCCATCGTAATCATCTTCCAGCCATAAACGACTGCCGATTACTACTAAATTGGTGGGCTCATTGCTGTCGGTATCCGCCGCCCAAACGCTTGATGGTGCAACGAGTAAACTGGCGAACAAGAGGCCCAAGAGCGTGGCAACCAGCACTTGCACACTTTTGCGCGCCAATGTGGATTGTGACAAATCGGTTGTGGAAAACATGAAACATTACTCCTATCAGAGATCCGATACTACGGTGTGCATCAATAGCAGGTAAGCCTAGAATGGCATACGAACACACCGTCTGATCAATTGATCAGTTGTGATCAATCTCATTGTAGAAGAATATTTCCGTGAGTGGGCTGTCAGGTACATAACAAAATGACCAAATATGGATATGATTTAGTCATTTGGCTGAACTATGTTTTCAACCCTATTGTGTAGTCTATTCACATACGCTACGCAGTGACCCGCAGGTGCACAAAACCTGCGGGTCACTGCGTAGACTGAAGATTGCCGTAGCGCAATTACGATTGCTGGTCCTGGAGATAAGCGACAGCAGCACTTGCCAGTAGCGCTACACCTGTGGGCAATGTGCGCTCGTCAAAGTCAAAGGTGGGATTGTGGTGGGGGCTCAATTCTGGGCCATTCGGATCTGCCGCGCCGACCAAGATAAAGCAACCAGGGGCACGGTTGAGAAATTCGGACATATCCTCCCCCACCATCATGGGCGGAATCTGAATGACTTGCTCGGCCCCCACCACGCCCTCGGCCACTTGCTGCATGAGCGCCGCCCCCGCTTCAGAATTGACCGTCGCCGGACAGCCCCAGCGTGGTGTAAAGGTACAGGTGGCACCGTGGGCCTGACAGATCCCTTGGGCGACTTCCTCAATACGGCGGAACAACAACGTGCGCACCTCATCATTAAAACTGCGCACCGTGCCGGTCAACTTGGCTTCGCTGGCAATTACATTATTCGCCATACCGCTGGCAAAGGTACCCACCGAAATCACGCCGGTCTCCGAGGGATTGAGGTTACGCGCCACAATGCTCTGAAGCGCCACAACAATCTCGCTGGCAATGAAGATCGCGTCAATTGTTTCATGGGGCATGGCCCCATGACCGCCTTTGCCATGCACAACCAGATCAAAGCCGTCGGCAGCAGCCCAAATTGGACCGGATTGGACGACCACGCTATTGAGCGGCAAGCGGCTCCACAGATGCAACCCAAAGGCCGCGGCTGGTTTTGGCGCATCAAGCACACCATCATTGATCATGGCCAAGGCCCCGCCCAGCGCTTCTTCGGCTGGCTGAAAAACTAATTTGACGCGCCCCGGCAACCCATCCCGATGGTTCACCAACAATTGTGCCACGCCCATGCCAATCGCCGTATGACCATCATGACCACAGGCGTGCATCACGCCATCACTGCGCGACCGATAATCAACATCATTGGCCTCATGGATCGGCAACGCATCCATATCAAACCGCAACAACACGGTGGGCGCGTCCAGCGGCGTGCCGTCCGCCTCGACCAGTGCCACCACGCCCGTCTTGCCCACGCCGGTGCTCACCTCCAACCCCAGGTTGCGCAGATGTTCGGCAACAATGCCTGCCGTCCGTACTTCTTGGAAACCCAACTCGGGGTGCATATGAAAATCACGTCGCCACGCTACAAGTTGGGGCACCAACGCTGTCGCCTCCGCTTTGAACTCTGTACAAATTTCGTCGAATCGCGTCTGATCCATAGTGAAGTTACCTTGTTTCAATGACCGTTATAAATAGCGGGTATAAATAGACGATAAAGCGCGGAACATCACGCCTTCTCGCGTAAAACTTTGATTTCATAGTACTGGATAAACAGGGATCGAGCAAACCTGTCACCAAGGCAGTTGACGGCGGCGAGAACAAACCCACAACCCCATTGTATCCCCTATGCAACTCTGGTGTGCTATCGTAAGCCATATAGAACGTACGCACTGCTTAGATCTGTAGGGTCTGGCAGAGCCTACAGATCTGGTGGCGCAATCAATTTGCGTAAGGCCTATATCCATTACCTGTGAATAGTTCAATGCTATCCGGCGCATGCTCTGCTATGCTTGGTGTAGAGGCGTGTTAAGGTTATAATCTTATAATCTATTGCAGTGGAACTGCCAGGGGAAAGCATAGCAAAAATGGCAAGGAAGCGCTTATGACGACAAACACACCTACCCAGCCCCAGAAAACCTATCCAACAGTAGACACGCTCGTGGCCGCCATGCACCGCATGACCGACGATCCGCTGCATGATACTGGCAGCGCCATGGTGATCTACCGTGGCAACCCTGCGGCAAAATTGATGATCGTGGGGGAGGCACCTGGTCCCCAGGAAAATAAACAAGGCAAACCCTTCGTCGGGCCATCGGGCAAATTGTTGGATCAAATTTTGGCCTCTGTACAATTGGAATCCGAAAAAGATGTCTTCGTCACCAATGCAGTCTTTCGCTTGCCCCCCGGCGTTGATGGCAAAGCCGTGCGCAAACCCACCACCCCCGAAATCAATTTTTATAAGCCCTACCTGCTGGAAATCATCCGCCTCATCGATCCCAAAATTATTTTGCTGACGGGCGCAGTTTCCATGCAGGCGGTGCTCAATGAAACCAAACTGGGCATTACCAAAATGCGCGGTCAATGGTTCGAGGCCGCTGGTCGTTGGATCATGCCGATTTTCCATCCGGCCTACTTGTTGCGCAACCCAGACAAGTCGCCCGGCTCACCCAAAGCACTGATGTGGCAAGATATTCAGGAAGTGCGCCGTAAATACGCTGAACTGGGTTTGGCAGAAAGCACGAAAACCTAATTATTCTTCTCAATACAGCGTCTCCCAAATCAACAATGCCAATTAATATTTACATATTGAGTGGCTGCCAGCAGAAAGGATTCTCCTGTGCCTGCGAGTAAAACATTAAAATTACCGACCTATCGCCGCCACCCATTGGACGCAATTTTTGCACCCAAAAATGTGGCCGTGATCGGCGCAACCGAACGTCCCAACAGCGTGGGTCGCACCTTGCTCTGGAATCTGATCAGCCACCCGTTTGGCGGTGCCGTTTTTCCCATCAACCCCAAGCGCAGTAATATCTTGGGAATTCGTGCCTACCCCACCATTGCCGACACGCCGGATCAAGTTGATCTGGCGGTGATTGTCACGCCGGCGCGCACGGTGCCCGATGTGATCGAAGAGTGTGTGCAGGCGGGCGTCAAAGGCGCGATTGTGATTTCTGCGGGCTTCAAGGAGATTGGCGAGGAAGGGGTGCAGTTGGAACAGGAGATCCTGAAAAAGGCGCGCCAGGCCAAAATGCGCATTATTGGCCCTAACTGTTTGGGCGTTATGAGTCCAATTACGGGCATCAACGCCACCTTTGCCAAAGGTATGGCATTGCCGGGCAATGTGGGCTTCCTCAGCCAGAGCGGCGCGCTCTGCACCTCGGTGCTGGATTGGAGCTTGAAAGAGCATGTAGGGTTTAGCGCGTTTGTCTCGATTGGCTCGATGCTGGATGTGGATTGGGGCGATCTGATCTATTACCTGGGTGATGACCCACACACCAGCAGCATTGTCATCTATATGGAATCGATTGGCGACGCTAGCTCGTTTATGTCGGCGGCACGCGAAGTTTCCCTCAGCAAACCGATCATTGTGATCAAAGCCGGACGCACCGCGGCTGCCGCCAAAGCCGCGGCTTCGCATACGGGCGCGCTGACCGGCAGCGACGATGTGTTGGACGTGGCCTTTCAGCGCTGTGGTGTGTTGCGCGTAGAACGGATTGCCGAAATCTTTTATATGGCCGAAGTGTTGGCCAAGCAACCGCTGCCCAAGGGGCCCAATCTTACGATTGTCACCAACGCCGGTGGCCCTGGCGTGCTGGCAACCGATGCGCTGATCCAGAGCGGTGGTCAATTGACAACCCTGACGCCGCAAACAATTAGCGCACTGGATGCCTTTCTGCCAGCGCCGTGGAGCCACAGCAACCCCATCGATATTTTGGGCGATGCCGACGCCGAACGCTATGCCCAAACGCTGAGTGTCGTTACCGATGATCCCGACAGCGATGGCATGTTGGTCATTCTAACACCACAAGATATGACCGATCCCACGCAGACCGCCGAGCAGTTGCGCCGTGTCTGCAAGACGCCGCCCACCAAACCAATTCTCGCCAGTTGGATGGGCGGCGCAGATATAACCGCCGGTGAAGCCATTCTCAGTCGCGCCGGCATTCCCACCTTTCCCTACCCCGACACGGCGGCGCGCGTCTTCAACTATATGTGGCAATATGCCTACAACTTGCGCGCCATCTATGAAACACCCGTCTTGCCGGTCGCCAGCGCCGATGAAGAAACCAATCATCAACACGCGCGCGCATTGCTCGCGGGCATCCGCGCCAAAGGGCGCACAATGCTGACCGAATATGAATCCAAGCGGATTTTTGCGGCCTATGGCATTGCCACCGTGCCCACCGTGCTGGCAACCAGTGCCGAGCAGGCCGTTACGCAAGCGGAAGGATTGGGATACCCGGTCGTGCTCAAACTCAATTCGGAGACGATTACACACAAAACCGATGTCAATGGTGTGCAACTGAATATTGCCAATGCCGACGGCGTGCGAGCGGCCTATCAGCTCATCGAAAAAAGTGTGACCGACTTGCGCGGGGCCGAACATTTTCAGGGCGTCACTGTACAGCCCATGGAAAAGCTGGATGGCTACGAGTTGATTCTGGGGGCTAGCCCCGATGCCCAATTTGGTCCGGTTTTGCTCTTTGGCGCAGGTGGCACCCTGGTCGAGGTCTTCCGCGACCGCGCCTTGGCCCTGCCGCCGCTGACCACCACCCTGGCCCGGCGCATGATGGAAAAGACCAAGATCTATGCGGCGTTGCGCGGTGTCCGGGGCCGCAAGCCGGTCGATCTGCAAGCGCTGGAACGCTTGATGGTGCGCTTTAGCCAACTCGTGCTGGAACAGCCGTGGATCAAAGAAATTGATATCAACCCATTGTTGGTTTCTGCCGAGCGCCTAGTGGCCCTGGATGCGCGCATTGTGCTGCATGAGCCAACCCTGGCCGAGGAGCAACTACCCCGCTCGGCGATTCGCCCCTATCCAACACGCTATATTGCACCGTGGACGTTGCCCAATGGCGAAGAGGTGGTGATCCGCCCGGTGCGTCCCGAAGATGAACCCTTGATGGTTGACTTCAACGCGACCCTGTCTCCCGACAGCATCTATCTGCGCTATTTTCATCCGATTTCGGTTTCGCAATTGACATCGCATGAGCAGTTGGCGCGTCTCTGTTTTATTGATTATGATCGCGAAATGAATCTGGTGGCCGAACGGCGCAAAGTCGATGGCGCAATTGAGATTATTGGCTTGGGTCAATTGACCAAGCTACATGGCAGCCGGGAGGCAGAATTTGCGATTTTGATCGGCGACAGTTATCAGCGCCATCGCCTGGGCACCGAGCTCTTACGCCGCCTGATCGACTTTGGGCGCGATGAGAAATTAGAACGCATTGTGGCCGAGATTTTGCCCGAGAATGAGGGCATGAAACAAGTCTCGGCGCGCCTGGGCTTTGCGCTGAAGATGAACCGCGCAGATGGCGTGGTTGAAGCATCGCTGGTGTTATAATAGCATTGTGACGCACGCTACTTGATCCACCACTATCCAATCCAACTTTGCGACACATTGCGTTATCTTAATGCCGCTAGCTGGTCGTCAGCGCGCTGACCAGCTAGCGGTACTACACAATTGCCGTTTTCTACCCAGGCACACCCTTCTGGCATAGAAACGGCGGCCACAGCCACTTCACAACTTGAAATTTACAACTTGAAAGGAGTATCACCGATGGTACGTAGTGCATTGATCCGCACAAAATCGCTCTATGGTGCATTATTCGTTGTCTTGCTGCTTGTCTTGCTCAGTGCCTGTCAAACAACCCAGCCAGCCACCGAAGCGCCAGCAGAACCCACAAGTGAGGCCACTGTCGCGGCAGAAGAAGAGATCACCGCCACCGAAGAAATGACGGGGACGGAGGAGATGACAGCCACCGAGGAAATGACGGCTACCGAGGAAATGACGGCTACCGAAGAAACCACCGCCACTTCAGAAAGTGGGGCCACGGGCGAGATGGCTGGTGATCCCGCCAATGGTGCCTACATTGCCACCTTGACGGGTGGCTGTGGTTGTCACATGAACCGTGATCTGGCAGCCCTGGCCGGCGGCAATGAATTTGAAGTGCCGACTGGCATCGTCTATGCTTCCAATATTACGCCCGATCCAGAAACCGGCCTTGGGAACTGGAGCGAGGCCGATATTGCCCTTGTCTTACAGACAGGCGCGACGCCAGATGAGCAACTCCATCCGGTGATGCCCTATATGGCCTTTAGTGCATTATCTGATCAGGAAGCGCTTGATGTTGCCGCCTACTTGCTCGCACTGGAGCCGGTTGTCAATGCAGTGCCCGAACGTAACCTTTCCGCAGAACCAGCGGCCTTTGCCCCAGCCCAAGCATCGCCAGCCGAAGCACCAACCGACCCAGTTGCGCGTGGTGAAGAATTGGTGATGATTACGCAGTGCGGCAATTGCCATACACCCAAGAACGAAGATGGCAGCGCCAATACCGATATGCGTTTGGCCGGTGGGCCCCTGCGCGAGGAAATCGCCGCCAATATTACGCCCGATGAAGAAACCGGCATTGGTAGCTGGACAGAAGCAGAGATTGGCACCTTCCTGCGCGCCGGTACAAAACCGAGTGGCGATCAGGTTGAAGGGGCGATGGCGCAACAAATCGAGCGCCGCTTTAGCACGCTGACCGAAGCAGACGCTCTGGCCATTGGTACCTACCTGAAGAGCATTCCAGCCGTCAGCAACGATCCATACGCCCAGTAAGCGCAAAAGATTGAAGGCTTTACGATAGTAAGCTAGGAATAGAAAAGGGACGGTTGCCCAAAACAGCAACCGTCCCTTTTTGTTTTCTGCTTATCACTTTGGAAAGTAAATTTCCTGGCCTATCCGCCCGGGGCTAAAGCCACCGGGCTATAAAAGCGACGCCCGCTCAAGCGGGCTTTAGCCTGCGTCGTTGGCTAGCACCGCCCATTCATGGCGGTGTGAACACCGAAATGCCAAATTATTTTGTTTACCGTGTACTTATCGAATTATCCAAAGTTGTAGTCCGGTTATCGTCCCCAACTGATCATCTGCTCGCCATTATAGCTATAGTCAATCGCCAGATCAAGCGGTAGCGGGCGTTGGTTGCTGCCATCGGCATTCATCACCCAGACGCGCCAGGCACCGGCATTATTGCCATCATCGCGATTGCTAAGATAGGCAATGTACTTGCCATCTGGGCTCCAGGTGGGGGAAACATTGCTGGGCAATTGATCGACCAGTGTGGTGGCGGGGCGGGTCAACGCCGTGAGGCCAGCACCATCAGGATTGACGGCGAAGATCTCCCAATGGGGGCCTTCTTTGCTCTGAAAGATGATGCGCCCACCCCCCGGCTGCCAATCTGGATCCCAATCATAGCCGTCATAGTAAACTTTTACCGTGTTGGCGTCGGACTCATCTTTTGTGATCTGGATGCCGCCCGTTGATTGATAGACAATGCCGCCTTCATTCCAATCGGGGGCACGCGCGCTGTTCAGTGCCGCCAGGTCGCGATACTCCTTGCCGTTGACATCAATGCGCGCAATCATCCACTCGGGGCGCTCTTCGCGATCTACATCTTCAAAGAGCTCATCCACCAACCCTGGCACCGGCGGCAGATTGAATTGGTTGATAATTTCCGCGTTGGTCAAGCAGATGCCAAAGCCGAAGTTGCGACATTTGTAAAAGCCATCGTTGCGGCTGAAGACGATCCACTGGCCATCGGGGCTCCACTTGGGTGACATCAAGCCGTCGCGATCCCCAAAAATTTTGCGCTCGTTGCTGCCATCGATCCCGATCAAATAAATACCGTTGGCATTACCGATGCGTGAAAAAGCAACCTGTGTACCATCCGGGCTGATCGCCGGATCGAGACCACTCGCCAAGGAACGCACGGACCCCGTCGCCAGATCATATAGATAAAATGCTTCACCCCAACGGCTTTGCACCACCAGCGTACCCGATAAGCCTGTGGAACCGGTACTTTGGGCCGGGCTAGGCGCGGGATTGGTGGGTGCTGGCGTAGCTGTTGCGACGGTACCATCTACGGTAGCATCTGGAGTATCAACTGGCGCGGCGATGTCTGACACGGCTGGACTGGTGGCTGGCAGCGCAATCGCCGCACTAGCCGGCGCGGCCGTCTCGTTGATCTCCAGCGATACAGGCAAATTCGCAAGCGGGTCACTCAGCACCACATAGGTAGCCGAAACCCAACCGAAACCACCGGCCACATCGGGCACTTCCAACTGTATCCACGAATTATCACCATTGCGCCCCAGGGCGACAAAAACCTCGCGCGGTAGCGCTTTGGCAATCACCGGGAAGGTTGTGCCTGGGCCAGAGCGCATATTGAGCCGCGAACCAGACATGGCAACTTGCGCGGTAGATCGCCCATCGGCAACCGGTGTGGGCCGGAGCGCTTGTGCCGGCACTGCACTTGCCGTATTCGCCACAACGGGCTGCAGGTCAGCAGGCGCTTCGGCAACGGTGTCAGTCATAGCCGCCGTATCCGTAATTGTGATCGATGGTTCGGATAACATGGTATCGGTCAGGCTGGCGGTTTCAGCTACAGCCCTAGCCCCATCGCGCACGGGCAAACTTTTCACATTAAAAATCACCACAGCGCTAACATCTACCCAACCGGTCGTACCATCCATGGTGCGCACCAAGAGAATATTGCCATCTTCCGTTCGCCCGATGGCAGTCAGCGCCGCGCCGGTCGGCAGGGTAGCGAGCAGATCCCCGGCCGGTGCGCTACGCAAGGAAGTACCGCCACTACCGACTACAGCGACCAACTCTGATTGAGCGCCCACGAAGGCAGTCGCGGTTGGTGCTAGAGTCGGTGAAGGCACAGGCGAGGGCGTGGCCGTTGGTAGGGGTGATGGTGTGGCGGTTGGCATCGGCGTTGGCGAAGGCAACGGCGAGGGTGTAGGCGTCGGCAACATGGCAGTTGGGGTTGGCGCGACAGCGGTTGCCACTTTCGTCGCAGCAACGGTGGAGCCGGTTGCGACGGTTGCCGTCAGCGCTGCGGTAACCGCCGGCGTTGCGACATCTGTTTCCAACATCACGGGCAGTTGCGTCGTGCCAAAGATCACAATCGCTTTGGTCTCTACCCACCCACTTTGATCGGCATCGGTGATCACGACCACCCACAGACTATCGGCGGTGCGGCCTACAGCGGTCAGGGTGGCCCCGGCGCGCAAGGTTTCCATAACAGTGCCGCCGGGTGCTTCATACAAATCAGCCCCTTGGGCACCAACAACCGCGAGCCGGCCAGCATCCACGGCACCTTGTGCATAGGCCACCGATTGCGATCCCAAGAAGGCGACGGCCAGGACCACGATCAGGCCGATCAACAGCGCTATTGATAGCCTAAGGCGACCCCACCGCGTAGCGCGGGAGATCATCGGCCCACTGGATTGATGCGAATTCAACCACAACATCTAACTGCCTCATTTCTAAACTTGCGAACGCGCATGAAAGTAGCACCTGTAGGCGCTGCAGAATACGCCGCTTCGGGTGGAATAAATAGCAAACCCCATGATAACCAATTCTGACTTGATCAGTAAATTGATAATCCTCACATAATGAATATGCAATTTTGACAAAACATATAAGTACTTGTACAATTCTTAACAAACCGACCGACCGTTCGGTCGAACCCTATCTTAAGGTATTATCAGATAAGAAAGCGCGGTTGTCAAACTTTCAAGTCCATGGAAGAACAAAACCTATCTACCTCTAAGCAAGCAATTTTAGATGCGGCGCAAGCGCTGCTCGTCCAATATGGCTATGCAGGGCTTTCCATGCGTGAATTGGCCCTGGCATCGGGCCTGGCAAAAGCAACGATCTATCACTACTTTCAAGACAAAGAAGAAATTTTTCGTCAAGTGCTAGAACGTGATATGCGCAACGTCCATGAACACATCGCGGCAGCAGTCGATAAGGAAGAAAACGCGCTGCCTAAACTGCGCGCCTTTGTCTATACCCACTTTTCTTTGCTACACGAACGGCGCACCACCATTATGAGTGTCATGCGTGAACTTGGGAAAAACAAAGAACTGTTTCATGATGTGATGTGTACCCATCGCAATATGCATCTTGCGCCATTAATGAACATCATTCAACAAGGCATTGATGAAGGCATCTTCCGGCCTATGAATGTGGAGTACACCACCTATAGCTTGTTTGGCATGATCAATGCGTTGGCGGTTTTTCCGCTCTTCAATCAGGAAGCGGCAGCCGGTGCCACAAGTAGCAATGCCAGTGGTGAAACAAGTGGTGACAGTAGCATCAATGCCGAGGCTGCCGAACACATCTTACAACTCATCCTCGGCGGCATTCAGATGCCGTTGTTAAGGTAATCAGCATGATCATGCTGAGCGGGCGCGACAATTACGCTCTGTACTACGTATAGAATTCCAATCTGTTGCAGAGATTGTAGCCAAAAGGTAACGATTACGCCAACATTAAATTTTATCACCTGCTGCTGAATGAATTCAATACCAATTTAACGTTGTCGTACGATTCAGGTCACCCCCATCCAGCCTCCCGCAGATTGGGGGAGGTACCCAAAGGGTACCCGGTCACGGTTCCCTCCTTTATGCCGAAGGCGGCTGGTAGCCTTCTAGGCGCGCCATCAGGGGGGCGGGTACCCTCTGGGTGTGGGAGGGGTGAATCGTTACGACAAAAGAAACAGCGCTGAACTACCCAATCAGGGTGCATGGAAGCCACTGTTTTACCAAATAGGCCTTACGCAAATTAATTGCGCAACCAGACCTTTCGGGTCTGGCCAGTGCGTAAGTGAAGTTCTGACAAATAGATAAAACCTGCAAAGTCGCACAAATGACCAACCAAGTATACCGCAATCGCGCATAGATGATAGTGCATTACTAGGGTAAATGGCTGTAAATTTTTATCATCTATGCATTGCTCAGTATAGTATTGGGAATCTGTGTGACTTTTACATGGTTTATTCATAAGCTTTTGCGGCCATTGGCCGTGTCGGTTGCGAAATCATTACCCAATGTTTCAGGTTTAAGTTTAAGAAAGTCTGCCTTTAATGAACAGTCGAAATCTTCTCTCTCAACGGCCTAAGCCATCTACCCCCAGAGTTACCTATAGCATAGCATGGCTGGGTTGCATTCTGATTGCTTTCACGCTGCTGCTGACCTCTTGCAATTTTACGGCAGCAGAACCAACAAGTGTGCCCTTTTCTGCCACGCCATACTCACCGCAAGCAGGTGCAACGGTAGAACCGGCCAGTCCAGTTGCGGCCAGCGATACGGTCACCGATGCGCTCACAAAGACCGACACAACAACATCCAGCGTCGTTGTGTCTGACAGTGCCGCATCCACCACGGCAAGCAACACAGATGCCCAGCCAGTAGCCGAGGCCACAGCCGCCCCCGCCACGGGCACAGCCATTACCGAAGCAGCGCCCAGCGCGGTTTTGCGCTACAATGGCGAAATTGCGGCGCAACACCAAGTTGTGGTCGTTGCCGAAACCGCAGGCATGGTGTTGGATCTGCCGCTACAAATTGGTGATATTGTTGCCAAAGGAGACTTAGTCGCGCAATTGGATACAACGTTGGTCGAAGCACAAAAGGCGCAAGCCATGGCTGGGCTCGAAGCAGCCACGGCCCAGTTGGCGCTCACCCAGATGCCGGCGGACGCCGATGATGTTGTAGCGGCACAGGCTGGGGTAAACGCCGCCAGCGCCGCCTATCAACGCGCCACAGCCGGTCTCACACCAGAAGAGCAACGGTTGGTGCTGGCCCAGCTAAAGCTAGCACAAGCCGCAGTTACCGTAGCCCAGGCTGGCTACAACCAAGTCAAAGGCAATCCAGCCATTGGGATGCTGCCCCAAAGTTTGCAGTTGCAACAAGCAACTCTGGCCGTCGAAGCTGCCCAAGCCCAATACGACAAAGCAGTGATCGGGGCCACCGATGATGTGATCGCTGGGGCGTATGCCCAATTGGCAGCGGCGCGCGCACAGTTCCAGCGCTTGCAAGAAGGCGCAAAGCCCGAGCAGATCAAGGCAGTCGAGGCACAGGTCAAGCAGGCAGAAATGGGCGTCTATTTGGCTCAGTTGCAAGTCAGCAAAGCGACCGTCAAAGCCGCGGTGGATGGTGTCGTCGCGCGCGTCAATAGCGCGGTTGGCTCGATGGCCGCCCCCGGTGTGCCATTGGTCACCTTACTATCGCGCGAAATCAAGGTAACCATTGCCGTGGAAGAAACGCGGCTCAGTCAACTGGCCGTGGGGCAGACTGCTATCATTTCGGTTGATGCCTACCCAGGCGAGACATTTGCAGGCACGGTAACGATTATCGCGCCGGAACTTGATCCAGCGACGCGCACGGTCCAGGTGACTGTGCAGCCTACCGTCGCCAGCAGCAAACTGTCACCGGGTATGTCGGCAACGGTTGAATTACTCATCCCATAAGCTACTGACCATATTCACTAGTAGATCCCGGCGTAAATAAGGTACCCTATTTTTACCATGATGTACACGAGTAACGTGCCTGATTAACTGCCGTGGTATCTACGCCCAACTGTACTAGTGACGATCTGTAGCATTCACTTGCTGCTGGTCAGTCGAAGGAGTTACAACGATGAAAATCTGGAATCTTGCGATTAAACAGCCCGTCCTTATGACGATGATCCTGCTGGCAGGCATTGTCATGGGGGTCTTTTCCTATACGCGCATGCCGGTTAATCTCTTCCCCGATGTCGAGTTTCCGGTACTCGTGGTAAGTACTATCTACCCTGGCGCCAGCCCGGATGAGATCGAAGATCAGGTCACGTCGGTCTTGGAAGCGGAACTGAGCACGGTCAGCGGTCTCGATTCGATCCAATCAACCTCGTCAGAGGGCATGAGCTTCATCATTCTGCAGTTTGACTTGGAACTGTCCGTAGACCAGGTAAGCCAAGATGTGCGCGACAAGGTTGGCTTGTTGCGCAACCAGTTGCCCAGCGGCATTCTGGAACCGATCATTCAAACCTTTGACCCGACCAATCTGCCGATTCTCACCTTCAGCGTTGCCGATACATCGGGCGCGATGTCGCAACTCGAGTTGCGCGACTTTGTCGAAGAAGAGATCCAAGGGTCGATCGAGCGTGTAGAGAATGTCTCTGCTGTCGATATTTCGGGTGGTCTGGTGCGCGAGATTCAGGTCAACCTGGATACGCGTGCCTTGCAAGCGCGCAACATTGCCCCACAACAGGTGACGGGTGCAATCCAAGCGGCCAACATCAACTTACCGGGTGGCACGGTCAGCGATTCTGGCACGGAATTTCTGGTGCGTACGCCGGCCAATCTACAAACGCTGGATGACATCCGCAATTTGATTATCAGTGTGCGCAGTGCGCCGATCTATTTACGCGACATTGCAACAGTCGAAGATGGCTTTGAAAAACAGGATCTGATCACACGCCTCAATGGCGAAGACGCGGTGGTCGTCAGTGTGCGCAAGACCAGTGGTAGTAACACGGCTACAGTGGCAGAGGAAGCCAAAGAAGCATTGGCAGAGGTAGGGGAAGTCTATCCGAATTTAGAGATTGCGATTACCAGCGACCAATCGATTGAGGTGGAAGCATCCACCGACGGCGCCATCGAGGATCTGCTCTATGGGGCGATCTTGGCCGCGTTGGTCATGTTCTTCTTCTTTCGCGATTTCCGTAACACCATGGTCACCATTGCAGGTCTCCCTGTGATCATGATCTCCACGCTCTTTTTCATGGACCAATTTGGCATTTCGCTCAATCAGATTTCGCTGTTGGCGTTGGCCCTGGTGGTCGGCTTGGTGATTGACGACGGCATCGTGGTGCGCGAGAATATTTTGCGCTGGGTAGAAAAAGGTTTCTCGCCACGCGTCGCGGCCAGCTTGGGTACGGCAGAAGTCGCCATGCCGGTCATTGCGATTGGCGCGGTGATTCTCGCCGTCTTCCTACCCGTAGCCTTCGCCTCTGGCATTATTGGCAAGTTCTTTCTCGATTTTGGTCTGACAGTTTCTATCGCCATGGCGCTCTCAGTCTTTGAAGCCTTGACCATGGCCCCCTTGCTCAGCGCCTACTTCTTCAAAAAACAGGACGGCGCCACCGATGTTACACTAGACGAATTGGATAAGCTCGAGGAGATGGGCTTTGAAATTGAAGATGAAATGGATGACGCCGCCCATGCCAATAGTGGCATGAATCGCTTCTATGGCAGGGTCTTGGGCTGGACACTACGGCATAAGCTGCTCTCTGGCTTGATCGCGATCATCATCATTGTGGCTAGTTTTAGCACCATCGGCTTTATTGAAGTGACCTTTTTACCGGCCACGGCGCAAAAAGAATTCCAAGTCTCGATTGCGCTGCCCGGTGGCACCCCCCTCACCGTCACAGAAGTGGAAGCCATTAAAATTGAGAACATTCTGCGCTCGCATCCCGACGTAGAATATGTAGTCACCAACATTGGTGGACGAGGTTCACCAGAAGAAGCGTCGTTTACCATTGCGATCAAAGATGATCTGCCGCGCAGTCGCACCGCCAAGGCAGTTGTCAGCGAGCTACGCGGGCCGTTGGCCGAAGCGCCTGGGATTATCTTTACAACCTCCAGCGGCGGTCTTGGTGGCACCACCAGTGACATCACCATCGAAATTGTCGGGCAGGATGGCACGAACTATGATGAGTTGGGGGCAGCAGCCGCAGAAGTGGCCGCGCAACTTGCCACCATTCCAGGCATGATCGATGTCAATTCCAGCTACAAATCGGGACGTCCAGAGATGCAATTGGAGATTGATCGCCGGCGCACTTCGGACTTGGGGTTAAGCACGGTACAGATTGCTTCAACGGTCCGCTTGCTCGTCAACGGTGATGTAGCAACTACCTTCCGTGGCGAAGGTTCGGATGCCGACGTGCGTGTGCAACTCAGCGAAAGTGATCGCTCTAGCCGCGCCGATGTGCTCAATATCAATATGCTCTCGTCAACGGGTCAATTGGTTTCCCTGCGCAGCGTTGCCCAGATTGCCGAGTCCATCGGGCCGAACGCGATTTCGCGCTCGGATCGCCAACTGGTGATTTCGGTCAATGGCAACGTGGTCAACCGGACTGTCCCTTCGGCAACCGGCGATGCCAACGTACTGATCGCATCACTCCAGTTGCCCGAAGGCATGACGGCACGCTTGGGTGGGTCCGCTGGTGACCAAACCGAGTCGCTTACTAGCATGGTGCAAGCGCTGCTGTTGGGCGTTGTCTTCGTCTACATGGTGCTGGCCGCCCAGTTTGGCAGCTTTATCCAGCCGATCCTGATCATGCTCGCCATGCCGCTGGCGATTGCCGGTGCGATTGTGGCCCTGTTGCTGGCGGGTAAGCCGCTAGATATGACTGCGATTATCGGCTTTATTATGCTGATGGGGTTGGTGGTAAAGAACTCGGTATTGCTGGTGGACTTTGCCAACCGCGCCCACAAGAAGGGGGCGACGGCGGATCAGGCGATGATTATTGCTGGTCCTGTGCGTCTACGCCCCATTCTGATGACCTCACTCTCCATGATTTTGGCCATGATTCCGATTACGCTGGGTTTGAGCGCAGGTGGTGACTTCCGTCAATCGATGGCCATCGCCATTATGGGCGGTATGATCACCAGTACTGTCCTGACACTGCTGGTTGTGCCGCTGGCCTATGGCACGGTGATCGGCCTTCAAGATCGTATGCGCGCACGCCGTGAGCGACGACAAGCAGCCAAGGAGCAAGCACGTATCGAAGGGCGCAAGCAAGGCCAGCCCTTGTCCCAGCCAGCCCAGCCTGCCGTGCATGCGACACAGCACCAGGTTGAGGCACCGGTTGTGTCAGCCCTAGTTGTGTCAGCCCCAGTGGTAGCAGAGCTGGCGAATGGCAACGCGTATCGCCATGCCCCCAGTCAACCGGAAGCCCAAGATGCGGTAGTCGCCACGGCAAACCAGCACCCAGTGAGCGCGGTCAAGCCGTTGGCGACCAATGGCAAAAATGGCGACGCCGATCATACACCGAGCAAACTGAGCGAAGTCAAGCCGCTGCCCAAGGACTTTCAGTTGCAAGCCGAAACGCCCGCAGAGACACCGCCCGAGCTGACACTACGCCAGCAAGATGGCAAAAAATCGGTCTACGATTTAAAGGCCGATCAGTAGAGATGGGTTTGAATCGCGCGTCAAGCGCCCCAATCTGATCCTAAAAAAAGGCCGCTATCCTATTACATTAATGGGGTAGCGGCCTTGCTATTTCTTGGCATCATGATTGTATGGCTCAAATCGCCACTTTGATTTACTGTGTTTCAATAAAATTTAAGAATTCGCGAACTTTTTGCTTTGAACTGAAAAAAGCATCTACTTTATCACCATTAGAAAATTCGACCAGTATTTCATACTTCCTGAATTCACCCGAACCTTCATAAATTGGATGGGTATCAAGAAACTCTACCGCTGATGCAATTGATATAAATTCATTTATACGTCCATATAGAGGTATGATAAGAACACGGCGAATTAACCGCCCCAAACGCGCATCCAACGCCGCGAAGAAATCTGTAATCAGCACAGCATTCGATAGAACCAGGTGCTCTTTGATTCTTTGCGCAACACGATCGGATGCACTAGTAATTACATTGGTAACGCTGCGGAACTCTTCATCTGCGGTTGATTCATCAAATTGAATGTCAATGCCCTCAGCAGCAAAAGCCGCGATGAAAGTTTCGTAGGGAAAATAGAGAACCTGAAAGCCAAGTGAGCGAAGTTGTTCAAGCGAACCGGATGTAAATACGCCGGCTAATACAACCCCCAGAAAAGGGTTATTCCACTTATAGCGCTCAGCTAATGGCAGAATTGCGCCCTGAATCTCCTGAACCTTGTTGCGCGAGTGCTTTGTATAGCGCCGCCACGCTACTTCAATAAAGGCCACAGGCTGACCAAGTTTATGGTCACTGCCCTCCCGCTCTATCACAAAGTCTAGATCATGCATATTTCCATAAGGATCTTCCCAGCTAACCTTTCGCCCACGCCGCACCGGTCGTTTTTTGGATTGGTGATCCAGGTATAGCGATTGGCGTTCACAAAATTGGGCAAGCGGCGGCTGTATAACCGATTCCAATAGTCCGCCAATGATTTGCCCAAATTTATGGGCTGGTGATTCAGCCATAATCAGCCCTCAATCCAAAGCAAACCTTCTTTGAGTGGAACACGATGTTTGCGGTTTTTCCATTTCGTATTGCGATCACGCAACTTTTCAAAGCGATAAGAATGAAATCCTGATGCCACGGCTAACTCACCAATCCATTTATCAATTGGACAATAAACGCCATAGGGTGCAGAGTCACCAATAACCCAACACATGTGTACCCCCGGGCGACAAACGGTACGCAATTCCTGTAACACGAATGCAATATCTATGCAATAGGCAGCCACCATCGTATGATAATGCTTTTTTCCCCCGTGGCTTTCTCGGGTAATAGCAAGATTGTGAACAATTTCAGAAAGTTCAGCATGTATCGGTTTGATCATTGGTGATAGCAGCAATTCGTCAGCATTTAGTTTCTCTTTTGAGGAATGCTGCGATGAAGAGACAATCAAATGTTTACGCACCTTATCATGAATATCGCCCCACCCCGTGACTTCACCCCAGAAGGTCATCTCAAAACGTAATGCATCGGCATAATCGTAATTATTTGCATAGGGTGGTGAGGTGATCACGGCATCAACCATCTGATCACCATCACGTACAAAATTTCTTGCGTCACCGGCGATCAGGGTAGCATGTGACTGTTTTGCATGTGATTGCATCCATCGCATATCCTGTGCCATCATGTCAACTTGCTGCTGAAATGCAATAGACGGATGTAGTACTTTTTTCTTTGTTTTATTGGGGAGAATGTACTGCCATTGTGCCGTGCCTGCACTAGAGCAGGAGCGCAAGATAGCTGTAATGGCTAACCAAACAAGTTCCGCTGCCGGAGACTGATCCGCACCTACTTGCCAAGCACGCTTTAATCCTTCGAGATAGGCAATCAACTCTGGCTCAAAGCTGCGCTGAATTAGTTCTGGATATTCAAAATTTTGCCCTTGTACGTGGCGAGCAGCCTGATTAATTTGCTCAGCTAAGGTAGTAAATTGACCAACGGGTGTTGACCATAGTAGCTTTGCTTGGCAAATGCGTGCAACAACAGGGTGTGCTTCTACACCAATGCTTCGTATGCCTAGTTTTTCACACACAATTGGCACAGTACCTGAGCCAGCAAATGGATCCAAAACGAGATGGTGGGAATTAATTTGCCAATCGGCCAGCACTCGCTCCACCCATTCCGCCGAAAAACCGGCTGAATATCTGAACCAGCGATGAATTGGGAGCACCATATTATCGACGAATGTTCCTGAGCGTGATGCTTTAAGATTCGTCGGTGCTTCAGTAGCGTCTTGAAATAAGGATAGCTGCATGTGTTGGGTCATGCCGAGATTATACCAGCAAATGCAAGAATCTGCTTAATTATCGGGCGCACCCGCTTCGATCCAGGCAACGATCACCGCGATTTGGTCGGCGGTCAAATCTGCGCCGCGCTTGGGCATCTGGCCGGTGCTGACGAGTTCGACCAAATAGCTGTCGTCGGGCGCGCCGGGTTTCACCACCGACCCGTAAATCGACCCCGCCATCACATCTTCATAACTGGTCAACACCAACCCTTCTTCGGGCTCGTCATCGCCGTGGCATTCAGCACAGGACTCTATAAAAATTGGCAGCACATGGTTTTGGAAGCTGACATTGGCTAGATCCACGGTTGTCTGTGTGTCGGTAATCGCATTGGTTGTAGCAGGATCAGTGGTCGCCGCGCCACTTTCGGGTGCGCCCGCCTCGACCCAGGCAATGATCGTATCGATTTCGGCCTGCGACAAATCGGGGGCACGCTTGGGCATCTGACCGGTAGCGACTAATTCGACCAAATAGCTGCCGTCTGGATCACCCGGCTTGATCACCGCGCCATAGATCGAACCGGCCATCACCCCTGCATACGTGGTTACCTGCAAGCCTTCCTCTGGATTATCTGCACCATGACATTCAGCACAATGCTGTTCAAAGATTGGCAGCACATCATCCGTATAGTTCACGTCGGCCAAATCGACCGTTGCGGTTGGGCTATCGGTCGTGTCCACCACGCCTTGACTCGCCACCGGCAAACCCGCTTCGGCAACCAAATCAATCGCGCGCGCAATGGGAATACGGGCAACGCCAGCCGTTTTGTCCACCCACCCGTAGCCATGCAATTGGGCAAGCGCTTGATCGCGGTGGGCAGCCAATGTTGCTGGTGAGGTAGGGTCATCCAAGGCCAGGGCAACTGTGCCCGTTTGATCCACCAGGGCCAGCAAGCGCGGGCCACCCAAAACTACGGTAGCGACCAACCCTACCAATAC
>DAOTTR010000799.1:0-2695 GCA_034437715.1 Caldilineaceae bacterium
AACGGGCGCGATTATTTGGTCTTTGGCTATTTTGACGACAATTTACAATTCGTGGCCCAGGGGTCTATCGTGCCACCGGCTTTGACGGATGGGGTTGAACTTGCCGTCCAGGTGCATGAGCAGACCTACGATGTCTTGGTCAATGGTCAGCCACAGCAACAGCAGATTCCCCTCCACTATATTGGCGGCAGATTGGCGTTGACCACTTGGTTTTCTAGTGTGGCCTTTGATGATATCTATGTATACTGAGCAGCGCCATAAAGCACCATTTTTTACACGCGTAAAAATGTACTTATGTGCTTTCAAAGAAATAAGTATCCAGCGCTTGCCAAACAAAATCATGCGTAGGGCGGCCGCGCAGCCGCCCCGCGTTTGGCTCGCTGCGAACGGGCGGCGGCAAGCCGCCCCTACTGGATACTTTATTCTTTGCAATGGCCTAATGTGCTGCTGCGGAATGTAAATCCGCTGACAAGCGCGGCATCCATGCCCAGCGTCGCTAATGCGTCAGCCAGTGCGCACCACCACAGGATCAGGCAGCACAGGGCCTTTCACAAGGCAACTGTTGCGCGCAACGCCATAAGCGTGGGTTTGCAACATCGCCAAGGAATTGTATATGAGCGTAACCGAAGTTTTCTATCCACAACCAGCCGCGCCGGTACAAGAGACCAAAGAAGCGATCAAGGCAGTGCCGGCTGCGCGTACAGAGGAATTAGTCTATGTCAAGACAATCCGCGCCTTTGCGCTCTGTGTGATCGTTACGCTGCATGTGGCGTTCCCCTTGATCTACTTGTATAACAGCATTAGCTATGGGGATTGGTGGGTGGCAAATAATTTTTACATCTGGGGTAAAATCGGCTCACCCCTCTTCACCATGGTGAGTGGACTGTTGTTGCTGAATCCCGCCAAAGATCAGCCGATCAGCCTCTTTTTCCAGAAACGCTTTGTCAAGGTCTTGCTCCCCTTTGTTGCCTGGTCGGCCATCTATCTATTGTGGCGCATCTTTCTGCGCGCGGAAAGCTTTACACCCAAAGAAATTCTGGTGCTCTTTGTCCAGGGCCCCGTTTACTATCACCTCTGGTTCATCCAGATGATTCTAGGGTTGTATCTGGCAACGCCGATTTTACGCGTCTACATTCGCCATGCCAATCGCCAAAATCTAACCTATTTTCTGCTGGTCTGGCTGGTGAGCGTTTCGGTGCTGCCCATTGTCCAGCGCTTCTTTGGCTTTGAAATTGGGATTGATATCGTGGTGACCACAGGTTTTGTCGGCTTTTTTGTGCTGGGCTACTATCTACGCGATGTTGTGCTAACGCGGGGTCAGCTCATGCCTGTGCTGCTGATCATCGTTGCGGGCCTACTCTTTACCCAATACGCCACCCATGCGTTGACGGTGCGCAATGGAGGTGTCTTTGATAATTTCTTTGTGCGCAACGATAGTTTGAATTTGGTGATTGTCGCCGTCGGCCTTTTTCTTTTTTTTAAGTCGATTGACTACGCGCGGCTCTTCACCAAGCTGCCTGTCATCCAAAAAGTTGTGCTGTGGATCAGTTCATGCAGCCTGGGGGTCTATTTCATCCATGTGCTGATCATCGAGGAACTGGCCAGCGGACGCTACGGCTTTACCCTCACCGGGGCAACTCTCCCTCCACTCATCGGCATTCCCGCCGAAGCGATGCTGGTAATGGCGCTTTCGGTGGGCGCAACCAACCTGCTCAAACAGATTCCCTATGTACGCAACATTGTACCCTAAGGTGTAGTATACAATTATGCTAAATAGTAAAGACTTCAGTCCTTCCAGTATAAAAAAGACTGAAGTCTTTACTACAAGATCAAATACATTGATTCATCAATCACATTCGGGAGCATCGCATATTTACGCCACCGCGCGCAACACAATGCCATTGTGCGACGGATCGCACAACCACCAACCGGCGTCCTGTTGCACGGCCTTCACGCCCACCGCTTCGACACGCTGCAACACCTCTGCCAGCGCCGCGTCATCTGGCAAAAGAATCTCATAGCTCACCAGGCGCGCGGCATCGCAGGCAGGCGCGGGCACGCCCACACCTGCCCACACGTTCATCCCGATATGGTGGTGATAGCCACCCGCGCTGAGGAACAACGCCGTGTCCATGGCCGCCATCAGGCCAAAGCCCAACACATTTTGATAGAAGTCGCCCGTCTGCTTTACATCTGCCACGCGCAAATGGATGTGGCCCATGTCGGTTTCGGGGGGCAATCCTTGCCAAGGGCGGGCATCGGTAGCCAACTCGGCCATGATCCCTTCAAAATCAAGGCGTTTGGTGTCCATCAATAACCGGCCCGTCGCATCATACCAAGTGTCACGCGGGCGGTCGCGATAGATTTCAATGCCGTGGCGATCCGGATCATGCAAATAGAGCGCTTCGCTCACAATATGATCCGACGCGCCATCTATGCTGGTCTGGGTGCGCGCCAGATTTTCGATGGTCTGCGCCAGGGCCAAACGCGAAGGCACACGCAGCGCAAAATGGTAAAGTCCCGTTGTGCGTGGCGTATAACGGGCCGCAGGCAACGCCTGCAGCCGCAGCAATGGCCGGCTCCCTGCGCCCAATATCACCTTTTCTGGGGTTGAGGCTTGGCGCTTTAACCCAATGTTCTCTTCATAGAACGCCACAGATCGCGCCAGATCCGCCACCGTCAAGGTGACAACGCC
>DAOTTR010000800.1:0-2014 GCA_034437715.1 Caldilineaceae bacterium
TTGAACTGGATTCTTCGCAATTAACCATTGCCGCCGCCCACCGCATGCCCGTACTGTTTATTCCCGATAATGTCTATTGTAGAACGAGTTATAAGGAACAGCCAGCATGAAAGGCCAACGCGATAGTGCTTCATTTGTCCTGCGCTTTACACAGGACCTCTGGCGCGATACAGAAGGTGAACCGCGCGTCGAATGGCGCGGTCAAATCCAGCGTGTCAAAGATGGCGAAGAATTACGCTTTACTGATCTCGCAGACGCCATGAATTTCATTCAAGAGTCGCTGCTCAAAGTGACCATGAATGCTGTCCCCAAGGAGGACAAGACATATCAGGACAAGGCCATCCGCGAGAGCTCAAAAATGTGGGAGAAATTTGCCGAAACCTACACCAGCATGATGGTCAATGCTATGCAACAGACCATCAAACAATCGGAGACCTTTCAGCGCCAAGTTACCGATACGGTGGAACAGGCCATGAAACCGTGGTGGTTGAGCTTTGTAACGCCACCAGCCCCCAAGCCGCCAGAGAGCGAAGCAATGGCAACGCAAGTGCAAATTCTCCAAACATTAGCCACGCTCCAAGTCCAAATTCAAAACCTCAGCGAAAAAGTGACCAGCCTGGAAGCGCAGTTAGAGAAAAAGCCCAAAGTGTAACAGTTACGCCTTACCCGCTTCGGGCAACGATACAGATGCGCCACAATTGGCACAGAATTTATGGCCTGGCTCCAGGCGATTACCGCATTCAGTGCAAAAGCGACCCACCCCGGCAGTTGAGCCAACTGGCTCACTAATGCTGCTGACGGCGACAGTGTTCGGCAATTGGGTCGCGGGCTGAGCCTGGCGGCGGCTGGCAATGGCTTGCTCCAATTGTTCATCCAACGCCGTACTCTCAGGTGTAATCTTCTCCAACTGCTGAATCAAGACAATCGCCTGCCGACTCAGGCGCTGATTGAAGCGTAGGTAATCCTCAGCATTGATCTTGCCCACTTGGTGATCAAATTCTAGCTCCTTAATGGCACGCAGCGCGCTATCTTTGCGCGCTAGAAGATCAGCCAATCGATCATCATCCACCGGCAATAGCGGTGGCTGCTGGGTCAACAAGGGCAGCACCACATACAATAGCGCAACCAGCGATAACAAGAGCGCGAAAATCAGCGTAATCCAGAGTATAGAGTCCATAGCATTCACGATCATGACTTGTTTGCAGCGAAATAATCAAAGCACCAGGGCGAACGCGATGCTTTGATCATTCCGCACAAAGTGCTTAAACGCCTGCCCCAGCAGAGGCATAGGCCGGTTGCGGATTGGTTTGCGACCGCGGCGCAGGATGGGGCCAGATCGCAATCAACACACCAAAAGTCAGGAAGAAGCCACCCAGCCACATCCACATGGTCAGCGGATTAATATAGATGGTAAAGGTCGCTGTAGCGCCTTGATCCCCCCAGCCATTGAGCACAACATAGACATCCTCGACCAAGGTCATGCGCAGACCCACTTCACTGGTTGGCACATCTGGGGTTTTGTCATAGATATTGCGCTGGGGCAAGACCGAGCCCAGATCTTTCCCATTTTCGGCATCAAAGATCAGGATGCGTGCCCCGATCTCCTGGCGGTTTGTCGCACGGTTGCTTTCCAAACCCGTATAGACCAATTCATAGCCGCCCAAGGTGGTACTTTCACCGCGCGACAGCGTGATATTCGTAGTCTGTTGGAAAAACTCATTGCCGATAACCGCCACCCCAATCATGACAATGGCCAGGTGGACAATATAGCCACCATAGCGTCGCCCGTTGCGCCGGATCAACTGAAACATGGCAACCGGAATGGCCTCAGCGTTATGTGTGCGGCGTGCCATCACACCGCGTACATATTCCTGCACAATTGTGGCCGTGGCAAAGGCACAGATCGCCATGCCGACAATCGGATAGACGTTGCGGCTAAAGAAGAGCGTAATACCCGCGATAACGGCGGCGGCAATCAACGGGGCGGTACATTGACGGAGTAGCGCCGCGGCAC
>DAOTTR010000801.1:0-23269 GCA_034437715.1 Caldilineaceae bacterium
ATTTCAGTACGCTGGCAACTCCTTCGACCTAAAGGTCACGCTGCTTCGCAACGGGGCTAACGCCCTAAGCCCTTATATCCCAAACCTAAAGAATTGGGGTTTACGGGCTTTTTCTCTAAGTTCTATCTGAAGTAAAGAGTTTTGGCCCTACCATTTTTGATTACTTGGTGATTGATCTTTTATGCTGTCCCGTGCACTAGTAGCTGCCGCCGAACAATTCGGATAACCCACAATAGATCGTAAATATAGCTGTACCTGATCGGTCAGGTGATCACCGTGAGTGTGGAAACGGCGCAGCTTGTGCATGGCCTGCCGCCGTTGGTAGTGTTGGCATAGCAGCGACAAGATGAAAGAGGGGAAGATTGTACGGAAGTGGACAGCCAAGCTGGAAATTGCCGGGCTGATCGAAGCTGAGCCATCCTTGGGTGCATTCGCCTTGCACTTTCAATATTTGTTAATCAACGAACGCAGCTACAGCAAGGATCAGTTGCTGAAAATTCGTAATATTGTCTCGACTTTGTTTCTCGCAGAAGGACATTACGATATTGCCTTGTTGGAAACGGAATTGCTGAGTCTATACATACACGAAGCCGATAAACAGGCGGTATCGTTGTTTCTGAATTGGTTCAAACAGTTAGCATTACATGGCAAAGTATCCCCCGACGATTATGGCAAGTTGGATTATGTTTATCGCACGCAAGAGGAGGTGCGCACCATGTTAGTGACGACATTGGAAGAAGAACGGAAGAAGCTTTATCAAGCCGGGCTAGCCGAAGGTGAAGCACGGGGTGAAGCACGCGGCGAAGTCAAAGGACAACAGCAAACACTTCTGAAATTCATCGAATGGCGCTTTCAACCGGCCGCGGCGGATCTCTCCCAAATCGCGCAGCAGTTGGCGGAAATAACGAACCCGCAACAGTTACTCGTCTTGACCGAACGTTTCCTGCAAGCCAACACCCTGGACGAATTGATCGACATAATGGAAGAACATTAACGTAGGTACACACTCAATTGAAATGGTCTGCCTCGGTCTGCTATCTGCGGTTTTGGTACAGGGCAACACCGTTGTGAAATAAGACGATGGCTTCAGTGCAATCGCGCACAAGGTAGGTGATGAGGGGGATTACGCGATTCATGCTAACGCTGGCTTCAACACCATCAACGGAATGGTGCGGTTGGTCTTCTGCTGGTAGTCGCGAAATTGTGGCGCACGCGCAATCAACGCCGTCCACAATCGCGCCCACTCGTCCACATTGGCTTCTTCGGCGACGACTGGAATGATCTGATCCACCACTTGGATCGTGGTGCGGGGATGTGCCTTGAGGTTGAAATACCAAGCCGGGTGACTGGGCGCGCCGCCAGCAGACGCGACAACGATGTAGTTATTGCCATCGCGCTGATAGACCAGTGGCGTGGTACGTTGCACCCCTGTTTTGCGACCTTTACTATCCAGCAATAGAATAGCGTTTGCGCCGAGCTGACTCAGGAGCTTGCCACGTGTCAAACGATAAATAGAAACGTGAGCCGCCATCAACCAACGCAGTATTGGTTTCATATCTTCGCATAACTCCTTTTTTGCACCGAAATAGGGCACCTGCTACCCACTACGTCCCCGTGCTCTGATAACGTTGAATACCAAAGCGCCAAAAGCGCAACGCCACCACCAATACCCCCGCGCCTACCAGCGGCGAGATAAATGAGACAATGGCTGGCATCCCCAGTGGATCGGGTTTGTCCAGAAAATAGAGCGCGGGGTAGTAATTGAGAAAAATAGTCGGCACAATATAGGTAAAGGTGCGGCGCAGCCAATCCGGGTAGATGTGCATGGGATAGGCCATCATCTCACCGCTGCCATAGGTGAGGACATTCATCGCTTCAATCGACTCGATGGTCCAAAAGCTGATCGTCGCGCCTATGATAAACAGCCCGCCAAAGAAACAGATCATGCCCGCGATGATCAACGGCAAGTAGAGTACTTTGCCCAGCGTCCACTGTATATCGGCCAAGTTTAAGGCAACGCCCAGGATCAGCGCGCCTTGGGCAATCCGCCCCAGCCGCCGCAACACAAATTCGCTGCCCATCACTTGTGTCGTAATGTTGACCGGGCGCAGCAGCAACTGATCAAAGAGCCCCTGGCGCACTTGCTTGCCAAAGGTGGCGGGGTCAAAGCCGCTAAAGATCATGTCCATCAAGCCAAACGAAAATTCGACTGTGCCCCACAGAAAAGCGATCTCGCCCAACGTCCAGCCGCCCAGGTTGCCAAAGCGTTGCAGCACAAAAGCAATCGACAGAAAAAAGAGAAAAAGTGTGATCCCCGACGACAGCACCTCGAGGATGAAGGTCATGCGATATTGCATTTGCGCCCGCACTTGCACCCCAATCAAGCGCCAATAGATGCCCCACAAAAATAGCACCCGTTGCATCCTAGCCCCCTTGAATCACCAAGCGGTGTACGCCGGCGCGCAACACCCGTTGGCAAGCTAGGATCATCACCACGATCCAGAAGAGTTGCACAAAGAGCGCCTGCACCAACGCCGGTCCGGTCAGCAATCCCAGATAAATTTCAATCGTGGTTGTGACCATGGATGGAAAAGGCGTCAGGTAACAGAAGGTCTGAAACCAATCGGGGAAAAAGCGCAGCGGCATGAAAAACCCCGAGAGCACCCAAGCCGCGCCAAAGGCAAAGCGCCCAATGCCAAGCGCGTTGGGCGTCCAAAAAGCGGTCAGGTTGATCAAAAAGCGCCAGGCAAAACTCAACAGCCAGCTCAGGATAAAGGAGGCGCCCAGTGCCACCCACTGCATTGGCCGGTCGGGCACGATGATCGGAAAGAAGCAGAGATAGAGCAGCATAATGCTCACGCCGCGCAACAAAAAGGCAACAGATGCCCGTCCCAAATCTAGCGCCAACCAGAAGCGGAAATAACCGAGCGGTTTGAGCAGATCGCTCGCCACTTCACCACTGTTGACCGAGCGCATGAGATCATACCAACCAAAGATACTCAGATAGGCGATCACCGCTTGCGCCAGCCCGGTGAAAGTGATCGCCGAGGCCAAATCCATGCCCGCGACTTCGGTGCGTGTGCCATAGAGTGCCGTCATCACGGCCACGCGCAAAAAGCCAAAAAAGACATTGGTCGCCAGCCCGGCCAGTGTCGCCGCGCGATAGGTCAGGTGGCGTTGAAAAGAGCGCTGGGCCAATTCCCAGAAAAGCCGTACTTCCGGCATTGGGGATAGGACAGCTTGCATATTCACCATGAACTCCTTATGATAAGGTTGAGAAAATGATGAGGTGATTGTTGGAAATTTACCGACGAATGAGGAACAACCGACGACCGAGCAAAGCCAGCAATGCGTTGGTCGTCTCTGTGTCGAAAAAGTGTCGAAAAAACGCCGAAAATGCCTAACGACCGAGCGCGCGCTCAGAACTATGCTAAGCGTCGCCAGCCGCGCGAACGCGCCATTATACAATAGGCAACACTTGAAGCCATAATCAGCCATAATCAGCGAGGATATTATGCCAACCATTGGAATCAATCTCATGGTCTGGAATGGGCAGGTCGGCGCAGCGGAACTGGCCTTACTGCCCCAGATCAAAAAAATGGGTTATGATAGCGTCGAAATTCCGGTGTTTACGCCGACCACGTTGGCGCTTCAAGCGGTGCAAGCCGCGCTGCGCGAACATGGGTTGACCTGCACCGTAAGCACCGCCATGCCCAGCGATCTCAATTTGATCGACGCGGCGCGCCGGGATGCCGGGGTCGATTTTTTGCGACAGGTGATCGATGTCGCGGCCCAGTTGGGGGCTTCGCTCATTTGCGGTCCGCTGGCAGCACCGGTGGGCGAACGGCGGGGGCGTGGCTATACCGCGGCAGAGTGGGATTCGTGTGTGCTTGGGTTGCAAGCCGCTGGCCAGCTTGCCGCCGATCAGGGCATTACCTTGGCGCTCGAGCCGCTCAACCGTTTTGAAACATTTATTGTGAACACGGTGGCCGATGGTGTGCGCTTGATGAACGCCGTGGACAATCTCGCAGTTGGCCTGTTGCTGGACACGTTTCATATGCACATTGAAGAAAAATCGACGGCCGCGGCGATCCGCCACGCGGGGCCACATCTCAAACACTTTCATGCCAGCGAAAATGATCGGGGCACGGTGGGTACGGGGCAAGTGGCTTGGCCCTCGGTCTTTGGTGCCCTGCGCGATATTGACTATAGTGGTCAGATTGTGGTCGAATCTTTCGGGCATGCGATCCCAGAGTTGGCAGGGGCGGCGTGTGTTTGGCGCTCCCTGGCCGCCAGCCCCGAAGCATTGGCAAACGGCAGTATCCAATATCTACGCAAACATTTATACCAGCTATAATCAGAAAGGTTGCTCATCTTATGTCTACCCAACCTGTGACTGGACCAGAGTTGATGGCACGCGCCAAAGCCATCCATGAACGGATTCGCGCCTGGCGTCGCGAAATTCATCGTCATCCCGAGTTGACCTTTACCGAACATCGCACCGCGGGGTTGGTTAACAGCGCGCTCGTTGATCTAGGCATCGAGACCGAAACCGAGGTCGCCAAGACCGGCGTGGTTGGCCATATTCGCGGCAACCCCGGCCCCACCGTGGGCTTGCGTGCCGACATGGACGCACTGCCCATCCAAGAGATCAACGGCATGGACTTTGACAGCACACGCCCCGGCATCATGCACGCCTGTGGCCATGACGCGCACACGGCCATGCTCATGGGTGCGGCGACGATTCTCAAAGGGCTGGCCGATGAAGGACGGCTGCCTGGGACGATTCGCTTGCTCTTTCAGCCTAGCGAAGAAGCGCAGGATGCCGAAGGTAAATCGGGTGGGATGCGCATGGTCGAAGAAGGCGCGTTGGCCGGGTTGGATGCCGTGTTCGGTCTGCATGTTGATCCGTTTCACCCGGCGGGCACAGTGGCGACACGTTCTGGCCCGATGATGGCTTCGGCTGACACCTTCGAGTTAATTATTCACGGCTCGGGCGGCCATGCGGCGCGGCCCCACACCACCATCGATCCAATTGCGCTCGCGACCCATGTTATCAACGCGATCCAACAGGTGGTCAGCCGCCGTCTGAATCCGTTGGATCCCGGCGTGATCACCATCGGCACGATCCACGGCGGCACGGTCAGCAATGTGATTCCCGACACGGTGAAGATGACCGGCACCATTCGCGCCTTTAGCCAAGAGGGCCGCGCCCAGTTGTTGCGCGAGTTGGAACGCGCCTGCCATATTATCGAGCCATTGGGGGGCCGCGCCGAATATACATTGCAACCCGGTTACCCGCCTACCGTCAATTCGCCCGAAGCGACTGATGTCATGATTGCCGCTGCTACCGATTTGTTGGGGGGCGATCATGTCAAAGAAGCGCCCATGGTGATGGGTGCAGAAGATTTTAGTTTTATGGCGCAAGTGGCTCCCGGCAGCTTTCTGCGCATTGGCACGCACAACCCGGCCTGGGATCGTTACTATCCCGTACATCGCGCCGATTTCCGCATGGATGAAGATGCCCTACCCGTGGGCGCAGCCGCCATGGCCGCGGCTGCTTTACGTTGGATGCAGGAGAAAAAGTGATTGTGAGCGTATATCAGCGCAGTGGGCTGCGTATGCTGGGCCGCTATCTACCAGTGTTAATCAGTATTCTGCTCGTGGCGTGTAGCGGTCAGCCCACCATCGAACCGTTGCAGCTGCAAGCGGTGCCGTGGGCCAACGGCGAACGCAGCACCTATGAGATTATCGATCTCAACGATACCTTTGCGGGTACGGCCACCATTGAATTTACCAAAGAAGCCACCCATGTCGAGGGGGACGCCTGGACGATGCGCCGCGAAGTCGCGGCTCAAGGCGATCAGGAAGTGGTGGTGGTCGAAATGAGTGCCGTTGGCTTGCGCCCGGCCTTTTCAGCCTTGACGCGCATGACGGGTAGCGCACGCGAACAGGTCAATACCACCTACAGCAGCGGCCAGGCCGATCTGGAACTGACAACGGCCAAGGATGTCACGACCTATGAGCGGATCAACATCCCCAGCGATGCGCGCGATCAACGCACGCTGCTGGCGCTGGTACGCACCTTGCCATTGCGCGTGGGCTATGCCACCCAGGTCAACAGCTTTCTGCCGGTCGCCAACTTGCTGGAGCGCACCACGATCCAGGTGATTAAGCAAGAGCAGGTCGAGACGCCCGCTGGCACCTACGAAGCATGGCTAATCGAGCTGCGCACGCCGGATAGCGAATCTCAGGCATGGATCGCCACGGGCGCGCCCTATAGGCTGGTCAAGTTTATCGATGGTCGCACTGGTGGTACCTATTCGTTGCAGGCGTATGAAGCGGGACAATGATGAGAAGCTAAAGAAACAGTGAGCGTTGAATTGTGGCATGTTGCTCGTCAGTGGGCAGGGGACGATCAAAGGCTTGTAGCACCCGCTCGCGGATGGCGAGCAACTCAGTGCGGCCTTGTGGCGCGTAAGTGCCCAATAGTAGACGGTGCAGGTGATTGGTCAGCCACTGTTCAACAAAGTGGCCGGGGATGCCCAGCCGCTTGCACGGCCAGATGATCATATCGGCGGCCAACTGGCTACGGTTGATACTGGCAAAGATCGACATCGGCTGCTCATCATAGGTGCGCCGATTGACGGTAGCAAAGACCGCACCGTGGAGCAGCGCTTCGACTGTCATCACTGCTTCGACCGCGTGGCGATAATAGGCATGGTCGCTACAGCCTGCCAGTTGTGGTGCGCTCGCAAAAACGGCCTCGGCACTGGCGCGTGTGAAAAGCTTATAGCCAGAATGGAAATCCGGCAACTCGTCCATGCCAGTAAATTGCCAGCGCAACGGCTGGCTGGTGATGGTAGCGTGATAGACCAAGGCATCGAGCAACAGGCGATTCGCCAGATCTTCTTGCTCGCCGCGCAGGAAGCCCAATGGCCGATGCCGACTGAGCCGCCCACCCAGGACAAGGACTTTGTCTGTCGCCAGGGTTGCCATCACATGCTCGGCCGCGCGCACCAGGTTGAGCAGATCGTTGGCAAAGTGGTCGCCGTCCTGGTCGATCATGGCGACGTAGCGCCAACGTGGATCGTGCAACATGGCCTGTGCACCGGTGCGCGCTGCACCCAATTTGCCTTGATTGCGCGCGCCATTGACCACTTGCACGCCCGTGGCCGCGACAATGCGCGCGGCCACCCTGTCGCCTACGGTTGATCCATCTACACTCAGGCAGATGGCGGCAGGATCGGCCACTTCGCGTACAAACAACTGGACCGTTTCCGCCAGCAGGGTGTGGGCAAATTCAGGGTCGGTTTCGGAGTGAAAATAGACAGGGATGACAATGGCCGTGGCCTGTTCTAGGATGTGTACGGCGCTAATGGCAGACATAAATCACTCGCAATTTTGATGGTGCTCCGATAGCAACAGAGGCTGTTTTGGCGTATTAGACCTTATTCCGATTTAATTTTGTGCATGCGTAGGTGCGGTTTGTAACCGCACAAGCGCGAACAATTGCACTTGGTTTTGTTGCCGAAATAACAAATCGGAATGATCTCTATTGTGTTACCGTATGTGTTACCGTAACGTCTTGATGGGCTGAGTATAGCATAACCCAAGAAATGCACACGATTTTCGCACCTACCCGTGACACCACAGATTGCGCCGTACCCGCGCCGTTGTATGGCGTCGCGCTGGTGATCCACGGTCTGAATGTAAAACCAGAATGTATGCAACCGCTGGCAGATGCATTGCGCTGCCAGGGCATCGCGGTTGTGCGCTGCGCGCTGCGTGGGCATGGTGAAAACTATACGCCACTGGCCGGTTGTTCAGACGAAAGCGCACGTCTGATTGCATTCCACCAGGTGAGTTACCAGGGCTGGCGCGCCGAAGTTGCCGCGGCCTATCAACAGGCGGTGACCTATGCTGGATCAACCGGCGCACCGATCTTCCTCGTTGCCTTTTCGCTGGGTGCGCTATTGGGCTGCGATCTGCTGGCAACGGCGGCGGATGTCCGCTTTGCACGTATGATTCTGCTGGCACCCGCGCTGGCACTGCACGCCTATTGTCATTTGCCCGCGCTGCTGGCGCACTGGCCACAGCTATCCATTCGCAGCCGCGCCCCCAGCTTCTATCGCGCCAATAGGGTGACGCCCATTGCTGCCTACCATGCGCTCTATACGGCACTGCGCCATCTGCATCACCAGCCCGGCGCAGCGCTCAACATTCCCACCCTGGTCTTGATCGATCCCGCCGATGAACTGGTTTCGGCCCAGGGAATCGAGCGCTTTGTCCTCAACAAGCGACTGACGCAATGGCAACTGCACCCAATCCACAAAGCACCGGCGCAGACAGGCCACACCGTTCGCCATCTCATCCTTGACCCTGCGAGTGTGGGCGCGGCGGTGTGGCAGCACATGCTCGAGCAGATCACCATGCATCTGTGCCATAAACAGATTGCTGTAGCAACTGACGATTCTATAAACGTTTGATCAACGCTGCCTTAACGCGCGTACCTTATACTATAGATATACTGAGCAAGGCCATAGATGATAACGATTTCTACCATTTTTCTCTAGGGTCGTAGTTATCATTTATGCCCTTCACGAGTATAGTTCGTCATCTTACAAAGATAAGTATTACAAAGATAGCAATGTATGGTAGACCATTCGGTCATCGAGCCGAGCGGTCTGCATCTCGCCTGAAATTTGCACCCTTGCTGTTACCCAATCTGTTATTTATATTTTGTACAGAGCCCTTATCGATTGCGTAATACGCTGGATCACAACGCCCTTGACCCACTTGTTCCAAAAGGAAAATCTATATGCCAACCCCTACCTTCAACCCGGCTGCCTGGCAAAATCGCTGGGATGCCCTGCAAAAGACAATGAATCATACGCTGAAGGCAATGCAACAGCAGGAGAAAACTGTACGCCACGCCACCTTAGAGAGCACCTTGACCGCGCTCAAGGCCTTTGGCGAGAGTCAGGTGCGCTTTTTTCTAGATGGCTTTGGCGCGGGCGCCACGGTTTTTCTGGAACCGTCCACCACCTATCCGCCCGAATATGCCCTGCGCACCACGCTGGATCAGATCGCCCATGATATGGATGTAATTGTGCGCGCCTGGCAACAGCGCCTGGCTACCTTGGCTTCGCCGGAGATGATCAAGACACTCAGTCGCGCTGACACACTGGCCTATCAATCACTTGAACCGGCGATTCGCCAAGGGGTGATCGAAAACGCTACTGTGATCACCTATTTTCAAAAGGCCACCGACGTGCGGTTAATTCCCTACGCGCCGGTCATTTTCATCGGCTTGCCGCTGAGCATCCTGACGGCCCCCCAAGATCTGCTGGCGATCCCCCATGAAGTGGGGCACTACATCTATCGCTATGGGCGCGTGCGCGCCGGGGGCAAGTTTGCTGGCAGTCGCTTTGATGCCGCGTTGCTGTATCGCTTTGCCGACAAACCGGCCTGGTGTGTGGCTTGGCTGGAAGAGATCTTTGCCGATGTCTATGGCGCGTTGATTGGTGGGCCGGTGATGGCGCTTGGTTTTGAAGCATTGGTCACCGATGATGCGCTGGACGCCTTCACCCATGATGATGGCGAGCATCCGGTGGCTGCGCTGCGCCCCAACATCTATAATGCAGTCTTCAAGAAGCTGGGCGGCTTCGAGCGCGTACGCACAGCACTGGTGGATCGCTGGATTGGCTGGCAGCTAGCGCGTGGCAAGCCTACCCGTTTTACCACCAGCTACGGCGCTACGATTGATCTGAGCGAGGCGCAGGCTATGATCGATGCGGTAGTGACCTCGCTGCTTACACATGATCTGACGGATCTCATGGCCGATCCGCTGTGGAGCAGTGAGCTTGCGGATGGCCAATCCGTCGACGCGCTCACCGACCATTTTTTGCATTATGTAGAAAATTTGCCTGTGGACAGCATTCATGTGCCAGAGATCGCGATGGCGGAAGAATCGACTGGGCAGTGGTTGCGTTTGAAGGGTGCCAATGCCAAATCGGTTGCGCGCAGGGTTGGGGAGACGGGGCTGTGGATCGACGCCATCAAGGCTGCCGCACAACGCAAACCGGGCTTTAACATGCCCCCCCAGGTGTGGATGGCCCTGTTGGATGGCAGCGGTTGGGCTACAGAAGGGCCGGGGGGCGGCAATGCCCATTAAAGCGATGGTACCGCTTGCAGTTGCGCTAAATATTCCTCGATCTGCGTAGCAAGCGGATGTTCTTTGGATTCAGCAATGGTTAATGCTTGCTGCCAGTAGGTGGCAGCAAGCTGGGCTTGTCCCAAACTTTTGTGAATATCGCCCAAGTGGCGCAAGACATAGACCAAGTTGAAGCTTTCATGCAGATCTTGAAAGAGGGTTAAACTTTTGCCGGCAATCTCAATTGCCGCCGGAAATGCTTTATTTGCTGCATGAATTCGACTTAATTCGTAGTACATCAGCGCTTGAAAGCCGCGGTCCCCAATCAATTGGAATAAGCTCAATGCTTCTTGCGCATAGGTTTGTGCCACATCATAAGCGCCTTGATATCTGGCAACGACGGTTAAACTGTAATAGGTGGCGGCTAATTCCCCGCGATTATGCAGTTGGTTGCACAGAGCCAACGCGCGCTGACAGTAACGCTCGGCACTGACAAAATCCTGTTGCTCTAGGGCAATATCGGCTAATAAGCGCAGGGTGGGTAGGCTGCCTAACTGATCGTGGATTTCCTCTTGCACGCGCAACGCCCACGCACAGAGCGACTTCGCTTTGGGGAACTGTCCCTTACGATAAAAGAGCAGCGCCTGTTGATAGGTGGTCGCGGCCGTGCCCGATTGATCACCAATTTGCTGGCGCAATTGCAGACTATTGTCCAGATAGCTTTCTGCTCTATCATAGTGCATCTGATCAAGCGCGATTCTTGCCAAATAATACTTGGCTGTCGCACTGTTATGCTGATCGGCAGCCTCCTCAAAAAAAGCCAAACATTGATGCAGAAATTCTTCGGCTTCTTGATAGTCATCTTGCTCAATACAAACTTGACCCCAATGCAGTAAAGCCATTGCCAGCGCATGCTGATTCTCTAGCGCGCGCGCCGCTTCGCGCGCCAGCGGATAGGCCTGCCGCGCCTCGCTATAGCGCGCACGGGTAAACCAGGGCACGGTTAGGGTATCGGCATAATCCAACACCAATTGCCATTCCTGCAACGTGTGGGCCAGGCGCATGCCTGCCAACATGTTTTCCCACTCAGGTTGGAGCATGGCAAAGTTGCGCTGATGCGTCTGGGCGAAGCGCTGATAGTAGGCGCTCATGCGGCGTAGTGCAACAGCGTCTTCGCCCAATTGCTCGCGCGCAAAGTCGGCCAGCAGGGGGTGTTGCCGATAGCGATCTTCCGCTTCTTCGGTGAGCAGCGAAAGCGCGGTAAGTGCAAAGAGGCGATCTTCGGTTGTATAGACATCTAGTTCGGCCAGATGGGCGAGGGCCGGCGCGCCAAAGGAACGGCCTTCGAAAGCACCCAGCAGGGCAAAGATCCGGCGCAGGGCCGTGTCCAGCGATTCCCAACTGACCATGAACGAGGTGCGCACGGCACGGTCACTGATCGCCAGGTCGAGCCGATCCTGGACATTATGCAGGCGCAGCGCCATGTCGGCCAGGCGGCGGCGCGGGCGTGAGAGCAAGCGTTGCGCTGTAATCTCCACGGCCAATGGCAGATTTTGCAGCAGCGCACAGATCGCTTGGGCCGCCTGCGTTTCTGCTGCTACTCGCTCTGCACCCAGAATGCGTGTCAACAACCGTTCGCCATCGGCGGGCGTCATTTCATTAACCGAATAGGGCGAGGCCCCCAACGCCGTCGCCACATCCAGATCGCGCGTAGTAAGCAAGGTGGCGCTCTGGGGACCGCCCACCAAAAGGGGGCGCACCCGCGAGAGGCTGCGCACATCATCCAGCACGATCAACGTTTGTTTGTCGGCCAGCACACCGCGCAGCGCTGCCGCCCGATTTTCCACATCCGAAAGACCACTAAAGTCATAGCCATAGGCCTGGGCCCAGCCGCCCAGAATATCGAGCGGCTCTATACTGGCGGTATAGGCCCAGAGCACACCATCGGCAAAGTGTTCGCGTAGATCGTGGGCTAGATGCGCCACCAGGGTGGTCTTGCCAATACCTGCCATACCCACCAGCGCCACCAACCGATTGGGCTGTGCGCCACGCAACTGCGCTTGCAAGGTTGCCAACTCGGCGGCGCGTCCCACAAAATGGAGCAGCGCGGGTGGTGCTTGAAAGGGGATTGGCACCGGTGGCGCGCTGGCAAGGGCGGCTTGGGGAGCCGCCGCAAGGGCAGCCGCATCGGATACCAATGCACCGGACTCGATCTGATCGTAGAGTGCATTGGTTTCATCGGAAGGCGGGACGCCAAACTCGTCGTTGAGCGCCTGGCTGCACAGTTCATATTGCACCAATGCCGCACTGCGTTGACCGCTGAGCGCTAATAGCCGCATCAACTGTTGGTGTGCTTCCTCGGACCACGGTTCCTGGCGCAGCAAATTATTGGCACAGGCGATGCCCGCGTCATAGTGCCGCCGCTGAATATAGTGGTTGATCAGGCGCAGCATGGCCTGCCGCGCCATCTGCCAGAGACGTTCGCGCTCGCTCGTCACCCATTCTTCAAAGAAGGGCGCGTCGCGTACATGAAAATCCTCGAGAAATTCGCCGCGATAGAGGGTGACGGCTTCCTGAATTTGTTCAAACGTCGGTTCGCCGCGCAGACTCGTTTCAAAGCGCACCACATCGAGTTGGCAATCGGCGGTGCGATCAAAGGCGATGCTATCGCGCTCGGCAATAAAAAAGGCTTCCAAATTCGTGCGCGCCTTGAGCAATTCAACGCGCAAATTGCGTCGCGCGGCCTCCTCGTTCAGATCTGTCCAGAGCAAACCAGCCAATCCTTGGCGCGAGTGGACTTGGCGGCTCATGGCGAGATAATAGAGCAGCGCTTTGGCTTTATGCGATGTGATCTCCAGCGGCTGACCGTTCAGCACAATTTGTGGGCGGCCGAGCAAGGCGAGTTCTAATATGGGCATCTATGGTTTCCTATACTTTGCTCTGTTTGAAAATGCGAAGTTGATGATTCTACTGCACCAAACGCTCTTCGCGTTTTCAACACAACCGCAGTTTAGATTAGATAGGCATTGGCGATATCAACGATGCAACAACGAACGATCAACTTTCTACTAGTACAGTTGGGCGTAGATACCACGGCAGTCAATCAGGCACGTTTACTCATGTACATCATGGTCAAAGTAGGATGCCTTATTTACGCCGAGATCTACTAGTACAGTTGGGCGTAGATACCACGGCAGTCAATCAGGCACGTTTACTCATGTACATCATGGTCAAAGTAGGATGCCTTATTTACGCCGGGATCTACTAGTATCATAGGAATACTTAAATTATAAACGAAATTTGCAAAAAATCCAGACGCGCCAATGAAGCTTGCCTCTATCCACCTGCGCGTTGGGGGAGATTCCACGGCGCAAGTAGCCGTAGCGCGCATTGTGTAAAGTGTAGACAGTCGCAATTTACGCCATGTGTTGTATACGGCCAACTGATTACGCGCTTGTGTCTATTCCCCTGGACACAAGCGCTTTTCATTGGTTGCCAAACAGATTGTATGGTCTTAGTTAGAAAGGGGGACGTAATGTCAGGTTTGTTATCAATTCAACCCATGCCGGTGACATTTCAACTGCCAGCCATTGGTGCCTGGCAGAATTTGTATGAAGGTTGGGGTCATGCCCTGCGCAGTAGGAAGGAGATCATTGTGGATCAAGCGGCGCAGAACATAGTTGTGCCTCGGTCGCGCCTTGCGCCTAAACAAAGTGTCACCGATCTATTGGCCCATGAAGCGGTCATGGTAAAACATCGGGCGCGCCAGGTGTTGACGGCCCTGCGCACCCTGGATGACCGGTTGCAACTGGTTAGCTGGTGGGTCAATGCCGACGGTTCGTTGTTGCATACGGGCAGTTACCCGGCGCAAGTTGCCGCCATTCAACAAGTGCGCTTGGTGCGCGCCCGCAATTACGTGATCGCCTGCCGCACGAAAACCGGGGAATTGCACCTAAGCCGGTGGGATGTGAGCAATACGGGTGCAATTTACTTGGCTGGGGAAAGCATACAGGCTGCCCAACAGGTGCAATGGTTAGAAATGATCGCGCTCGATCCCGACCACATTGTGACCTTTGCCCTGACAGCAGCAGGTGTCTGGCAACTCGCGCTCTGGCAGCTACAGGCTGACGATGCCTTGATCTTGCTGCACAGAGAAAAAATTCCGGCTTCCCCCGTCAGTGCATGTGGACTGGGGGTATTTCCGCAACCGGATGGTAGCTTGTGTTTATTCTCGCTGTTGTTGGAGATCCCGGCGACGCTTGCGCTGCAAGTGTGGCGCTATCAGCCAGGCGAAACGCTCTCCTTGGTGGCGAGTCATCGCGTACAACCCCCATTAGATGTGGACATCATTGCCACCCAGATCAGTGGCGATCATCTGATCACAGTGGTGCAAACACTGACCGGCCAACTCCGTTTGGTCACCTGGCAATTATCGGCAGATGGGCAAACGCCTTTCTGCACAGATGATCTTTTGTTACACGAGCAGGTGGGGTATTGTAGCTGCCAAAAGTATAGCGATGGCTTTGTGCTCTTCTATCGCACTTTGGCGGGTGAGCTACAGATCCAACGCTGGCAGCAACAGCCGGATGGCACCATGACTTTGCTGGCGGCTGGCCAAGCCCCAACCGTCATCGGCGAGGTGACTTGTTGTGATGAGCGGCTGGACGGCAACGCCCCCCTGCTCACAGCCACGATTGGCACGCAAGGTACGGTGACGTTAACCACTTGGCGGTGACCCTCGACAAGTTCAGGTTGCGCACGCGTCCTGCGCGTTCGGCGGCAGGCATTGGCTTGTTACGGCAAATTCATAATCGTCACGGGCTCGATCTCATCGGCTGGGGCGAAGCCAAAAATGCGCCCGTAGAAATAGAGTTCGGCCTCGGCACAGCGGATAATATTTGCGGCTTTGCGGAAACCGTGCTGTTCGCCTTCAAAGGCTAGATAGGCATAGGGCAGCCCCTTTTTGTCCAGCGCCGTGATCATCGTCTCGGCCTGGGAAGCGGGGACGATCTTATCCTCCAAGCCTTGAAAGAGGATGACCGGTGTACTGATCTGATCAGCAAAGTTGACCGGCGAACGCGCGAAGTAGAGCGCCTTTTGCTCTGGGTATGGCCCAAGTAGGTAGTCGAGATAGCGCGATTCAAATTTGTGTGTGTCATGGACAAACGATTCCAACTCGGCCAGGCCAAAGTAGCTGGCGCCTGTTGCAAAGAAATCTTGCCAAGTCAGCGCGCGCAGGGTGGTATAGCCACCGGCACTACCGCCGCGAATGGTGACGCGTTGACCATCGGCGCGCCCTTGATCCACCAAAAAACGTGCAGCATTGATACAATCCATCACATCGACCACGCCCCAACTGCCCTGCAACCGTTGGCGGTAGTCGCGGCCATAGCCGGTGCTGCCGCCATAGTTGACATCAACCACGCCAAAGCCACGACTCGTCCAAAACTGCACACTCAGCATCAGCCGTGCATTGGTCGCGCCGGTGGGCCCACCGTGACAGATCACCACCAGCGGTGGGCGTTCATCTTGGGGCGCTTCAAAGAGCGGATTGGTCGGCGGATAAAAGATTGCATGGGCGGTCAAGCCATCCTCGGTGGGGAAGGCGAAAGGTTCGGGCTGTGCGAAGAAACTAGGATCGATGCCCGTTGTAAAGCTTTTGCGGACAGTTGTCGTTGTGCTCGTCTGCGGATCGAGGATAAAAACCGTCTGTTCGCTGGTCGGGCTACCGCCGATCAACCAGAGGAGATTGCCATCGGTGCCAATGCCATTCAGGGTGGTATAGCTACACGGCACGCTCCGTACTGTTTGGCTGCCCGGCACAATCAGGCCCAGATGATCGAAGCCATCCCGCTTGTAAATAGCGGCAATCGTGCCATCGGCCAGGAAAACATATTGGGTCAGCCCAAAGACCCACTGGGGCGCGCCAAATTCGGCGGCTAGCGGCGCCACTGCTTCAATCTGCCCGGCACTTTCGCGATAGAGATTCCACCAATTCGTGCGATCCGAGACAAAGTGCAGCACACCATCACTGCGCCATTCGGGTTGAAAGATCGACTCGCTACTGCTGCCAGCAACGTGTCTGGCATTGTGCAGTGTCGCATCGGCGCTTAGATGCGCCACCCATAATTCGGTGCCATCCCACGGCAGTTGTGGGTGCCGCCACGCCATCCAGGCGAGTTGGGTGCCATCGGGGCTGATGCGCGGTGTGGCGTAGAAATCGTACCCTTCGGCAATAATCTTGGGTGGGGCCGCGCCATCGGTGGGCAGCGCCACCAATTCATTGCGAACAATCCCCGCCTCATGCCGTTCGCGCACACAGATCAACCAACGCCCATCCGGCGTAATGCGCCCATCGGCATAGCGCAGACTGCGCGGCGCGGGCGGTTCGGGGGTGATGGGCTGGGGCGCACCATCCGGTGCTTGGCGATAGAGCCGTTGATCGGAAAAATTAGAAAAGTAGACAATGCTATCCTGCACCCAATACATGCCACCGCCATATTCGTGGACCAGGGTGCGCGCGTTGTAGTCGGTCGGCGTCACGTCGTTGATCTGGCCGTCCGGTGTGCGTTGCACAAGCACATAGCGTCCTTGTTCCATGGGGCGACCTTCGATCCAGTAGATGCTCGTCCCTTCTACGGATAACTGACTGAGTGAGACCCCTGCCGTCGCCAGCAGATCCGCGCTAATCTGCGAGCGCCATGTGCCATAAGGGCTGCGTACTTTCTCCATGCCGTGGCTCCCTTTCTCTTGTTTCCCAATCTCTACAATCTGATCGTGCAGTATAGTGGTATCTTACTGCACTTCGGAAGCCTGGTCTAATTCGCTAGCCGTGTGTAACGTAGGTCACGTTGCAAACGTGACCTACGAAATCTGTCACTAATAGACCATAGCCTGGCGCGCCAGCGTGCGGCCAGCATCGGTCAGGCGCAGTTGACCACTTTGGCGGCGGATCATCCCTTTGCGCTCGGCATAGCGGATCACCTTTTCCGCGTGATCGGGCAGCCAGCGCAGATGCTCGACCAGGTGATCGGAGCGGCTTTCGCGTTCGGCTTCGGGTTTATCTTCGTGCTGCAAGAGATGAATCGTCAACATCGATTGGGCAAAATCCCAGCGTTGCCGGCTGCGGCGTAGCGCTACAGCAATGATCCCACGTTCGGGTGCTCCCAAAAAGATGATCAGAAAGACAAGTCCTGTGATGCTTGCCATGGAACCGGCAATATTGGCGTCCAGCCAGCGCGCCATCCAATAGCCACCCAGCGCACTGATCACCCCGATCAGCGCGCTGAGCCAGAGCATGCGCTTGAGATCATTGGTGAGCAGATAGGCCGCGGCCGCCGGTGTCACCATCAGCGCTACGACCAAGATCGAACCGACGGCATCAAATGCGCCAACTGCCGTGATCGAGACACTGGCCATGAGCCCATAGTGAATCAGCGCCGGTGAAAATCCTAGCGCGGCGGCCAGGCCACTATCGAATGTCGCCAGCTTGAGTTCCTTAAAGAAAAGCACAATAAAGGTGATGTTGATCGCCAGTACAATGCCCATAACGACCAAGGCGCGCGGCAGATCCAGGCCAAAGAAGGCCAGCCGATCAAAGGGGGCAAAGGCCAGTTCGCCCAACAGCACGGCATCGACATCCAGATGAACGCCGCGCGCAAAGCGCGAGATCAAAATGACGGCGACACTGAACAGCGCCGGAAAGACCAGCGCGATCGCCGCATCTTGCTTTACCAGCTTGGTGCGGTTGAGCAGCTCGACCAAGCTGACGGTGATCACGCCCATGATCGTCGCCCCCACAATCAACAGTGGCGATTCTAGTGAGCCTACCAGAAAGAACATGATCACAATGCCCAGCAAGACGGTATGGCTGATGGCATCGCTCATCATGGCCATCTGGCGCAAGACCAGAAAGACCCCGGGCAGCGCACACGCAATGGCAACGACTGACGCAATGAGTTGAATTTCAATTTGTAGCGAGGTCATCTTAGGCTCCATTCCGTTGGCGAACCAGTTGCTCGGCCCGCTGCGTACCCGTTGGCGTCAGGGCCCAGTGGCTATTTTGCGCCTGTTGTACAAAGCCTTCGGCGGCCAATGCCTTGAGACTTTGCAACACACTCTCTGGCTTGGCCCCCATCACTTGCAGCGCGGCCGCAGCGTGGGGATAGGTGGGTTCGGCATGTTGCGATGCCAGCAAATAGAGATTGCTCAACACCTGCTCGGTCTGGAGCCGCCGCCGATTTTGCAGGCGCGCGATCCAGTGCCAGAGCAATCCACGATTGGGGGCCAGCAACAGTGAAATGATCACGATCGCGCTGGCGCAGAGCACAATCACCGGCCCGGTGGAAAGACCGGCACCGGTGCTGCTAATCAACGCGCCGCTGACCCCGGCCAACGCGCCAAAGAGCGAAGCCAGCGCGACCATGAGACTCAGTCGATTGGTCCATTGGCGAGCAGCAGCAGCCGGGGCCACCACCATGGCGCTCATCAGCACGACGCCCACCGCTTGCAAGCCAATCACAATCGCGATCACCAAGAGGATTGTGACCAAAATTTCGATCATTGTCATCGGGTAGCCCAAGCTGGCCCCAAAGTCGCGATCAAAGGTCAGCAGCTTGAATTCTTTCCAAAAGAGCAGCATGAGCAAGAGCGCAAGGCCGCCAAACGCGCTCATGACCAGCACATCTTCTACCAGCAACGTGGCGGCTTGCCCAAAGAGAAATTTGTTGAGCCCAGCCTGCCGGGCGTCAGGATTGCGCTGGAGAAAAGTGAGCAAGAGCAGCCCAAAGCCAAAAAAGACCGACAGAATGATGCCCAACGCGCTGTCTTCTTTGATGCGCGTATAGCGATTGATGCCGATCATAATCAATGTACTGACTAGACCGGCCACCGCCGCCCCCAGCAAGAGCACAATGGGCGACTTGGAGCCGGTCAACATAAAGGCCAGCACCACCCCTGGCAACGCGGCATGAGACATGGCGTCGCCCAATAAACTTTGGCGGCGCAACATGGCAAACGACCCCAGCGCGCCACTCACAATGCCCAACACACCGACGCCCAAGGCCACGGTGCGTAATGTATAGTCAAAAAATAGATCGTGCAATAGACCGAGCAAATCCATGTGATGGCTCCTTTAGCGCTGACTCAACGCGGTCAGCGGCGTGCCTGTTGCGGTAGCACCAGCATCCAACGTGGCGGCGGTTGCGGGTTGCGCGCCATTGCGGCTGAGAAAGGCGACGCGGCCACCATAGGTCAGGCGCAAATTTTCATCGGTGAAAACGTCGGCCACTGGGCCGCAAGCAATACAGCGGACGTTGAGTAGCGTCACCCAATCAAAATATTCGGGCACGGTTTGCAGATCATGGTGGACCACAATGACCGTGCGCCCAGCTTCGCGCAACTCTTTGAGCAGCATCACAATGGCACGCTCGGTGGTGGCATCGACCCCCTGAAAGGGTTCATCCATAAAATAGACCTGGGCATCTTGCACCAGGGCACGCGCGAGAAAGGTACGCTGTTGCTGACCACCCGAAAGCTGGCTAATCTGACGATCGGCATAGTCGACCATGCCCACTTTTTCCAGCGCAACGAGCGCCTGTTCGCGCTCTTTCCGTCCAGGGCGACGGAACCAGCCCAATTCCCCATAGCGCCCCATCATGACCACGTCGAGCACACTGGTGGGGAAATCCCAATCGACACTGCCGCGCTGCGGCACATAGCCCACCAAGCGCCGCTGTTCGCGGTAGGGCTGGCCATAGATTAATACCTGGCCTGCCGCCGCCGAGGTCAAGCCCAAAATCGCCTTGATCAAGGTCGTCTTCCCTGCACCGTTCGGCCCCACAATCGCCATCAACGTGCCTTTGGGCACCATCACATCCACATCCCACAATACTGGCTTTTCGCCATAGGCCACGGTGAGGTCGGTCACTTCTACTGCAAATTGTTCGGTCATGGTTACCGTCTTTCTATTATTCGGTAGTGAAGACTTCAGTCTTGGTCTTCTTTGAAAAAGCAAAGACTAAAGTCTTCACTACAAATTTCGTTACTCGCCCAACAACGCGCCTACGATGGTATCAATATTATGGCGCACCATACCGACATAGGTGCCTTCGGGTGTACCAGGGTCGCCCATGGCGTCGGAGAATAGCTGCCCGCCAATCGTCACGTCGAATCCGCGCGAGCGGACGGCTTCCTGTAACGCTTCAATATTGCGTACCGGCACCGACGATTCTACAAAAAGCGCAGGGATCTGCTTGTCGGTAATAAAATCAGCAAGGGCTTGGACATCGCCGGTGCCCGCTTCCGAGGCCGTGCTAATGCCTTGCAAGCCACGCACATCAAAGCTATAGGCGCGCCCAAAGTAGTGGAAGGCATCGTGCGCTGTGATCAAAATGCGTTGTTCGGCAGGCACGCGGGCCGCTTGTTCTTTGACATAGGCATCCAGCGCCGTCAATTCTGCCAAATATTGAGTTGCGTTCGCTTGGTAGGCGGCGGCGTTGGTGGCATCCGCTTCGACTAGAGTGTCGCGCACCGCTTCGACGGCCTTCATCCACAGGCTGACATCAAACCAGACATGCGGATCAAATTCATCGGGGTAGAGTTCCCAGGGCATCAGCAATTCTGTATCGATCTGGCTGGTGAGGGCAACTACCGTCTTGCGCTCGCCGATCTGTTCGAGAATTTCGGTCATCTGTGCTTCTAGAAATAACCCATTATAAAAGATGACATCAGCCTCTTGAAACAACTCCATATCACCTTCACTAGCGACATAGAGATGTGGGTCAATGCCTGCACCCATCAAGCCGCTGACATCCACATAGTCACCGCCTACCACTTTGGTAATGTCGGTGATCATGCTGGTGGTGGTGGTAATTTGTAGGCGGCCATCATCCGGCGCAGCCGCTGATCCACCACTGCAGGCGGTTAGGAGAAAAAATGTGATAATGAGTAAGAAAAATCTGAGTCGCATCGCGGTACTTGTCCTCCTATTGTACAAGCTGTTGAGTAACATTCTTGCAAAATCTACTTGCTAATGACCATAAATCAAATATTTAGTCATGGCTAAAAAATAGTTTATCGAATATTTGGATTTTTGTCAAGTGCTAAAAGGTACAATTGGGTCTACATCCAACGCCGCCAATCACCGCTGTACAATTCAAGCGTTGGGCATCGCGCGCAACCGTGAAATTCCTTTTTGATGTACCCCTCCGTTTATCTGTTTGTTAGCGAAATTACAGCACCCAACCGTACTTGGTCATATCTTTTTATAGAGGAAGGTGATGTAGGTATCTGGGTAGTTGCCTTCATTCGCGCATGATTTTGCTATGGAACCTCAAACCAAATATTAGATATAACCCACGATCACTCCCGTCTGCCCCACGATTTATTACAGGCGATATTTGGTAAACGGCCTTGGTCTTTTCGGACCTATGCTGCTCCGTAGATGTAGGCAAGTATTGCGAGTCAATGCAAGTTTTCGGTAGAGGATAGCTATGCCTGTTTTATCACGAAAGTGGATCGTCGTGTGGAGTATCGTGACCGTGGCCGTTCTGGTGAATATACTGGGGCTGGTATGGAATCTGTACGCGGCGATCGGGTGGTTCGATGAAGTGGTCCATGCCTATACTACGTTTGCGCTCATCTTGCCCCTCATCCTCTGGCTATACGGTACCCTGCTCATTGGTGCCCACGATCATCGCTTTCGTTTTATGCTGTTGGTTGTTTTGATTGGGCTTGGCGTAGGTGCCGCCTGGGAAATAGCGGAATGGGGCTATGATCAAATGCGCAGCGGTGACGTAATTCTAGGTAAGTTCGATACAATGACAGATCTACTTATGGACGCCATTGGCGCGTTTTGTGCCAGCTGGCTAGCTGCCAGCATGGTGACCGAAAAGGAGAATGTAAATGAAATCTTATAAGTTGATGGTGCGCCTGGTGTGCATGCTCTTACTTGCTATGACTGCCCCTCTGTTAGCGGCCTGCAACACGCCCAGCGCTAATTTGGGACCCGTCGAAGCAGAACAGATTAAGAATGTGGTGGAAGACTACTATGTGCGAGATACCAGCATTCCTGCGCAAGACGTACAGATTCAAGAGGTGGCCGGCAATTGGGCCAGAGTGGGCATCCAGCCTGCCGGGGTGGAGACTATGCCTAATCTGATTTTCTTGCAAAATCAGGTGGCTGCGACCAATGATGCACCCGCCGCACAAACCACTGTGCAGCCCGGCAACCAGGCATCAGTAACCACAACAACTGGCTGGACGATCATTCTAGGGCCGCAAGTACACTTTACGCCAGAAGAATTAGATGCCGCGGGTATTCCCGAGGAAATTCGCCAGTGACAGCTACCTAAATGGTTAGTCAACCCATGTAAAAATCGCCCAGATATCTGCTCGATTGGTTGAATGTATAGCTGGGCGACTTTTACGGTTTATCTAGCGATTTATGCTGTTGCGTGGAACAAGACATAGCTTGAGACATGGCTTGATAGGTCATATCTATCCCGCTCAAGTGCCCTTGAATGCATCTTGCCAGCGCAGCAAGCGGTGTTCTAGGCGTTGCAGCAGCCAATCGCTGGCTTTGCCAATCAGCGCTAGAAGGACGATGCTCAGGACAATGATGTCCGAGCGGCCGGTGTTCTGGCTATCGATCAGCAAGAAGCCCAGCCCACGCGAGGCTGCGATCAATTCAGCCGCCACCAAGAAGAGCCAGCCTTGGGCCAAGCCAATGCGCAGCCCGGTACACAGCGATGGCAGCGCGGCGGGCAGCAAAATATGCCGGATCAACTCGGGCGTGCTGAGGCCATAGGCATGACCCACCTCGATGAGCTTGCGATCAATGCCACGGATACCCGCCACCAAATTGGTATAGACAGGGAAGAAGACGCCAATCGCCACCAGGGTAATTTTGGGGGCCTCGTCAATGCCCATCCATAAAATCAACAGGGGCACCCATGCCAGCGAGGGTACGGCGCGGATGGCCTGTAAGGTCGGCTCGACGAAGCTTTCCACCTGGCGCGACAAGCCCACGGCCAACCCCAGTACAATCGCAATCAGCACACCCACGCCAAAGCCTTGCAAGACGCGCACCACACTGGCCGCAATGTGGATGTG
>DAOTTR010000802.1:0-4606 GCA_034437715.1 Caldilineaceae bacterium
TTGACAATGTTGGTGGGCGTGCCGGCTCCCGTAGCAAAGGTGGCGCGGCTACTGAAGGTCTGTACATCCGCGGCATCGCTCGGACTGTCGCTCACCCCCACATACCATTCGTATTGGTGATCGGCAACCAAGCCATTCCAGGTGGTGGTGGTACAAGTGCCCGAAGCCACATTGATCTGTTGACCAATAATTTGAAAGGGGCGGCGCATTGGCCCTGTCGCCGGTGTGTCGAATGCGGCATTGAAGAAGCTGGTCGCATCAGTTTCATAGGCGTTCTTGGTAACCGAATAGGTGTAGACCGTTACGCTGCTCTGCGCACCCTTAAATTCCAGATAGCGCAACCAGCCATCGCCGCCATTGGCGCGGTTCTGGTAATCAGAGAGAAAGCTGTGGACCACGTTGCCATGATACCCTGTATCTTGGCGGCGATTTTCGCCACCAATGTGGCCGGACAGCGTGAGCAGTACATTCGGATTATCCTTGATGTTCTCCCATACTTTCAACCCTTGCGGTCGCCACTCGCCCGTGTGATGCACCAATTCATGCGCAGAGAGGATCACCCAGCGGTCGCTATAGGTTTGCAACAAACTATCGACCCAGGCAAAGGTGGCCGGTCGGCTTGAGGTATCGAACTCTAAGTCAATGTGCAGAAACTTGAGATCGCCGACGGAGAAGAGCTGATAGCTATTGTCATTATCTGCGCCTAGATGACCGCCATAATAGCCGCGGCCTTGAAAGCGACTTACACCAAAATATTGGTTATAGAGTTGGGTTTTGCTGGGATCGCCAAAGGATGGACCTTGATCATGATTGCCCACAGCGATGCCATAGGGAATCCCATCGAGCAAGGTAGTCAATGTTTGGTCTTCAATGACGCGCATGACGCCATCGGCGGTTGCCCACTGTTCGCTGGCCTTGCCCGCGCCGGGCACGCTGCCATCCTCCACGACATCGCCCAAGTGGCTCACAAAGACAATGTTACGCGCCGCGCGGCTACTAACAATCCACTGGGTTTGGGCCAAAAAAGTAGGGGCTGTCGTGCCATCAGCACTATAGTAAAACTGGGTGTCGGGCAGAACAGCAATCGTAAAATCCGGCACCGTGATTGGCGAAATGTCGCGCCCATAGAAGGTGACCTTCAGCGCATTGCCATCGGGGTCGGCGACACAGGTTTCCAGTGTCGCCGCCGGATTGGTGACACCAGTTGCGCCGTTCGCTGGGTTTTGCAGGACGGGGCTGCTGGGTTCGCCCGCTGTTTGGAGGGGTGCTGCCGCGCGCACCTCGTCGTTTTTCTCTGGCGGTGTCGGCGCATCGGCATCTTCAAAGAGCGAGGGCAGATCGGGCGGCAAAACTAGGTCAATAACTGGCGCTGAATTGGCAATAATATAGGTGGCGCGGGTCAGCGTGTTGACACCAGCAGCATTGGTCACGGTGAGCGTCACAGCATAGCCGCCGGGGGTTTGGTACGTATGGCTGGGGTTTTGTGCGGTTGATGTGGTGCCATCGCCAAAGTCCCATTGCCGGGCAATGGGGTTGCCGCTGGATTGATCGTGGAACTCGACCGGGAAGGGTGCTTCGCTGGCAGTACTGTTGCTGGCGAAATCGGCTACCGGCGGGGTCGCTGTGCCTTGGGCTTGCGCGAGCAGCGTTGTCGAAAATGCGTACGCGCGTTGGCGATTGCCGGGGAGGAGGGCAAATAGGCAAAGGACCAGCAAGACCGGCCATAAATGGGAAAAAATCGCTTTACCCTTTTGCAACTGGGAGAGGCGAGGAGAAGTGTTCATAGGGAACCTTTTCTATACTAAACCGAGACTGCTAGTAACGTAGGTCACGTTTGCAACGTGACAATCTGTCCAAGGCCGCAACACCGCCCCAAAAAACTATGGGGTGACGATGTTTGTCCGGCTACAAACCGGAAGTTTTGCATTGAACGAGCCTATCATGTTGCAAACGTGACCTACAACCGCTGAATCCATCACAATTTCTCTTACACGCTACGATTCTTCCAGGCAAGTGGCATATATCATAACGTTGCGCCTCACTTCTGCACCAAGGGTAGATAGAGCCAATTGGGTGCGATGATTATCATAGCATTGCTCGTCTGCTCTGAAGCGCCATTTTGATCGCTACTGGTCATCAATAACTCGATCTTAGTTTCTGCGTCAGTTTGCCATTCAGGCGAAATTTTGACAGTGAAGCTTTGGCTGGTCTCCCCAGGTGCAAAGTTCAGCGTGCCACTGATGACTGGATTCTCTGCAACTGATTGTGCAATTGCCTGGGTGAGAATTGTGCCTGTGTAATGGGCTGTGATCGCGGATGTGGAGGGTCTATCTAGTGTAGCGGTGATGACGATCTCTTCACTCCCCGCCGGAGCCAGATAGGTGCCGCTGCTAAATTTGACTGCCAAGGGGGCAACCTCAGTCGGCGTGGCGATTGGCGTGCCTAATCCCGACGTTTCTGTCGGTGTGGCAGTCGGCGTCGTGGTGGGCGTCGGTGTCTCGGTTATGTCGCCGGTGCTGGTCGGGGTTAGTGTGGTGGTTGGTGTGACGGTCATGTCATCGGTGCTCGTTGCCGTCGGTGTGGCGGTTGGCGTGCTCGTTACCGTTGGGGTGGCGGTTGCGATCTCTGTTGCTGTTGCCGTTGGTGTGGGGGTAGCGGTTGCAATACCGGTCGGTGTGGGTGTCGATGTGCTCGTAGCTGTAGGTGTGTTTGTGCCGGTTGGTGTTGGCGTTGGTGTACTCGTGCTGGTTGGCGTCGTGGCGGGTGGCGCGGTGCAATCACCAGCCTGCCCGGATAGGGACAGACAATTATGCAAATAATAGCGCTTGCTCGAATCGCTAGCCAATACCACCAAGCCCGTGCTGCTGTTTACATTTTGTTTGGTGGACGTTGGATCATTGATTTTCTTGTAGGCGCTTGACTCATCGGTGTTATTGTAGATAAACTTGGTCCCGAGGATGGGATCGGCGGCATTGCTCGGAAAGTTAATCGTATCGATGCTCGACATCTTGTAGAAAATGCCGACCCCTGTATTATCGACGACACGCGCAAAGACATATAGATTGCGGTTGGTGGTGTCGATCAGCAGCATGGGGCGCGTTGGGTTGCCCTCATTCGTCATATAGGCGGTGTGGGCCGACCAGTCGCTAATTGTGGTGCAATCCCCTTGTGTGCAGGCTAGGACGACGATGAGCGGTTTGGGCGGGTTTTGTTTATCCGGAGCAGCCGAAAATGAGGTTTTAATAACGGCAAATAAGTTGCCGGCCGCATCACTATGCAGGGATTTAAGATTGATATGGTCGTCGCCGGAAAGGCTATAGGTTGCAGCCACCTTCCAATCGGCGGCGGTGTCGCCTGCGCCATCTACATGGGCGGCAAAGTACATTTTGATGCCAGAGCTTTGGTTACTCCACATGACACCAATGTGCCCATTATAGTTAATGAGGGTGGCAAGATCATCTGTGGCCACATTGGCAGCCGTGCCAACCGGCATGACATAGGGCGTTCCCCAGTTGGCATCGTCGCCGCCAATGCTGTGGTTCACCCAAAGTTTGCTACTCTGGACATAGGTGATCCATAAGGTTCCCGTGGTATCTTTGGCGATCACTAGTGCTTCGGTTGTAGCACCATTGACTTCTACCGGAAAGCCGCCATCCAATGTGTAGCTGCCGCCACTGTAGCTGTAACGGAACAACTCGCCCCGTTGACCAGCCGCCGCGGCCAAACCCGTCTGCGTCCAAATATGTGAGACAACATAGAGCTTGTTGCCATCCCAAAGCACATCCGCCTTGGATGACTTGCGATCGTCCAGTGCTACCTCGGTATCGCTCCAGGTTTGCGTGGCCCAATTGAGTTTATGGATATGATAGGCATTGCCTGCGGTGCTCCACATGCTTGCCCACCAAACGCCATCATTCCACCATAGCTTGCTTTCCGGTTTTTCGGCGGTTGCTTCGTTGTTGGCAGCAACGCCGCTTGGGTAGCCAAAATCACTATAGCCGACTTCAATCTCTGCCGCATAGGCCCGGGCAGTGTTGAGGGTAAACAGTGTCGCGATCACGAACAGGCAGACAACCATTGTCCGCCAAACATTGCGGTTAACCAGCTGTGTGCGCGCTGTAGACATGGGCATATTCATAACTTTCCACAAGGGTTGTGTGTTAGGTATCTCGTATGAGGCGGTTAATTCCTGATCGAAAATGTAACTTGTGTTCAACTACCTAGTACAGTTGGGCGTAGATACCACGGCAGTTAATAAGGCACGTTACTCGTGTACATCATGGTAAAAATAGGGTACCTTATTTACGCCGGGATCTACTAGTACACTGTAATCGAAATTATGCGGGATTAAACCGTAGTAAAGACTAAAGGTAACGATTCAGGCCAATCGCGTTCCCGGCTGAATCGTTACGACAACGTTAAATTCGTGTTGAATGAATTCAACACCTGCGACGGGAAACGTGTTTAAACACGTTAGGCCATTGCAAAGAATCAAGTATGCAGTAGGGGCGGCTTGCAGCCGCCCGTTCGCAGCGAGCCAAACGCGGGGCGGCTGCAAGCCGCCCCTACGCATGATTTTGTTTGGCAAGCGCTGGATCCTTATTTC